>NZ_JADYVZ010000198.1:0-408 GCF_020194195.1 Bradyrhizobium sp. BRP19 | reverse complement strand
ATCGATACCTAAGCTGCTGACGCCTATCACGATGTGCCGATACGCTTGAGGCAGTACGAAAAGTGCGCATCTGGTTCGAGTGTCAGAAATTCGAAGCGCCAGCCATATTCGACACAGAATTTATTGACCGCCTCGACAACCCCATAGACGACGGGTTTGACCGTGTTTCCAGTACAGAAATCGTGCCCGGCAATGCGGCCATCCTGCTTCACTTTGCGATCCGCCAGCACCAGCTCGTCCCACGTCAGCGCAAATGAGTGATCGGTATCGATGTAGATCCAGTCGAAGGTCTCATCATCGAACTGCGACAGCATATCGAGCGACGTGCCCTGGCAGATCACAACGCGACCTTCAGCGATCTCGGGCCCAAATTTGCTGTTAATGATTTCTAAGCCTTCGGAATAGCGG
>NZ_JADYVZ010000197.1:0-408 GCF_020194195.1 Bradyrhizobium sp. BRP19 | reverse complement strand
GTAATATATGGTTCGATTTACTAATTCTAATGATTTTTATCATGGCCTTTATTATCTTAAATATTGTTGGTTTAAAACGATACAGACAGGTATAAATTCTTCAAAACTTTTAAATGACTTCAATCAAGATAAGCTTCTAAATATAAAGCACTGATAATAAAAACAACCACTCAAAAACGGTAATGTCTATCACATTAAAAAGACATTACCGTTTTGTTTATTAATTAACTTGTAAATACTTAGTTACTTCTTCATTAATTTTGTGATATAAATCCTCATGATCTGTTAAACGATAACCAAATGACGGCACCATTGCTTTAATCTTGGGTTCCCATCCTTTGAATTCATCACGATAGCATCGCTGTAAAACATCAAACGTAATATCTCCAGCTGTTGACGCACCAGGTG
>NZ_JADYVZ010000196.1:0-409 GCF_020194195.1 Bradyrhizobium sp. BRP19 | reverse complement strand
ACCTTCAACTGGGTGAACTACTTGTCGAAGGTGAGCCCCGAGTGGAAATCCAAGGTCGGTGAAGGCACGTCGGTCGCGTGGCCCGTCGGCGTCGGCGGCAAGGGCAATGAAGGCGTCGCTGCCTACGTGAACCGTCTGAAGAACTCCATCGGCTACGTGGAGTACGCGTATGTCCTGCAGAACAAGATGACGTACGGCTCCATTCAGAACAAGGCCGGAAACTACGTCGAGCCGAACGCCAAGTCGTTTCAGGCAGCAGCCGCGACGGCGGACTGGTCCAAGGCGCAGGATTTCGACTTGGTTATGACCGATGCGAGTGGCCCGGATGCATACCCTGTAACCGCGACCACGTTCATCATCATGTACAAGCAGCCCAAGACGCCAGCCCAGTCGCGTGCCGCTATCGATT
>NZ_JADYVZ010000195.1:0-410 GCF_020194195.1 Bradyrhizobium sp. BRP19 | reverse complement strand
GGGTGGCGGCGGCTGGTACCGGGCCCCGCAGGGCAAGCCTTCGCCCCGCAGCGCCCCGCGCCCGCGCACGGGCGTGCATGGCAGCCATCTGGAACACCTGGACAAGGTGCTTGCGCGCCTGCTGCACTTTGCGGCGCCCGCCGACATGGTGGTCAGCCAGTACTTCCGCGAGCATCACGAACTTGGCCACCGCGAGCGCGGCATCATCGCCGAAGCGGCCTTTGCCGTGCTGCGCCGCAAGGTGGAATTCGGCCAGTTTGCCGAGAGCGGCACTGGCCCGGCGCGTCGTCGCCTGGTGCTGCTGGGCTTGCTGCAGACCGCCGGGCGTGAGGCCATTGCCCCGTTCCTGAACCCCGTAGAAGCCGAATGGCTGGATCGCTGGGAAAACCGTGACCGCGCCGCGCTGGCGG
>NZ_JADYVZ010000194.1:0-410 GCF_020194195.1 Bradyrhizobium sp. BRP19 | reverse complement strand
GATGATCGCGGGCTGATTGTGCTCGAGCAGCGCGGCCAGCGTGCCGACCGGCGGCTTGTCACAGGCTACGACGGCGATGGTGCCGCCGAGACCGGTCGCGCTCAAGTGCTCGCAGAGCGCATCGTGAGTGACTTCCCGCCCGATCAGCGAATAGCGCATTTCGCGGGTTCCATTGCGGATGCCGTCCGACGTCGCGATCGTGTATTCCGGCTGGACCAGGCGCAGCTTCAACTGGCCTGCTCCCTTTCCGATACGGCTCTTGAGGCTTTGGTGGATGGCATCGACCTTCGCCGTCACACCCATGTAGCACTGACTGTCGCCTTTGGTGCCGACCACGCCAACCGACGGCTCGTGGATCAGATCCGGATCGGTGCCAAGCTCTCGCGCAATCCCGAGGGTTTGGGCAGAGC
>NZ_JADYVZ010000193.1:0-410 GCF_020194195.1 Bradyrhizobium sp. BRP19 | reverse complement strand
CGGCAGGTCGCCCTCGTTGCCCAGCAATTGACGGCGAAACTCAAGAGGAACTGAAGACCAAGAAAAGAGACTTTGGGAGAGACAATGTCCGAAGTGGATACCGGTTCGCGTGAAGAAAACGCGTCAAAACAAGAATCTAGAGCTTCGGTTCTGATTCAATCAGAACCGAAAATGCTCTAGTCAAAGGTTGCAGTGCAAGAAAACAGCGAAAAGCCCCGCGGCGCGAGCCGCGGGGCTTTCTGTTGACTGACGATGCGAGAACCGCATTCAATGCCCACCATGGGAGTTCCAAGAAACGCATCCACTCAAGGTGAAGGGAACGAATGACTGCCGTGCGTTTGCGATTGACTGCCCTCTCCGCCATGCTTGCCCTGATCGCTGTCACCACGGGCAATGCACTCGCCCAGAAG
>NZ_JADYVZ010000192.1:0-411 GCF_020194195.1 Bradyrhizobium sp. BRP19 | reverse complement strand
GACTTCGACGATCGGAACTCGCACGTCCTCCTGCGCCTCGACCCAAACTCGGTGGAGCTTGGCAAGGCGGGCGTGCATCAACGATCCTATGGCTGGCCCCTCGCCTGGACCCGATCTTACGGCGAGGGGCGCGTGTTCTATACGGCGCTGGGCCACGAGGCCTCGGTATGGCGTGACGCTCGATTTCAGCGCCTCCTTGTGAACGCCATCCTTTGGTCTATCGGGAGATCACCGTAGCTTCGCTGGATTTCTCACAGCAGGAAGGCAAGCGCGGCCTCGCAGCGATCTTCGACCTCAGCGTGAGATGGTGATCGGCGCGGGTCCGGCCCAGATTGATGGCTGCGATCGGCAGGCCCTTTTGAGCCGCCATCTGCACGAACCGAAAGCCCGAATAGACCATGAGCGAGGAAC
>NZ_JADYVZ010000191.1:0-411 GCF_020194195.1 Bradyrhizobium sp. BRP19 | reverse complement strand
ACATAGCCGTTCGACATGTCGTTGCCGATGTCGTGGACGTAGCCCTTCACCTGCTTGGTGGACGCGTTCACGAAGTCGTTGAACATCGGCAGGATGACGCCGCCCTCGTCGCGCACCATCATCGCCATCGACCGATAGAGCTCCTTGCGCTTGGCCTCGTCGAGTTCGGAGCGCGCCTGGAGAAGCAGCTTATCGAAATCCGGACGCTTGAAGCGGGTGTCGTTCCAGTCGGCCGTCGACAGATAGGCGGTGGAATACATCTGATCCTGCGTCGGGCGACCACCCCAGTAGGAGGTCGAGAAAGGCTGCACGTTCCAGACGTTCGTCCAATATCCGTCGCCGGGCTCGCGCTTGACCTCTATCTCGATGCCGGCCTTCTTGCAGCTTTCCTGGTAAAGCACGGCCGCATCG
>NZ_JADYVZ010000190.1:0-411 GCF_020194195.1 Bradyrhizobium sp. BRP19 | reverse complement strand
CTCCAGCTCGGTGCGGTACTTCTCGCCGTGGATGCGTACCCCCTGGGCGACGGCGCGGGCCTCCCGGTCGGCAGGTGACAGTGCGGCGTACGCCCGGGCGTTCGCGCCGTTGTTGTAGTACCCGACGACAACGCCCTTCGCGCCGTGGTAGCCGTACGACGGGTACCAGATCGCGGAGAGATCCAGGTTGGTGTTGGTGATGCCGGAGTAGATCTTCTCGTCCTGCTCCCACCACCGTCGGCGGTACTGCAGACCGATCTTGCCGGTGGCGTTCGGCACCGCGTACGCCAGGGCGGTCCTGACCGGCTCGGTGAGGTTCGACGGGATCTTCGCCAGCACCTGCGGCGGGATGGTGCAGACGCAGAAGTCGGCGGTGGCGGTGCGCGTCCGCCCACCCGGTCCGGTGTAGAC
>NZ_JADYVZ010000189.1:0-412 GCF_020194195.1 Bradyrhizobium sp. BRP19 | reverse complement strand
GCAGACCATTGAAAGCAAGGATCTGCCCGCCGACCTGGTGCGAGGCAACGCGCAGATGCTACCGGTCATGGGCGAGGCCGCGGCTCGCCCCGCCTTCATCGGCGAGCCGTCGCATGGTGGCGAACCGTATGGTGTTACGCCGTCGGTCGATACGTTGCTTTCAAGCTCTGCAGCGGGGGCATCCATCGCAGCAGGTTGGGAGCGCGCGCTCGCGGGCGAGGCCAAGGCCATGCTCGAAGCGGGCCAGCCCGACGTCATGGACGCACTTACGCGACGCTTCGAGAAGGCGATTCTTGAGGCTGCGCTGGGTGTCACGCGCGGGCGCCGTGTTGAAGCGGCAACGCGTCTGGGCATCGGCCGCAACACCATCACGCGCAAATTGCAGGAGCTTGGCTTCGACTGACGTGCCGTC
>NZ_JADYVZ010000019.1:0-115532 GCF_020194195.1 Bradyrhizobium sp. BRP19 | reverse complement strand
CGACCATTCTCGCTATAGAGCGGCGCGATCTCGCCGTCGATCCAGTCCCAATCGACCTTGCCGGCGAGCTGAACCAGCTCGTGCTTCATATTGATGATTTGGTCCAGCCTGGCCCGGAACAGATCGCACGATCCCGTCGTCCTGTGCTTCTTCGGTCGCATCGCCACCTCCGATGCGATGACGGAATCATGGTTGGCGATTCGACGGAATCCTGAAAATGAAATTGCAAGGTTCCGACGCCCGAAGCATCAAACCCCTGCAAACGCAAAACAGTCCACAACGACAAATGCGATTCTAGCTCAATCGCTTAGCCACTCTTCACGGACGACTGCCTAGCTGCTCACAAGGTCAAGACAGTCATCGATCCTTTCGAGGACGGGCGTGTCTACATGCGGCATCCGGCGAATGAGCTGACGTCAATTACCGGTCGCGCGGTCCGTGCGGGCGCGATCCAAGCGAAGAGTCGTATACCGCAATTCATGCGTTCGCGTTGCGAACGCCATTGAAGTCATTGGTCAACGACCACTCATAGGCCGGACGAATAGATGGCGAGCAGACCGAAATCTCAAGTGGTCCTTGTGAAACGTAGGCTATCGATATCCGTCCCCCGCGATCGATAGGACGCTCGCAGCATCACACTCAAGTCCAGATCGCGAAACATGCTGTAATTCCGTCGGATCCATTGATGCAGCTCGGTGGACCAGTCCTTCTCGTTGCGCAGATATCCCGTGAAGGAAAAGCCAAGACGGTCTATATATCTCTTGAGGAACAGCGGAAGTGCGGGAATCCGAATCACCCGCTCGCCATCCATCGGATCAGGTAATCCGCCGCGCAGCACGAATTCATTGTGGACGGTGACCAGCGACGCCGGCGGAATTCGCCGGCGCAGCATTTCATAACCGCGAAAGGAGATACGGTCTGCGCCCGCGACGTAGAGGATGATAGGGGCGACATAGCAGCGCGCCGTCTCCTTCATGAAGCCAATCTCCTCGCACATCTTGAAGAATTCGTCGAAGGCGTGAAATCCGAGATCAATCACCTTGGGTACCCGATCGTGGATGATAAGAGGGTCCATCAGCTGCATCTTGCCGTAAGTGTCGATCACATCCGCGGTTTCCGTGATGTTGGGGAGGTAGTCGAGCAACGATGGCTCTTTCAAGTTGACATCAAACGACAGCGCTGTGCCGTTTTTCAGCAGCAAGAACTCGCTCATCGCCCGAGCGATGAGGGTTTTACCGACCTGCGGGCTAGGAGAGCAGATAATGTAGATTGGGGTCGCTAACATAGCCAGCAGATCAATTTCGTTTCGTACGTGGGCCCGACCTGAGCTCGCCGAATATGCGATTACTTCTCGCCGGCACGGGTGGCGGACTTGGCGCCGGCCAATTCCGTCAAGTTGATGCGATCAAATTCGCTCCAGACATTTGCCAGCCAGTGCCGGACATAGCCGCGCAGCACGAAGGAGTTGTTCGCAGGTTCATCGTTCCGCCCCTTGTTTGCGACGAAGTCTATGAATGGGACGGATGCGACTTCCACCTGCTCATAGGCCATCTCGTTAAGCTTCGGTATGACCAACTCGGTCGCATGTTTGATGCGGTGAAAATAGGAATTGTATGTCGCTTGATCCCACTGGAAGAATTGAGTGTCGTTGATGAAGTTCTTGACCAGGTAGTACTTCGCGCCGCTCATAAAGGTCGCGGTTTCCGCGATCTCGTCTAGCGAGGCGATGGACGATCCCAGGATATGGAACACGGCGAATGTTATCTGGCCAGACCGCGCCGAGTCCAGAAATCCGATGTCGCGCAAGGAAGCCAGCGCAGAGGACAGTAAGCCTGCGCGAGCATCGATGACAGTGACGGACAGCCCTGAGTTCAGGGTATCGAAGATCTTCATCTGGTCCGCCGTCGTCGTCATGTCGACGATCTCGGTGATCTCGGGATAAAAGCGCTTCAGCGTTCCCCGCGGCGACTCCGTGTCAAATGCGCGTGTTTGCACGTTGTTGACGCTGAAGTAGTCCAGTAGCGTTCGTGATACGGTCGTCTTGCCGACACCTCCCTTGTCCGCACCGACCACAATTACAACTGGCTTCACCATGGAAATCTCCTGAGACACTCGCTATCGCGGCGCGCAAAGTACGCAACCGGCGCGTCTCTGCTTTGGGTGCGAACATGGCAGAAAGAAGGGGCAATGAACCTTCGATGCGAGAGCTCTGCAACCGATGAACGTTTTCAACATCAAGCGAGTGACGTCCTTGGATCGCAACGACGATGCAGGCCGAAAATGGAGAGTAAATCACTTGTACTGGTGATCTACGTGAGGTTTGTAAACGGCTGGAATGCGCGTCACCAAGTATCAACGGCTGCCTGTGGTGATCGTGGCGATATTGCCATAGGCTATCTATCGCTGCTGCTATGATTGGCATGAAGCGGCCGAATCTTACGTAGCGTCAGATTGCGAGCTCGGTGGAAGCGCAATCGAGGCGGTGCTACGCGGTCCAACTATGACTTGGCAGATCATCAAAGGTATGCTGGATCAGATCGTCGTCTTTTCGGCAGACAGCGAAGTGGCTGGTCAATCACTGAGAGATGACCCTGAACGACCGAACTCTCACCATGCCGCGCCAGCGGCTTCGTTCAATCCCCGACGATTCAGTCAGATGGCCTAACGCTCTAAATCAAGTAAACCGAGCCGCGGAAGGTTATGCGATTACCTACACGACCTGGTAGATCGCCTAGGGTTGCGAGATTAAGAGGATCTGTCTCTAAGCAGCATTTCGGTTGTCGACCGGCGAGGTAAACAACTGCTCAGTCTCGCTAGCGTCGATGAGACGGAGGAAGTCACACTTGCGTGCCGTTTGCTGTTTATGGAGGCAAAGGGATGCCGACAAAGCATCGGCCCTCTTCGTCCTTCAAATCACCAATAAACGGATTACTCATTACTTCTGAGGATTCGAAAGACAGGCCAGATCACAGTCATCTGATTGAGATTGCAAGCCGAAACGTGCTTCGTTGCCGTTAGCTATTTCTACATTCCGCTATCCAACCAATAAACTGAGACAACGGGGTGCAGAAGCGCCCGGATGGAGCACTGCCGAGCCGGGTGGATGTGCGCCTTGTGGAAGACGTTCATTATCGGTCCCCCTCATGCCGACAAGATTCTGCCAACCATTCACGCCTTCCACTCCGACCGCTAACGGATCGAAAACGGTTTTCGAGCAAGTTCTTGCCCGGGATAGCAGGGGAGGAGATCCACACATGACCGGACTGGCCGTTATGGAAAACGTGCGCCGCTATCGCGCGATAGCTTCGTTGTGCCGTCAGTCCGCCGCATTTCGGCCAATCCAACGGGACTCATTACTAGTGCAAGCTGTGGAATGGGAGGAACGCGCGATCGCGGAGCTCGAGAGATACTTTAGTTCCTCGGCCGCATGTTTTCGTTAACGGCAGCGGGCGCTTCGCAGATTTACGATCGAACAATAAGTAAGGTTCACGAGGGAGAACGGTGGCCGGTTGCGCAAGCCAGCCGTCGTGAAATCATGTCGGCGTTGGCGCTACTGTCTTCAGCTGCGGCAAAGATACAAGCTGCCTGCTGGCGCATTTGGCATCTTTGTTTCTTGTTCCACTCGTTGCCCTGCTTGGCGGGATCAAGCGCCATCATCGAGTCGCTTACCTCAGCAAAACCAAACGCTGCTGCGCGAGCTTTCGCTGGACGATTGGATGAGGACGAGCGGTTCGTCGCCATTGAGCCGGAGCTGACGTTCCAGGAGGATATCGCCTGGGTTGTTGGCCAGCGGTGAGTGACGCTGAGATCTATCGTCGAGGTGCTTTCATCTCATCCAGCAAACTGAAGACTTTGAGATATCAACCACTGGCGGCTTGGAAATGAGCGAGTACGGCGGGGTTGCGATCGAAGATCGACCCGGAGGAAGAATTCGATAGCGCCGAATTCTTAGTAGAGACTATGTCCTGGAAACGTTTGGCCATCAGTTCAGTACGAGCCATTGTTCGTGAGTCATCTCATTCATCCGTCGCGGATACACTTGGCGTGTGGTTGGGTTACTGATCCTGGTTTACATGTCGGTTTCATTGTACGAAATGATGTCGCTTCGCAGGATATTTACGTCTTGAGCCTCCACGGCGGCTGATAATCGGCTAGCTATCGGTAAGCTGACAGACAGGCACCGAGCAGCTGCGATCCGCTCTTGTTCGTTGACTACCTCTAACGGCGCGGTGCGTGCCGGCCATCCGCTTGCAGTTGTGGGCCGTTCTGCGTCGTCCCTTCAAGGGCGAGCGACAGCTTGAGATTGTTGCTCAACATCGGATTTTCTGGGTCAATTGCCAGAGCTTGGCGGTATAGCGTTTGCGCCTCGTGATGGCGGCCCTCGTGATCGAGCACAACACCTTTGGCATTCAGTGCGCGCAGGTCGCCGGGTGCTGCAAGCAACATGTTGTCGAGCACCTCAAGCGCCTCATCAGGGCTTTCACGCATCAGTAGGGCCCGCGCAAGAGGAATTGCCGCATCGACATTGTCCGGTCGTTGCTTCAGCGCATCGCGCAAAGCCTTCTCGTCAGCATCCCGACCGAGGGCGTGTGAGATGCGCTCGCGCATAGCTGGATCGACCTCCTTGGCCCCAACCAGCTCTGCCGTAGACGTCGGCTGCTGTGAAAGTCCCGACGTGTGCGAGTTAGCGCAACCCGCGAGCAGCACAATAGCAAGCATGGGGAGAAAGGCCGAGCACGAATGGCGACGAAAGTTACGCCAGCGCCGCAGAACATTAATCTTACATGAATTCATAAGCGACCTCACGACCCCACACCTGTGCTCGTCAGCCGGCCGCAGGCAGGAGGTCACGATGCCCGCCTGTAGGAGTCTTGTCCTTGCCAGGCGCAAGTTTGACGGAGCCAATCGGCTGGACGGTGAAATCCGAGGCGAGATCCTGATACGAGAGAACAGGTAGGTCTATTCCATTGCGGGTGAGAAATCCGCGGACGAAGCGGCGGATATCCATCGAGCCCAGAATAACTGGCTGGTTCTGACTGCGCGCGATGCTCGAATGAATCTGGCGAAATTGTGCAAGTAGCATCTCGCTTTGCCGATCCTCCAAAACGAGGTAGGGACCCACAGCGGTCTCGCGCACCGCACCTCGCACGATATCCTCGGTCTCACGCTCGACGATAAAGGCCGCCACAACACGATGGGCGTTGGCATAGCGGTGACAGATCTGCCGCTTCAGAACGGAGCGCACATATTCGGTGAGCAATACGGCACTTTGCTCCCGTTCGCTCCATTCTGCAAGCGCCTCCAGAACCAAACGGGTGTTCCGGATCGGGATGCCCTCGTCCAGCAAGCGACGTAGCACATCCGCGATGCGAGGGATCGGTGTCGTGCGCAGCACCTCCTTCACCAGATCGGCATATTCCTGCTCCATCCGGCTAAGCAACTGACGCGTTTCCTGAATGCCCACCAGGCGCTGAGCATAGCGTGTCAACGTCGACTGGACGCGCAAGGCGATGATTTCGCTCGGACGGTGGTGCCCTATTCCGGCAGCTTTGAGAGCGGGCGCGTGGCCTTGTTCGATCCAGATCCGATTCGTGTCTGGATCCTGCCAAAAGGGGATCCCGCTCAGTTCAATGTTCGCCACGTCGTCGTTAAGTAAGAGTTGTGTCGGGTCAATGGCGCCCTCTTCCACCGGCACTCCTTCGACATCCACCCGGAATTGCGATTGGGCGAGGTGCTGTGCGCTTTGGGCGGGAATGCGTGGAATTGTGATGCCAAGATCAGCTGAAACCAGTGCCGAAACCCGTGCGACGCACTGCTCGAGTTCCCCTACGTCGATTGCCTGCATCAGGCTCGGCGCTAGCAACAGCGTAATCGGAAGTGCCTCCGCGGGCACGGTTTGCTTCTGACCTTGTGCGGAAGCGGCGGCCGAACCGGTGGGACCGGCGCCGGCCTTGGGAGCGGTCTTGCCCTCTTGCACGCCAACCTTGAGAAAGCTGGCGGCGGAGAACAGCGCGGCCAGTATGACAAAGGGCGGCAAAGGGAAGCCAGGAACGAACCCCATCACAAGCAAGACACAGGAGGCCAAGCGTAGCGCTTGTGTGCTGGCCGTAAGTTGCTTGACGATATCGGCGCCGAGATTGAGTCTAGAAGGACCGTTGACACGAGTGACAATGGTTGCGGCTGTAATTGACAGCAGCAGGGCCGGAATCTGCGAAATGAGCGCATCACCGATCGTCAGGATGGTATAATGATGCATCGCCTCCTCGAGGGACATGCCCTTGGAGAGCGATCCGATCGTGATGCCACCCAGCATGTTGATGCAGATGACTATTAGTCCGGCTATGGCATCGCCCTTCACGAATTTCATAGCGCCATCCATCGCGCCGTGCAGTTGGCTTTCTCGCTCCAGCGCGCCGCGCCGGCTGCGGGCTTCGTGCTGATCGATATGGCCGTTGCGCAGCTCCGCGTCGATCGCCATCTGCTTGCCCGGCAGCGCATCGAGCGTGAAGCGCGCCGATACCTCCGCCACCCGTTCGGCGCCCTTGGCGAGAACCATGAACTGCACCATGGTCACGATCAGGAATATGACAATGCCGACGGCGATGTTGCCGGATATGACGAAATCGCCGAACGTATGAATGATGCTGCCGGCATCGCCCTCGGCTAGGATCAGTCGCGTCGTTGCAACGGTAAGAGCGAGACGAAAGACGGTGGAGATCAGGATGACGCCCGGCAGGGACGAAAAGTCGAGCGGCGTGTTGAGATACAGGGCTACCATCAACAGCAATATGGCAAACCCCAGATTGAAGCCGATCAGCATATCGATCACGACGATCGGGATCGGCATGATCATCATTCCGATCGCCAGAAGAAGCATCAACGCGACCATCAAATCCGGGTGAGCCGGCGCGCGCGTGATGAGATTTCGTAGAAGGTTGGCCATGAGAAGCCTTATTGTTGTTTGACTGCAGCTGTGCTGCCCCGCAACAAAACATAGCGTTTGAAGGCGGCTTGCGCTTCGGTCATGCGGCCAGCGTGGCGCAGGGCGTGGCTGCGCATCAGCATCAAGGGCGGACACGAAGACGGCTCGTCATCCAGTTTGTCAAGCCTGTCCAATACCGACAGTGCTTCGTCACCGCGACGCTCCGAGATGAGAGCGTAGGCCAGGATGCGGAGCAGGCCGATGTCTTGAGACTGTTCGTGAGCGACCAGCCGCAACAGAGCCAGGCTCTTGGCGCTCTGTCCGCACGCAAGGTAGACATAAGAAAGCACGCAGAGCAAATCTCGCTCCGGCCCGGAGATCAGCTCGATAGCGCCGGGTTCGGAAACGATCGGCGGCTGTGTAGATGTGAAGTGTTGCACTTTGTCTGGCCCGACCATTGCTAGCCTTTGATCAAGCCGTTGTGACTCTGCCGGAGCAGGATTAAACGTTGCAGCTCCAGTTGGAGAAGGGCGGCCCCTTCACGTGGCACCAAATCCTCTGGCGCGGCTGATAGCGTATCAGCCAAACGCTCCAGAAGAAGGCCGTGTTGCTCTGGACGCAGAACATGCGAATGACGTAAGCGCGGCGTCACGAAGGAGAGCAGACTGTGCGCGAGATTGGGCTCGTTAAGCCAAGCGAGTTCCGAGCTTGGCTCGATCTGACCTGGCGGGGCGCGCGCCTCGTCTAGATTGATGCGCGAAACTGCATCGATCGAACTGAGCTCGAGCGCGCTCTCGATCGTGGCGTCCACCAACCGATCCAGCACGTCACTATGGCGAGAAATTGAGGTGTGGCTCTTGTGATCATTGCCGCGCGTCCGGTCGATCCCGATGGACTTGGCTCGAGAATTGACCCGCGTGATGGCAGATGCATGATGATCAACGTTTGGCTCCTGAAAAGAGGTGGCGGGCTCGACGGGATTGGGGGGCAGCCTAGTCATGGCACTTTGCTTCCTTACCTGCGGCCTAAAACGCTAATAGGGTAGAGTCGCAAGCCGGCCATCCCGGCTCAGCAGAACACGCCCTTCCTCAATCGCGTAGACGGTCCATCCATTGCTCAAGAGCGCGCCGACGAAATACTTTTGACCAGCAATGACAATATAGGGGTCGCTCCCGCGCCAAACAGCTTGGACCCCAATTGCGGGAGGCGTCTTCTCATCCTTGATAGCCACCGCATTGACGAGCGTATAAGCGCCATTGCTATTGTGATCAAACCGCTGCTGGACGTCTCGCCATGTGGCGAGCGAGGCGGGCGTAACGGAGCCATCGGCGGTGACAACGCCCGCCCCAGAGCCGACCTTGATGCCGACAAGTCCCGCTCTGTCAACTTCCTTTTGCAACCGTTCGGCAGCTGCATCGGTGGCCAGAGCATCAGGAGCGCTGAGCGCCAGCTTGGGCGCAATGTCCGGAGCAGGGGACGACGGACTTGACGCCACGGCGGTATCGGTCTGGACAAAACTGGATGAGACTGCGCCAACCGCGGCAGAGCTGATCAGGACCAAAGCGAGAAAGGCGAGCGATATATGCCGGCGGTCGATGGAGCCAGCTTGTTTGTAGTCCTCGATCGTCCAGCGAATGGACATCGCCCCGGCATGCAAAACGACAGGAAGAGGGACAACAATGGATTCGTTCGGTAAAACAGTCTCGTGCCCCTCGATCCTAACGTCCCTCGCAAGGGCCTCGATCTCGATTGAATTGGAATGAGGGGTGACACGAAGATGGTGCGGTTCGAGGCCTTGTTCGACGAAGATTAAGTCAGCATCGAGGCTGCTGCCAATCAGACACGATCCGACCCCCATTTTACTTGTCAGCCCGGAGTAACACCCTGACAACACTTCGAAATGCGGGCAATTTGGTTCATTCACGATCGGTTTCCTGAACAGCGAACGGAACCGTACGGCAAAACCGTACGGCCCGTGCGACTTCACAGACTAAGCAGCCGGGGAAAGTGGGGCGGCGACGTCGCCCCATCTCATCCCTTACTGCACCCGCTCATCGGCCGCTTTCTTGACGGTCGAGAGCTCGGTCGAGACGACGCGAAGTTCAACATCCCTCTCAGCAGCCTTTGTGCTGGTCAAGGTCAGAGCGGCGATTTGCCGTTGGAATGCCGCCTCTCCAGCAACTTCAGCAGCCGTGGAACCGGCTGCAGCAGTAGCGGTGCCGGCTGCCCCACCTGCAGTCGAGGTATGAGACGCACCAACGTTTTTAGACATACTATTCTCCTGTGTGCTCGAATTTCGCCGCGACGTGCGGCTCCTATTTCCTAACGTCGCAATATGCGACGTCAGGAATCCTCCTCTGTCTCGGCCATGACATCGTCGAAATGGCTCATTGCACTATTCGCAAATTGGAGAGCAACGGCTCCCAAAGCGACGCTGAACGCTTGCTGCATAGCGGCTTCTTGCGAGTTGCCGCCCATGGACGCGCCGCCATTTACGGGAATGTTTGCATCAGGCGATCCGGCATGATCGTCGCGCTCGCCAGGCTTGTGAGATCCTTTTTTGCCGCCGCTTTTGCCGCCAGCCGCATGGAGGTCAGCATCAACGTGCCCAGCGGCGCTAGAGCTCGTAACGCGCATCGGGTTCTCCTATGTCAATTCGATCGTGCCAATGGAGGCAGTTTCCGCCCTCCACTATGCAAGTATTAGCTTTCGACAAGCTGACGAGTCGTAGAAAATGTAATGAGCCGATGGTCGATCATCATTATATGTCTTCACCAGCCGACCGTATTTGAACAAGTTGCCCGCGAAAGCTAGAGATCAGATGGTTAAGACAAACAATCGTTTGTGGAGCTTGACCGGGTGAGCACGTTGCTCATCGTTTCGAAAGCTTCAATAGCGAAATATCAAAGCCACCACTAACAAAAGCGTTTTGAGGCCGACGTGCTGCAATCTCGAACTCACGTCCCTTGCGATGCCTCCGAGCTCTTTCGACAATTTGCTTGGAGTCAGGCGAAGCGGCATGGAGCTTGACCTGGGTCGGAGCGAGGCGGAAAGCCAGAGTGACGGCCGATTCAGCGGCCAAGAGCGGTCTCTCGGTCCTGGCGGGCCCATAGCAGATCCGTCAATCGCGACTTACTTTCAGGGAGACCGAGCAGAAGCCCGCCACTCGAGAAAGAGCCCTTCGGACTTCTACCCGCTCTGGACCAATGTGCTCTCGATCCTTGCGCAACCGGCAGGCTCCGCGGCTGCGGCCGGTCTGTCGCGTAGTGTTAATGCATCGCGGTCTTGACAGGCGGCGTATGCAGTCGATGTGAACTTCACAGCGGCAGACTGGAGTTGAGGTCGGATTCGAACGATCGAGTGCGGCCAACATAGTTTGTACGCAGTGAAGAAGCCGAAATAAGTTCCTCGGATTCGGAGGCGGTCTCAAGTATGCTAGTAGAGCTTGCGCGACCTACTGCTCGGCAGAGAGGCCCAACCGCGCGGAGGCCGCGCAAGCTCGATTAGCGTTTCCGGCGTGATCCTGAGAAGATAGCGTCGCTCCGCCTAGGCGTTAGCGCCTGCAGCTTGCAAGCGCTCGGATTCGATGCGAGCCTTCAGGTTATTCAGATAATCCTCCGCGTAGGACTGCGCCACCGAAACCGGCAGGTTGACGCCGGCCGTCGCGGCTTCTTGAATTGCCTGCTTCACCAAGCCTTCTCGCATTGCTAATTTGACTTCAGGTCCGGCGATGCAGCCCACCGCCTGTGCCGCAAGGCTCAGCCCGGCTTCTTCCAGCGCTTGCTTTATGTTGCCGCCACTGATGGCAGTGTGAAGAAGATTTGCAGCTTGCGCCTCGGCTTCGAGCACCATTGACGCCAGATCGGCCAATTCACCCAAGCCTGGAATGAAGCCAAGTACACCGACTGCTGTCGCGGCCCAGTCGAATACCTTAGAGCCAACTTTGAGCACGTCATTAAGTGCGTGCATGAAGGCGCCACCGTTCTTTTTGGGAGACTTGATGTCGGGCTGGTCTGCCACTCCCATCGTCATGTCCGCGACCGCGTCCTGCTCGGCAGGCGTTCGGACGGCATGCGTCTTCACTTGGTGAACGGTGCGGTTCGCACCCGACATGTTGTTGAAGAACTGGTTGAAGTCGGTGTTGCTGATGTTGCCGGAATCGACCGTATGGCCGCCGCCGAAGTCGAAGAACTTATGGTGGGTTTTGTAGCCCGTAATCGCGTTGTTCATCAACCCGAACAACACAGGATCGGAGAGCAGCTGGGAGGCCGCCTTTCGCACCTCGGGCGCGAGGCTCTTGTCATCCACCATGCTCGCCAGCTTTTCCCGGGTCAGATCACCCTTCCCGAAGAAAGCGTCTTGGTTCTTGCTGATCGTATTGAGCGTATCGAGCTCGGCTTGCGTGAGATTCATCGATGATGAAGCAACCTGCAGGAAGTCCTCTTTGTGGACCTTGTCTATCGAGCCTCCGTACAAGTGCTTCCATTCATCCGGGTGGTCGAGGAAGTATTGAGCGGCCGCGAGGACCTGTGGCGGGCATTTGCCGGTCTTAGCTTCGCCGTCGACGATCCGCTTGAAATCCGCAAGGCTCAGGTTCTTAGGCAGGTTGTCGGAATACCGATAGAGCTCGCGCAATGCATCGGTCTGGGTCATCACCGATGGCTCGCCATTCCGGGTGCCGTCGGAAGGGATGTAGTTTTGCGTATAGCTCTTTGCCCGCTGCTCCTGGAAAGCAGAAACCTGAGGGTGGTGATCGGAGAAGCCGGAGAGATCACCTGCTTTGATCTTCCCGCCGCAGCGGCCGTCACCTTGCGAGCCTATCGCATAGAAGAGCTCTGGGTCCTGTTGCAGAGCCTCGATCGCCGCCTTTAGATCCGGCGGTGTGGAGGGATCGTTGGCCAAATCTCCAAGAGATTTCCAATCCAGCGGGCATTTGTCTTTGTGTCGGTTCAGCACCGACACAATCTGCAGCTCGGCATCAGTCAGCGTGCCGCTGTTCCACGTGATCCTGGAGCTTTGTACGGGTGCCTCTGCAATCTTCGGGGCGCTCGCAGCGGAGGAGGACTCCGCGGAGGATGGCTCGGGGGCCTGCTGACATGCGTCCAGTGCAGCCTTGATCTCCGGCGGGAGGATGTTCCGCACCTCCTGCGTGAGTTCCTCCGTCAGCTGCTTGGCTGAGTCTGCAGCCGGCGGATCCTGTGCAGTCGAACGGTCATCGGCATTGTCTTTCAACGAGAAACTAGCCAGCATCGCCTCGAAGTTTGAAAGATCCCGCGCCGATGAGGGTCCGGGGGCCAGCCCGGACAAGCTCGAGTTGGCGGTTAGTGACAGGTTGTTGACTGACATTATACGTCCTCTGATTTGAGATCGCACCACAAGCCGGTCATGTGGCGCAGCCCGAGAATCGCGACGAACAACGAGCAAGAAATGTCGATGGGCTTCGATGGCTCCTACCACTTGCTTCCGATTGCTCAGTGCGCCCCCAGCGCTCAGTTCCGCTACAATCTATAGGCACATCGCCGTCTAGATATTCACGCCACATGGTAGGTTCGATTAGCTTTCCAAAAGCTGACGGCGCTCAGAGGTTTCACAACGAGACGCGCAATGATGGTGTGAGAGGCGGTGATGGGTTCTCGATATCGGAATTGCCTTGCTTGTTATGCTCGATCGCTCGCCTCCGGGCCCACTAGCTCGAATTACAGAGGCCGAGTCTGCCGCTCTGCGGATGGTCACGTGCGATGATTCGTGAAACAAGGTCGCAGGTCTCCGCAGCATCTTATGGTGGAAATCACCCACGCGTAGCGACCTCGCGCCTGCCCCCACGAGAGTGTTGGCGCTTGCGTAGATGCTCGAAGAGTCCGACGGTATTGTGCGGCCCCTATTGCCCCGAGCGGATCGAAGCTCAGCTGCACTCGGCATTCTTCATTTCATCATGCTTAGCCGCTTGGCGAGTGTTCGCTCGAACCCACAGGCCAAAGGGAAGGGTCCAGCGACGGTATGAGACGAATAAAACCTTCTTCTCGCCATTCCGCCGTGTGAGGCACACCCAGGATGGTGAACGTTGTTGTCCGGACACCCCTGGTAGGTATGAGATCGCGGCTTCTTAGCATTTCGATCTGAGCGGGCGTAGCTGTTTGGCCAGTGAAGACCCAGTCGTCCTTGGCGCGACGACCGTTCGCCATGGCGAAATCTCCAATTTCCGGCGGAGCAACCCCTGCGTGCAACGCGGGCCCAGCTTGAGACGGTCCAGCGTGAGGTGACCCGGCCCGCATGAGCCAAGGCTCAAGATCTTGCCAAACAAGGTCGTTGCCGAAATCGGAGGCGTCCGCGCGGTGTTGAGCGATCGGCTGTTGGGAATTGGACCGCTCGCCGCCGCTCAATGATGGCTCGACACGCGATGATCTGCCTCCGAGTTCCTGCCAAATTAGGTCCTGGCTGTATTCGGGTATTTCATGCAATGCCATTAGTTCACGCTCAAACTCCCTTGGACCGGCGGGCGATGAGGAGGAGTGGGACGCTGGGCTGTTGTCCGCCCGGCTTAGCGCGTTGAAGTCCATGCTGTTCCTCCTTTTGGACAGCGGAGTGGCTTTCATTCTTATGCGACGAAGCTCGTTTGCATGACGGACTTCGTGGAGTTGTTCAAAAGCTCGCATGAGGCGCTAAAGTGGAAAAGCACGCTCACCGATGCTGCTGGCATATTGCGCCACCCTGCGGCATCGGCCATCTACACATCCGCGCTCTGACAATGGCAGCAGTAGCTTTCGAAAAGCTGACAGAGGGCATAAGCAGACGCATTGCATCTCTTCGAGGCCATCTGTTGTCATCAAGTCATTTCTTACCTGCATCGGGTGTGTGGACCACGCCGTCTTGATGTGGTGCCTCCGGCGAAGGAGCGTCATTCGGTCGTCCTTCGCGAATGACCACGCTGGAGGATCCGCGAAACAGCATCAAAACCGACTCGTGCGGCGGCTTTTCGGCACCGCTCGGGTTTCGCCGTGCCTGTGCCTCCGCCGCAAGTCCTTTTACTGTTTGCTCCACAAGCGCGACAAAGCGGGGTGGACCAGAGGCGAAGACGAGGCCATCTCCCGGTACGGGTCTCACGATGTAACGCTCGTCGGAGATGTCGAGCGCATCGAGTGCCGCCTTGAACGCATCAAAGCTGATTGGACTCAAGACCAAAAGGCGGCTTTGCGCCTCATGCGCATCGGATACGTAGAGCACCAGCCCATCGTAGTACCATTGAAGATTGTAGAGATTAATCAGCCGTTCGAGGAACTCTCGCGGTGGTAGATCCGGCATTCGCCCCCGAATCCGACCCTTCACCCCGGTGCTGATATTGACTCTGATATTTAGGTTGTTGCCGAATTCCTGCAGTGCGGCCGCGAGGTCCTGATCCAGAACTGTGTAACTATAAGGCGTCGATGGCAGCGCCAGGGGAGCGCCGAGCGCCTCGACCACGCCAAAGCAAATGAAAACACCAGCATAGAGAACTTTCTTCAAGATGTGCAGCCTTGTGGGTGGGATGAGCATTCCTGCTATTTTTACACTTGAGAACAAGCACCGGAATTTGTCCCAAAATTTGGAAGCCGATGCTTCGTCCCAAATTGGAAGCTAACCGTGATCATTAGATGACAGATGCTCGTCAGTTTTTGGTCAGCTTGCTTCTCTAAGGTGCGGCCCATTCGTGTGAACGAACGGCTCATCTCACCACGTGACAGAAATGATTTCCTCCATGTTGTTTGGCGTTACGTCGATCCCTGCCAACTCCGTAGAGTGTGCCTCTAACGGCTGTTCGCCGGCGCACACTCAGTTTGGCGAGAGTCTTGCGCAGGTGGCCTCGAACCAAGGTGTCGTCTCTTCTGTGACCGAGCACGCGCCAGCTCCATCGCTGCCGGAAGTGCAGCGCGCAGTAGCGCCGGCGAGCCCGCTAGGCGATCGCGTCCTTCAGAGCATTTCTGCTATCCACCAGGGCAAACCATTTCCGTCGGGTGCAGTTTCGCCGACGCTCGTCGGCGAGCCTAATCCTACCAAGAGTCTGCAGCTTGGGCCGGCCGCACAACCGGTCTTGCGTGTGCAGCAAGTGGAGGTGCATCCAGTGGGAAAACCGGAGGGTGCGGATCATTTCGACTCGGCGCTGGCGAATCTGCGGGATGTTTACAGCGGCGTCATCCAGGTTTCGCTCATCTCCAAGGGGACAGGTGCTGTCAGTTCGTCTCTGAATAAGCTTCTATCGGCGGGCTGAGCGGGCCGTTGGCTGTCTTGACGAAAGACAAGATCGGTAATGGCCGGCCCGCAAGAAAGCGGCTTGATGCTCTCGTCCTGTTGCTGCTTTTGCTGACCCTCGCCGGTTGCAAAGCTGATCTGTATACCAAAGTTCAGGAGCGTGAAGCCAACGAGATGCTTGGGCTGCTCCTGAGCAAGGGCGTCGATGCCATCCGTGTGGTCGGTAAGGATGGGACCAGCACGATTCAGGTGGAAGAAAGGCAGCTCGCCTACTCAATCGAGCTGCTGAATGACCATGGCTTGCCGCGCCAATCCTTCAAGAGTCTTGGTGAGGTGTTCAAGGGGGCGGGCCTCGTTGCCTCTCCGGTTGAGGAGCGAGCCCGCTACGTCTATGCTCTCAGTGAAGAATTGTCGCGCACGATCAACGATATCGATGGGGTTCTCTCCGCCCGTGTTCATGTCGTTCTGCCGAAGAATGATCTTTTGCGACAGGATGCAACCCCGTCCTCGGCGTCGGTTTTCATTCGACACGCCTCGAACGCGAAGCTCTCAGCCTTGCTGCCGCAGATCAAGATGCTCGTCGCCAACAGCATCGAAGGTCTATCGTACGACAAGGTGGCGGTCGTGTTCGTGCCGGTTGAGCGAGCTCAGCATGAGGTCTCCGTTGTGCCGACGGCAGCTTCCGCCGAACCAACCAAATTCATCGCAACTCACATTGCGATCGGTGCAGGAGGTGCGCTCGCCGTGTTGGGCATTCTATCTTACGTGCTGCTGAGCACACGTGGGCCACAGCTTCGTCAATCCTGGCGCAAAGTGACAAATCTCGGCAGAGGTGCCAGCAAGCGAGCGGTCCAGTCCGCCGGCAAAAAACCGTCCTCCGATTCGAAATAGGCGGCAAGCAGGTCCGTATCGATGGCATCCACTGACCCAAATCATTCACTCAACCCGCATCCCGATCGCCTGCGCGAGCTTGCCGCTTTGATTCATCCCGGCCGGTTTGCCGGCCATCTTGATGAGCTCCTGTCGGCCGCCACAGTGCTGCAGCTGCAGAAGACTCCGAGACTGCAGCAAAGACTGGTCGAATTGCTAATGGGCAGTGAGCTGGTCTCGAACGGAACCGACTGGGGTAGGGACGTTCTGCTCGGGCATGATCCGCGTCGGGCGGCCCTGCTCGCCGGCAGTATCTGGCATGCCCGTTCGGTGCTCAAGCTTGTGTCAAAGCACGATGTAGCGATTCTGATCGAAAATATTGGTGCGGAAGCTCATGCTTTCGCAATCCGACACTCATCCATCGCCGTCGCAACCACATCGATTGACGATCCGCAGAAGCTCGCGAGCCAGATTGAACATGACGGATGTGCCTGCCTTGGTGCTTGGCTCAAGGACGCATCAGAGCTTGACCGTGTGCGCGTTCTTTTCCGCTTACCTGTGGGGACCACCGCCGAATCCCCAACAGCCGAACACCACAATTCAGCGGGTCAGTTACTGTCTTTGGTGGTGGCCCACTTGGCCACGGAGGAGCCAGCGGCATGACGGCCAACGAAACAGACTTGCCAGATAGCCCGCGGATACGGCCGCTTGGTCCGCTGATACCATGCGCGGAACTTGGTATCTGGTACGATGCGGTGCAGACGCTCGCGCTAGCCGAGCGATATCTGCGGCAGGTTCGCAGTTGGGCAAGGAGAGCCTATCAGCAGGAGCGGGAGCGCGGCCATTGCGAAGGTCTTAGGTCAGGCTCGGACGAAATGGCACAGCTGGTCGCCCGAGCTGCTTCCGATGTGGCCCGGCGAAAAGCCGTTCTGCAACAGGAGTTGCCACAGCTCGTGATTGAGATATTGACCGGTTTGTTGGGCTCCTTTGATCCGGGTGAGATGTTGGTAAGGACCGTTCGTCACGCCATCGAGCAAAGGTATGGCAGCGCAGAAGTATGCCTTCACGTGTCTCCTGTGAATGCTGATGCACTAAGGCGTGAATTCGTGGCGTTCGACGGAACGGATAGTCGGCCGAAAGTCAGAATTGATCCGGACCCGGCCGTGGGGCCTGACCAGTGCGTCCTGTGGAGTGAGTTCGGCAGTGTCGATTTAGGACTTGCCGCGCAGCTCCGCACATTGCGTCTCAGCCTTAATCCATCTTCTCAGGAAAGCGATCCGTGACGACGCAACGATCAGGCCATGATCAATCGGCCGGAGAAGGAGATGTGCATGCGGCGATAGCATCTCTAAGATTCGCAGCAAAGGATGTCGATACGCGTGCCGTGCGGGGACGGATCACGCGTGCGATCGGCACCTTGCTCCATGCCGTGTTGCCGGGGGCCCGTGTTGGAGAACTTTGCCTGTTGCAGGATCACGCTTCCGGATGGTCACTTCAAGCGGAAGTCATCGGTTTGCTGCCGGACGGGGTATTGCTGACGCCCATTGGCGATCTGGTAGGCTTGTCCCACCGCGCGGAAGTGCTCCCGACCGGGCGCATGCAGGAGGTGTCAGTCGGGCCCGACCTGCTCGGCCGCGTAATCGATAGCTTCGGCCGTCCACTCGATGGCAAGGGGCCGATAAAGACGATCCACACGCGTCCGCTCCGCGGCAAGGCGCCCAACCCGATGAGGCGGCGTGGCATCGAGCAGCCGTTTCCGCTCGGCGTTCGCGTGCTGGATGGACTTCTGACGTGTGGCGAAGGGCAGCGGATCGGAATCTATGGAGATGCCGGTTGCGGTAAGTCGACGCTGATGTCGCAAATCGTAAAAGGCGCGGCCGCAGATATCACCGTGGTTGCGCTCATAGGAGAGCGTGGACGCGAGGTACGCGAATTCATCGAACGTCATATTGGAGATGCCCTCGCTCGCACGATCGTTGTCGTTGAGACATCCGATCGATCGGCAATGGAGCGGGCGCAATGCGCTCATATGGCGACCGCACTCGCCGAGTATTTTCGTGATCAAGGGCTGCAGGTCGTTCTGATGATGGATTCGCTGACGCGCTTTAGCCGTGCGATGCGCGAAATCGGCCTTGCCGCAGGAGAACCTCCTACCCGGCGCGGCTTTCCTCCTTCCGTCTTTGCGCTGCTGCCTGGTCTGTTGGAGCGTGCCGGTATGGGCGAGCGGGGCTCGATCACGGCATTCTATACCGTGCTGGTCGAAGGTGACGGCACGGGCGATCCGATCGCCGAAGAGTCGCGCGGCATTCTCGATGGTCATATCATGCTTTCGCGCGCGCTGGCCTCGCGAGAGCATTTTCCCGCCATCGATGTGCTGTCGAGCCGAAGTCGTGTCATGGATGCGGTCGTCTCTGGTCCACATCGCAAGGCGGCATCCGTCTTCCGCGATCTGCTCTCGCGCTACAATGAGGCTGAGTTCCTGATCAAGGTCGGTGAATACAAGTCGGGCAGCGATCCACTGACCGATCGGGCAATCGATTCGATCGAGGAACTGCGCGCATTCTTGCGCCAAGGACAGGACGAGCCGTCTAGCTTTGAGGAGACCGTTTCATGGATGTCGCGTCTGACGGCCTAAATCTCGTGCAAGCGTCGAAATTGCGGCTGGTGAAAGACATGAGAGAGCGAAGCGCGCTTCGTGAATTGTCCAACATGGAAGCCAGGCGCCGAATTGCGGTCGAAGCGCTGCAGCGAGCGTCTGAGAATCTTGAAGGCGCGGAGAATCGTCGCGCCAAGGTCGAAGCTGAACTTTATCAGGAGCTGGCGTCGCTCAAGACGATGTCCGTGACCGAGCTCGATCGTCGCTGTCAACTCGTCCTTGGGCGACTGGCAGCACAGATCGAATCGGCACGCCAGGCGCGTGAGCAGGCGCGCGTCGCGCATGACCAGGCTCAGCGGTCAGTGAATGAGGCGCGGACCATATGGGCCAAGCGTTCGGCGGCGAGCCAGAAATGGGAGGAGATTGAGGGCGATGTCCAGCGCACCACCGCTGTCCGTTCGGAGTGTGCAGCCGAAATCGATGCCGACGACGAGGTTTTGCTCCGATATCAGGGTGGTTCGCGCAGCCAAGCGGTCGGTGGCTCGAACTGATGGCTTGTTCTCTTATGACGTCGCGAGCTGCCGTGGAACCTGTCGGTAAATGCCGTGGGTGAACCCGCATTATTTCAGCCAGCGGTAAAGTTGTCGCATGGCGTGGTCTCGTGGCTCAACGAGGTCGCCGCACCACGCACGGTTCTGCAGAGCCGCCTTGGCGATAAGCCGCTATCGATCCGTATAAGCCGGCTTGTTTGGCAGGCCGAGCCATATGCCATGTCGATGCTCGACTGCGTATTTTGCGCCGGAGGCGAGACCGCTGTCTTGTCCTTGCCCCGCCTTCTCGTCGAGGCGCTGATTTCAATGGTCCAGTATGGCCTTACTTTACCTTCCGACCCAACCCGCTCGCTGCTTCTAGAACTTGCTCTGGAACCTTGGCTCGCTCGATTAGAGATCATGCTCGCGCGGAATTTGCAGCTGATCCGCATCGAAGACGCGACGGCCAAAGATCCCTATTTGGAGTTCGACGTTACTTTCGGACCGCTGGCAGCCAAGGCCCGCCTGTTCTTGTTCGCGCCACTTGACGGTCTGGTTCCGTCTGCGTTTCGTGTGTTAGGCGAGTTGATCGGCCAATTACCGCGAGACTTAGGCAAGATTTCTTCGGAATTGCCGGTCGTGATTGCGAGAGAGATCGGCTCGCTGCGGGCGCCCGTCAGGCTTCTTCGTCAAGCACAGGCCGGCGACGCACTGCTGCCCGACGTCATTCCATTTGCCCATGGCCAGCTCATCCTCGTTGCGGACAAGTTGTGGGCGCCGGCGCAGGTCGCGGGCGACAGACTTATCCTTCGGGGACCATTCCGCCTGCAGTCCCATCCTCTAAGGTATGCAAATATGACGATACGACCCCAAGCGGAGCAAGCAATCCCGCCCTCGGAAGCCGACATCGACAGTGTTGAGATCACGCTTGTGTTCGAATGCGGCCGCTGGCCCATCCCGCTGGGTACGTTGAGAAGCATCAGCGAGGGGCACGTGTTCGAGCTTGGCCGGCAGCTGGACGGTCCGGTCGACATTGTCGCCAACGGTCAATTGATCGGCCGCGGCGACATCGTACGTGTCGGTGAAGCGTTGGGCATCCGGTTACGTAGCAGGTTGGCGGTCAATGGTTGACATTCAACCGAGCATCCTCGCGCTTGTTGCGACGACCGTCGGCCTTGGCCTGTTGACGTTCGCAGTCGTCACAACGACGGCGTTCATCAAGGTTTCCGTTGTTCTCTTCCTGATCCGCAACGCGCTCGGCACTCAGTCCATACCACCGAACATCGTTCTGTATGGCGCTGCATTGATCCTCACCGTGTTCATAGACGCCCCGGTATTCGAGCAAACATACAACCGCGTGACCGATATGCAACTTCGTTACCAAACCGCCGACGACTGGTTGACCGCCGCCAAGGAGGGCAGCGAGCCGCTGCGCGCCCATCTCAAGAAGTTCACCACTGAGGAGCAGCGCACGTTCTTCCTGTCGTCGACGGAACATATCTGGTCGGAGGAGATGCGCGGCAACGCAACAGCCGATGATTTTGCGATCCTCGTGCCGTCCTTTTTGATCTCGGAGCTTAAGCGCGCGTTTGAAATCGGTTTCCTTCTCTATCTTCCGTTCATCACAATTGACCTGATTGTGACGACAATTCTGATGGCCATGGGCATGTCAATGGTGTCACCAACAATGATATCCGTTCCTTTCAAGCTTTTTCTGTTCGTCACAATCGACGGCTGGTCACGGCTCATGCACGGATTGGTCTTAAGCTACGCATCTGCGGGGAGTTGAGATGCACGAGGCCAGCATCCTCACCCACCTGAGCCGATCACTAGTCCTGTTCATGATCTGGGTTCTACCGCCGCTCCTGGCAGCCCTCGTGGCGGGATTGGGTATCGGCATCGTGCAGGCAGCAACCCAGCTCCAGGATCAAACCTTGCCGCTTACCGTGAAGCTCCTCGTCGTCGTCGCCGTGCTCGTTCTGTTTGCTCCGGTGCTGAGCGCGCCGCTGATCGAGCAAGCCCAGCAGATCTTCACTGAGTTCCCCGCGCTCACAGCGAGGTATTAGAGCGCGGAACGCACGGCTGTCTGAGTTTTAGCTATAGCGCGCGTTTGTCGGCCTTGATCGTGAACCACAAAAGGGCGAGTTCGTCAGCTTATCGAAAGCTCGCCTCACTAGCATGCGACGGATAGGTATCCGAACTGTCCTGTTCGGCTCCGTGAGCCTGCCTTATTCGGAGGAAGAATGACCCTATTTGGAAGTTCTATCCGTTCGATTTGGGTTTTGCTTACGACGTGACGGAATTACCTGCTGAGACCTGGTCCTCGATGCATTGCCTGGCGAGTTGTCGACGCAGTGAACGGGCGAACTGCTTTGATTGCAAGCGGCCCCACGATTCTGGCGTTCTGGTGAATGAGCCTGCGAATGAAGGTGCCGCTCGAGCCGATCTCCATAGACTGCGAAATTGATGGAAGCTTTGAGGCCCTCAGATCTCCAAACCGCGCTGCGGCCGGTGAGAGCGGAAGAAGCGTGGCTTGTAGGCGCGCAGCGGCTTTCGCCGGTGCTCTCATCGAATGGTCATACCTCTGCGCCGGATGGCTGTAGTCATATGGATGGTTGAAGCCGAAGTCATCTGCCTTGTGGGAGACCTGTCGCTCTGCAACCGCTCGGACACGAGATCTGCAGAGTTCTTGACGTCTCACATCATGGCGACGTGAGTGCGACGGTTGCATTGGCTGAAGGAACGCCGAGCTGAGCTCAAATGGATGCCTTGTCACCTACCGAGACGCAAACTCTGATTCAGACTGCTGTCGAGTTCGTCGTTGCGGCCGGACTTGGTGGGGCCCGGGCCCTCGGCATTATGCTGGTTCTTCCGGTATTCACGCGACCGCACATTAGCGGGATTATCCGCGCAAGCGCGACGGTTGTGATTGGATTGCCTTGCTTGATGCAGATCAGGAACGGCTTGCAGACACTAGATCCGGGTACCCGTATGGTTGCGGTCTCGCTCCTCGGCTTGAAGGAGATATTTATCGGCCTGCTGTTCGGTTTTCTGCTTAGTATACCACTCTGGAGCATCCAGGCCGTTGGTGACATCATTGATACCCAGCGCGGCATCTCCAACCAGGTGGACGATCCTGCCACACGCAGTCAAGCCGCCCCGATGGGGCTCTTTCTCGGGACTGCCGCGGTTACGATCTTCGTTGTATCAGGAGGTCTGCAGACCATGGTCAGATGCCTCTATGGAAGTTATCTGATCTGGCCCGTATATCGGCTGCTACCGCCCCTGACCCACCACGGGGCAATGGAGTTTATCGGGCTTCTCGACCATATCATGCATACGACCCTCGTGGTCGCCGGGCCCGTGCTGGCTCTGCTGCTTCTGATCGACGTATCCCTCATGCTGCTCGGGCGCTTTGCGCCGCAAGTCAAGCTGAACGATCTCTCTTCGACCATCAAGAATGCCGCCTTTGGCATCATTATGGCCAGCTACGCCGTCTTCCTGATCGAATATATGGGAGCAGAGATCATTCGGTTTAACGGCGTGCTGGAGTGGCTCGAGAAGTTCTTGAAATGAACGACACGAGCGAAGAGAAAAACCTTCCACCAAGTCACAAGAAGCTGAGGGACGCGCGGAAGAAAGGACAGAGCCCGCGCAGCGCCGACTTTGTTACCGCGGCAAGCCTTTGCGCTGGTTTCGGCTGCCTGTGCTTCAGGGCGGGCCCGATCGAAGACGGATGGCGCGAAGCCGTGCGGTTCACCGACAAGCTGCAGGAACAGCCCTTCAACAGTGCGGCCCGGCAGGCGTTGGTCGGATTGATGGACCTTTCTATAACAGCCGCGGCTCCCATCCTAGGTGCGGCGGTTGCTGCGGCGATTGTGG
The DNA here is from genome assembly GCF_020194195.1 of Bradyrhizobium sp. BRP19. Classification (NCBI taxonomy): domain Bacteria; kingdom Pseudomonadati; phylum Pseudomonadota; class Alphaproteobacteria; order Hyphomicrobiales; family Nitrobacteraceae; genus Bradyrhizobium; species Bradyrhizobium sp. BRP19. The sequence continues at coordinate 92,509 of NZ_JADYVZ010000019.1, read as the reverse complement.
CCGGTGTCTTGGCCGGCGGCGGGCTGACGATTTCGGTTGAGCCGCTTAAACCCAGCTTTGAGAAATTGGACCCCGTCAAAGGGCTGAAGCGGATTGTCTCCCAGCGGTCGGTTGTCGAGCTTGGAAAGTCTATCGTCAAAGTTTTGGTTCTTGGCGCTACGTTCGTTTTCACTGTGCTCGCAAGTTGGAGGGCACTGGTATACTTGCCCGTGTGCGATTTGAGCTGCTTTGGTTTTGTCTTTAAAGAGCTCAAAGTGCTGATCGCGATTGCTGCCGGCGCTCTTCTGATTGGCGGCTTGGCCGATCTGCTCATTCAGCGTTGGTTGTTCTTGCGCGACATGCGCATGACGCAGAGTGAAGCCAAGCGCGAGTCCAAGGAACAGGATGGTAATCCGCAGATCAAGGGTGAACACCGCAGGCTCCGCCGGGAGTCGGCGAACGAGTCTCCACTCGGCATTCATCGGGCGACAGTGATACTGACGGGGCGAGCGACATTGATTGGACTGCGCTACGTTCGGGGCGAGACCGGCGTCCCGGTACTGGTGTGCCGCGGCGAGGGCGAAACGGCTTCACAGTTACTGGCGGAGGCGCGCGCCCAACGTCTGAGCATTGTCGAGGATCATGTGTTGGCGCGTCAGCTGATCCGGAAGGGTGCGATGGGCAAGGCCGTTCCGATGGAGTGTTTCGAGAGGGTTGCAAAGGCAGTCTTTGCCGCCGGCCTAGTTTAGCGTCGCGCAAAACAGCGATGCGCTCAAATCTCTGGTCAACGACCCAACTGTCCCAGAACCTGATCGGCAAGCTGCACGATCCCAAGAAAAGGACCGGGCAAAGATTGGATTCCAGGAGGCTCGTCGGCCGATTCCAAGACTGATATGGACAAGAATGGCCAACCGATGTTCATGCTGCTCGGGTCTTACGAGCCGCTTATTGGATTTCTGGCGCAACCCTGCTATGCGTTTCATTCTCCAAATTGCTCCTGTTGCCCGCCGACGTGGCCCCAAGTGCGGTGAAGGGAAGCACTGCACGATCACCACTGGTCGACATGACAGCGCCATTGCCTAACAAGTCGCCAGGTTCATTGACCATAACCGCAAGGTTATTCCGGACTGAGCAGCCAAGGGTTGGATTGAACGAATTGTCGTTCACTGTAGGAGCGACGATGGAGAGCGAGGGACAGACCGGAGGATGGGCTTCGAAAGTGATCGCTTCAATCCTCACCCCGGAACGAGCCGGCAAATCCACACGAGAAGCGGACAGGTGGATGTTGTAGGTGGCAACGCCCATGGCGCGAGCCTCGTGGGCCACCTGTGCAATGAGTCTGGGTGGGCCGATGACACGCACATGGAGGGCATCCCGCCGGCCGCGACTGGTCGCTGCAATAAAGCTTCGCAGCCGATGCCGCTCGGGGCCACGAAGGCTCTGCAGGAACAGCACGCTACTCTTCTGCTCGACCCGGATCTCTTGGTCAGCCGGCGCGGGCTGGATCGAGGCAGTATTTGCGCAGCCCCCCAATGTTGCTCCAATAACGATCGGGTAGCACAGATGTCGCAAAGTCATTTGGCGATCCTCATTCGATAATAAAGCCGGCGCTGCCGGTCAATCCTGGTGTGCTGGCGCGAGGCGCATCGCGACCTCGCGGCGGCCGGGCCACCGTGTTTGTCAAAATCCGCCCCGCATCTGAGGACGGTGCGATGCGGTCGCTTGGCGCACTCATCTTGTTCGGGTTCGATGCGGGCCGTACGATGTAGGGCGTGACAATAATGACCAGCTCGGTTTCACGTTTTTGAAACGATGAGGAGCGAAAAAGCGCGCCCAGGATCGGCACATCGCCGAGCCAGGGAAACTCGCCGATATCAGTGTTGAAGTTGCGCCTGATGAGGCCGCCGATTGCAAAGCTCTGACCGCTGGCGAGCTCGACCACGGTGCTGGCCCGCCGAGTCGAGAGGGCAGGGACCGCCATGCCATTGATTTTGACCTCGCCTTCGCTCGACAATTCGCTGACTTCGGGCTTCACACGGACAATGATCTGATTATTGTTGAGAACCGTCGGAACGAACTCGAGGCTCACGCCGAACTGGCGAAATTGGACGGACACCTGCCGGTTGTCCTGCATCACCGGAATGGGGAATTCGCCGCCGGCGAGGAAGCTTGCGGCTTCGCCGGACATGGCCGTTAGATTCGGCTCAGCCAGGATTGAGGCGAGGTGCTCGCTCGCGAGAGCGTCGAGAACAGCGCTCAGGTTGGTATTGCCGGCGCTAAACCCAATCCCGATCGTGCCGCCGCCGCCGGCCGCGCCGGACCCGCCCCCTTTGCCAGTCACAAGGAAAGCGCCGTTTGGGCTCGAGGCCGTGAAGTTGATGTTGAGATCCTTGACGGCGCTGCGGGAGACTTCTGCCACCCGTACGCTGAGATTCACTTGCAATGAGCCGGCGACCTGGATCTTGTTGACAACCAGCGCGCCCGAACCAAGAAACTGCTCGGTGACCTTCCTGGCGGTCTCGACGACATCGGCATTAGGCGCCGTACCGCTAAGGATCGCGCCGCGCGGGGTATAGCTGACCTGAATTGGATAGTCGCCGACCTCGGCCTTAAGCGCGGCCCGCAGATCCTCGATCGGTTGGGTAACGACAACACGCAGCTCGGCGAGAGCCTCTCCGTTGTCGTTCAGGGCAAACAGGCTCGTCCGTCCGGCCTTTTTGCCAAACACGAAAATCGTGGTGTTCGATGGCGCCTGATAATCCGCAATCGCCGGGTCGGCTATAAAAATGCTCGCAGCCGGTCCGGTCAGATGAACTGTTTTACCCTGTGAGGAGGTTAGGTTGAGCGTGCCGGTGGTGCTGCCTGGCGCCGCGCGTGGCGGTTCTCCCTTGCCATCCCGCTTTGTCTGAGCTGTGACTGCAAGCGGAAATAGCAGAGCGACTGCGCACAGCACGTAGCAGAGGCGGGGAAAAGCGGCACACTGCAACCCGCTGGCGACCATCGACGGCTCATCAGCGCCGGCGGCATTGTTAATGACGTTCAAGGGAGTGTAGCTTTCAAGTTGGATCGGCTTAGGCAGCCGATGCTGCGCCAATGAGTTCAAGAGTGTAACCGACACCGCGCGCGGTCTTGATCCTTAGCGTTGCACCGGCCTGGCTCAAATGCGTGCGTAAGCGATAAATCCCGACTTCCAGCGCATTGGTCGAGACCTCGTCGTCAAATGCATACAAGCTATCTTCGAGCGATGCGCGCGGCACGGTACGGCCGGCGCGGTTGAGCAGATGTTCAAGAATGCACACTTCGCGGCGCGCAATTCTCAGTATTCGACCACCGACCGAGACCTGTCGCGCGATCGGATCGAAATGCAGATTCCCGAATGTCACTACCGGCGCCATCATCTGCGTTGACCGTCGCAAAATGGCCCGCATGCGAGCAATGAGTTCGTCGATAGACACGGGCTTGGGCAGAAAATCATCCGCGCCCGCATTGAAAATTGCAATCCGCCGTCCGAGATCATTGAGACTGCTCATCATCACCGCCGGCATTGACCGTCCCTCGCGCCGCAGCTGCTTCAGCCAGTCCAATCCGTCTCCATCGGGCAAATCCGTTTCGACCAGGACCATGTGGTAGTTCGCGCAATCGAGCGCGGCCGCCGCCTCATCCAGCGTGCGTGTCACGTCGACGGCGAAGCCGCAATTTAAGAGCGCTTCCTTCACGGCGCGGGCAAAGTCCGCATGATGATCAACCAGGAGAATTCGCATTTCATCGCCTCTCGTCCATCCACGTCAAGACCTGAGCGCGTCACGATTGACCATGGGCTCGATGGAACTGAGAGGCGGCTGGATTGGTGTGAATTTGAACAGCCCGAAACGAGAGGGCGGAACATGTTGACAGTCGATCCGTCTCTGCCGGTCCATTGTCGTCAGATGGACCACGGACCCCTCGGGGCTGCTTACGACCTCGGCGCCGCTCAACATGCCGCTCATGCGAGCAAGAGAGCTGATTCTGTTTGAACCGCGGCAGCTCGCTGACGCGTTCGCAGGCCGATCACAGCCGTTCTTGCGTGCACTGAGCCAACGCCTGCAGTGCGAATAGCGCCAGGACGCGCAATCGTAACCAAAGCGCGGGAGACGATCGGATTTGTGACTGAACAGATGAGCGAAACCGACATTTGGAAACTTCCCCAATTCGTCTTGGTCTGCGGTCAGTCTTGCTGGGCTGTTGAGCCTGTCGTGTCGTGAAGTCACGACAATGCAAGTCTTTCCGCATTCGAAGCCACATCACGCGACGCACCTGGCCAATGGCTTCACAGGCTGAGATGCTCGACGAAACGATCAATGCCCCTCCCGGTTTGAAGAACACCCTCTCGCAGCCGACTCTTTGCACGCAAGACGTCGACCGCCCTGAAGTTCCGTCGCGCCCGAGGTCCCCTCGTCCGCCGCAGCCCAGCGGAAGCTGCGAACGATCCAATCGAGCTCCTCGTGGTTGTCATCGCGCATAGATCCAGGTGACTACACCAGCACCATTTCGTCTTTCGGGGTGCACGGCGCCAGAATGTTCGGGTCTCGCCCAGTAAGGGCCAGATGGCGACCGCCAGCGTTCCGGAGAGGAGCAGTCCAGCAGCGTGAGGGACGGAGCGGCTTAGCATTGTGCTTTTGAGACGTTCGCAATTCTTGCTACCTGTCAGGAAGGGTACACGCGAGCTGGTCTGTGTCGCGGGGCTGTCGGAAATCCTACAATCTGACGCTAGGTGAGATTCAAGTGCTTTGACCGCTGGTCGTAGCAGTGCTCTCGACCTCGCAAGCATTCTGAAACGATGGCGACCTCTGAAGCCAGACTATCGACCTGCGGAACGCTCGGCCCTCTCGCCAGGGTCATGAGCGTTTCGTCGGTCCAATAAGGCGTAGCTTGAGCCAAAGCCGATGACAGTGTGTGAAGGCAGTCGTCTTTGCTAGGCCTTAAGGCGTGACCTCACGGTCGTCAGAGATCTCATGCGTGTCAATCTAGCAAGGAGACGGTGGCGAGATGCCTCTATGTGACGCACAGGGACAGCTAACTTCTGGGATGCAGACGCCGGAGCGCGCAAGCCGATTTGACCGGAAAGGGACTGAAGAAGGAATCGATTGCCAAGGGACATTCTTGAATGCTGCCTCCATACATCACGAGAGATTATGGGGCTTTAGGCGCGATCGACAAAATCGATTGTTTTGATGGAACGCATCCAGGTAGCGAATAGCTTTGGAATGAGTCGAATAGATTCCGTCAACGACGCGAACGGTCAGCTGGACGGAAGCCGCGCGAAGCGACGGATCATAATAGGGTGCTACCTTGTGCCTTCCGACATTGGTGTTCGATCAGGCCGAGATCGGGTCCCCTGATTGAGCTTTTTCGGACCGCCGCGTCAGGTTCGCTCCACCACCTCATTGCGGACGCGTCATCTAGGGAGACGGTGCACAGCAAGGCGGACGAACTGGCGCTTGCGGCTGGTCGAATTTCTTTCCTGGATCGTCTCCTTATGCAGATGTGAGAACTGCATTCTCTCGCCCGTTAGGACTGCGACGGACAAGCGCAACCGGCTGCCGTTTTGTGGTTTCCAAGCGGAGGAGACGCTGCATCAAATCGTTCAAGTCGGCGCGCGAAGCTAAGTCACTCCAGCAAACCTGACCTACGAGGTTGTGATGTCGGAATAGCCATCACGGCGACTTGCGCCTCGTTGCGACAGGCTGCTTTTGTACCGGCGCGAGCGCGCGTGTGTCTGGAAGCAGACAAACGGCTTGCGAGCACGACGTCCTTAAAAGCGCAATCTGCGGTACTTATCGAGGGAGAAGAGCATATGAAGTTTACTGGCCGAGCACTACCGATCCTATTGTCCTTGCTTTCGGCCGCGAGCGTGAGCGCGCCGGCGAGAGCCGATGAGCCCTCGCCGAAATACACTGAGGTGCTCAGTGCCCTCCAGGCGGGGAAGAATGTAAAGCTCATACTGGACATGAGCCGCTGTACCACAGCGGAGGGTGGCAAGCCTGCGTCCGCGACGCAAGCCGGTCTGGTCATCACTGCCTTCAGGGTGACCGTCCATAACGGCATCAGCTTCGCCAATGCTCATCAAACGGTCGACAGCTCCGGGCATGCCGTGACCGAGTACATCCGCCATAGCCTTAGCCGCGAAGGCAAGCTGACGGTGCGAGCCTCGAAACTTGTCGTCGGGACCACCGAACTCGTGAACCAGGGAGAATTCATCTGCGAACTGCCGGATGGCGCAAAGTTCATCTGGTAACGAAGAGCACAGAGCAGGGGGCGCTTCGAAGACTTAATCCTTTCGTGCGGACACCTTCGCACGGATACCAATACTTTCGATCGTCAGGAAAGATCAGAGTGTTTCTGACGGTCGTTTCGTCGGACGAGGATCAAGTTGTACGAACTTGCTGCTCAGGTAACTCATGAGGGCCGCCGATCTCCATTCCATCTCAGGGATTGGAAGGTCGGCGGTTCAGGTAGTCGTCTTATGGGCGGACCCAAGGCTCTCAGTTGAACGCTTCAGATGAGTTCGAAGGACGTCCTCACGCTGCGGTTATCGTAAGAACATTATTCCCAAGTCGCTCCAGCCGCGGGCCCGCAATGATGACGACCTTAGGCCCGGGTGCGCTCTTATCTTTCATCCGCCTCTTTTTGGGATCCTTTCACCTGAAATCTCAGTACTGCCGAATGCAGCCACAAGGTGAATGAACGATCCCGCTTAAGATCATCTGGGCTGGCTGCTATGGGTTTGCTCACCGCTCGTAAACTGCGTTCGGGCGCAGATCTAAGCTCTCTGAGCAAACGATCCGTGGTTTCGAAAGCTTGAGCATCCGCCCGAGGTGCCGACGAGCACCTCGTTCAGCCAAATTGCGGCCAACGGAAGAGAAGAGCGCGGCCATCGGTTGGGCTGATTTCGTTGTATCGATCCATGCTGCGGTCGGCGGGCATAACTACCTCGTTCTATCGCTACTCATGTTAGCTTCGCAAAACCTGACCTGGCCAGACGGAAAGCTAAAGTGAATAATGATCGGCACGGGCCCTTCCAACCCGAGGATAAGTGGGCGAACTTTAGAGACCATACAGGTTTGGGCTGAAACTCTCATTCCAAGCGCGGAACGCGGCCGGTCGCCCGCGCTGGCCAGTTGGACCGGAGTATTATTGGTAGCGCGAAACGCTGCGTTCGATGTTTCCGAGCGCCGGAAAAGGCAAATCACCCTTTCCGTAGCCTGTACCACTCAGCCTTTTGTTCCTGACTTTCTATATGGATTAGATGCGCTAGCGGGTCCGATAGTCGTCCAGGTTTCCGCCCAGAAATAGTACCTCACGCTCCTCAGTCGGGGTATCAGTCATCCATGCCACAGCGGGTTCATCATTCTCAGTCCCGTCCTAGAGAATACTGACGATCTCTTCCGCCGTCCAAGTTGTGACCCTCGGCACCGTGTAGGTGTGCAACTCATTCGCGTTTTCCGCGATGACTTTGGCGCCATACTCGTTGTCATCGTCCGGCGAAAGGAGCAGTTGTGAGGCCTCCTCTGACAGCGACACAAAAGGCGAACAACTGGTATCGCCCCTCACGTGCTCTGCCGCTGCGCGACCCAGATCAAGTCGTTGGCCTCCCCAGATATTCCAAGGGGCGGCGTCGTAACGCAAAGCCGCCATGGAACGCAAATGGGCCATCGCGCTTAGACGGTCCAAGCGCATGTGGTTTGCAATGACTGGCGTGGTTTTGAAAGCGCTGCAGCTCCAGGTATGACGATGCCATCACGTCGTCGTAAACGCGGCCACTATCGACGCGGTCGACTGACGATCCACTCACTCGTGACCATTTTGCTGATCTTTGCGCAGCGAGTTCGATTTCTCTTCTGAGTTCCGCAATGTTCGCGCACGTCAGCGTTGCGGCAAGTTGAGCGCGCGTTCTGACAAAGGATGGAGCCGTGCACCGTTCATTCTCCAGTATAGCTTGCGCTCTCTTGTTACCATCCGTTACCGTCCGGTTCGATCCAGCCACGGGTGAAGCCGATGCTGCGAGGAATTGGCTGAGACTCTTTAAGCCGCTGCTCAAAGTCTGCTTGCGCTGTCTCTTCCTGTCGCGGCTCGAGGTGATGCATCCGAGCCTCGGATCGGTTGACGTCCTCAAATGGGTCCATACCCTTCTCCCTTTGGTAGCCTTGTCAATATCATTCGTACGAAGTTGATCCGATAAGGATCAGAAACCGAGACCCGCGCAATGTCGATAAAACACACCGAGGCTGTTCTCGAGCGGATCGGTGTGTTGAGGGCGTGCGGGCTGGACTGACCGGGGATCCAAGTCATTCTTCTGTTCCAGAGTTTGGGCCATCAAGTCGGCCTCCTGTCCGGACAAAGTCTTGCCATGCTAGAAGGGTTAGCTGTCGAACACCTGACCAGCCTCATTGAAGAAATTCGGGGCCCTTCCGAGTATGCCAGCGAGCCTGTTGTTCATTGCAGAGCGGAGTTTGGGAGATGGGACCATCGTCGGTATCCGCTCCACGGCAGCGCCGTGTGAAGGTCCGGGAGAAGCAGCGCGGCGGAAGCGCGGCTATCGGTGGGCTTGAGCGGCGTGGAGAAGTATGCCTGGGCCAGCTTGCATCGGCTCCCAGTGGAGCTCCTTTAAATGCTCGTCAAGATGCTAGCTGTGGTCCGAACAGCTTAGCCTGGCCGCAGCCGTCGGGCTCGTGTCCGGGCTGGGGTGGCTGAAGCTCATTGTCCTCTGTCGGGACCGCTGATGCAGGGCCTTGCGTCGGTGCGCGGGGCGCTGGCCGTAAAACAAGAGCCGGGCGTGCGGCTCCGATCCAGGCATCCGCAACACGCGGTTAATGGCTTAACTCGCAACGTTAACAGGCTGTGCGGCCGCGAGACGTTGAACCGTGGCTGGGGCCACAAACGATTCGGGTGTATAAAGAACGTGGCGGCAAGGACTGGCGCTCGGGCGCCTCAGTTCGGAAAAGAAAAATGGGCCGTTGACGCTTGCAGCCGATGCGCCACACAATGCACCACAACGTTAGTCGCGCCTTATAAACATCTCGCCGCGCAAGCCGTTGGTGTGACCTGCAGGCGCAGCTGAACAAAAAGACCTAGGGCAATCTCCGCGGTCGGTCGTATCGGCCCCTCCTTCCTCCGAGCCCGGCGCGTTTCCGGTCAAAGTAGCGATAGATACCAGGCACCGACGCATGAAAATTTGACAAGCATCAGTCTTCCTGGGTTGATCCAAAGCCGGGACGGCCGAAGGAAGCGGCTCTTGGCGCTCGCGGGTTGCACTCCTGTTGCTAATGGCAGGACGGTGATGGCTTAGGTCAGAACGCCGGGGCTGCGGTCGTCCACCATGCTGGCGCGCAGCGTGTCCTCCGTGATCTTTCTCGCCGGAGATGGCCGCAGACCTCGAGGCTAGCCAGAACGGTTCGAGCTGGCATTGATGAAGCTGATAACCCGCGATTCATCATCGCGAGAGGCGCGCCCGGCCTCATCTGCCGGTAAGTGACGCAGATACCCAACTGAGTGTCGTGAACGTTGATGCTCCCGATGTTTGACGCTCCAAGGCGTTTGTCTTCAAAAAGCAACTGGGCCTCGAGGACGGGCATTCTTGCAAAGTCGCGGTCGGTCATCATACCGATAGAAAAAGCGAGAACATGCGGCGCCTGCAAGACAATCAAGCGAAGATCCGCAGCATCCTTGAATGCAGCAGGCGCCACGGTGGTGCAGAAGAAAGCTCAGCGTCCAAGCATTGCCTTAACGAGGCATCTATAATCCAGAATTTTTCATCGCATTATTAGATGTGTTGTCTTGGCGCGGCATTATTGATCGGATGTCGCTTTGCAACGGGGCAGCATGCGGTTGATCAACAATGTCTCCCAAATCTGTCGTGTGTTCTCGAGCGCATCAATTCATGTTCCTCGCTTTGAGCCGGCGCAGCGACTTTAATTTGGCGATCACGCAGCGCGTGTTCGGGAACCTGATCAGAGACCATTTGGGCTAAGCGATGGACAGATAGACGTCGCAATAGAAGGGGATGCCGACAGACAATAGTAGATTGAAATACTCAACTATTGCGTTTGTGTGGTTTCGACCTCTAAAGATCCTCTATCGATCCTTGCTCGCTCGGTCGCGAGTCCAAACGTTCCGATCGCGAATGGGCATCAGAACTCCTTCCTGAGAAGCAGCTGGCTTGTTGATGAATTCTGGAGCGCCGATGTGAGTGTACTCGTGTGGGATCAACTAGCCGCTGGAAATTGGCTGTCACGACGGCGTCAATCGCCAACCACCGCGGTCGAAGCTCTTTTGGGCTGCGCCCGTGCGCAGAACGTCACAGCACGTAGCGGAATCTTCTTCGGTGAGAGTCCTCTAACATCAGCCGACGGCTTGTTATCCATGCTCAAATCGGCTGCCCGGCGCACATTCAGCGTGGCTTGCGCGAAAGGGCAGGGTGGTCGCCGACATTGACTTGTCCTCAAGGCCCACCAAGTGGCTCAGAGGGCGCCGCATTAGGGGTTGTGATGTCTTCGGTTAACTCCATGCTTCATCTTGGTCTAAATGTTCATGGCGCTGGTGGCCATTCCGCCGCGTGGCGCTGGCCGGGTACAAATCCAAGCGCCTTTTTCGATATCGAGCACTACGTCCGGGCTGCGAAGGTTGCGGAGCGTGGTCTGCTGGATGCTGTATTCCTCGCCGATACTCCCGCGATAAACTTCGACATTACGCACCAGCCACCGCTGAATGGGCTCGAATCTACCCTCGTTCTTGCGGTGATTGCACGCGAAACGCAGCGGATTGGCCTGATCGCGACAGCGTCGACGACCTACAATGAACCATACAATCTCGCTCGGCGTTTCCAATCGCTCGATGTTATCAGCCGTGGCCGCGTTGCGTGGAACGCAGTCACGACGTCGAGCCCGGCGACGGTAGCAAACTTCGGCGGTCGAGAAGTCGGGCGAGCGGATCGCTACAGACGGGCCGAGGACTTCGTTGAAACCGTCCGTGCTCTCTGGCTGAGCTGGAGCGACGAGATGGTCATCGCCGATCAGGCCGCGGGAGTTTACGCAGATCAGAGTCAATTCCGCCTGCTCGATCCCGATACCAATAGTTTCGGCATCCGAGGCCACTGACGCATCCCGCTTCGCCCCAAGGTCACCCAGTCATCGTTCAGGCGGGCGGTTCGGATCCCGGACTACGGCTTGGTGCCCGCAGTGCAGATGTCGTGTTTGCGGCAGCCGGGGACTTGACGACGGCTCTGCGGGAGGCAGAGCGCCTGCGTGCGCTCTCTCGGCAATTCGGCCGCCCTGCGGCTCCGCTCATCCTGCCGGGTCTTGTCACCTGTATCGGGGGCACCGAGGAAGAAGCGGCTCGTCGCAAAGAAAAGCTTGATGGACTGATCGATCTGGAGCGCGCCATCGGCGCCCTTGCACGAAGCATGGGTGTGGCGGTCGAGAAGCTCAGCCTCGAGCGGCCAATTCCGGAGGAGATTTTGCCTGATGCAGATCATGTTCCGTTTTCTGTCGGTCACCATCGCACGATTGAAGCTCTGGCGCGTCAAGGTCGGACGGTTCGCGAGATCATCAGCAGCGTTCAAGCTTTTGGCCACCGCTTGCTTGTGGGTGCACCCGAGCAGATCGCGGACTCGATTGAGACATGGTTCCGCGCCGGCGCGGTCGATGGTTTCAACATCATTCCGGATGTTCTGACCGATGGCACTTCAGCGTTTGTCGACAATGTGGTTCCCATCCTGCAGAAGCGCGGGCTGTTTCGCAAAGAATATTTGGGACAGACACTGAGAGAGCATTTCGGCACTTCTATTCCTTTCGAGGCGGCACGAGCCACAGCTAGCTCACCGCTCTGACGCATCCTCAACACCAAATCTCGGGAGCCCGGATATGCATTTATCGAATGCGTGGTCAGCGAGGCTCTTCACTGGCAAATCCAACCGTCAAGCAAGAACAGTGGCGGCTATCCTTGTCGTGCTCTTGGGCCTGTCGCAATTGTCGCCCAGCGTTCATGCTCAGGAAGGGGTAGCCGGCAGCGTAAAGCGAGGATGCGTCATTCGTTACGGGCATTTTCAAGAGCCTGCCTGCCTGTTCGGAGGATGGGTCCAACAATGGTATCTGCAACGCCAGTACAGCGATAATCTGGTTGCGCGCAACGAGGACGGCAAGATTTTGCCATGGCTGGCCGAGTCTTGGACCATCTCCGAGGACAAAAAGGTGTACACATTCGAGATAAAGCCGAATGTGAAGTTCACCGACGGGACTGCCCTCGACGCGCAGGCCATCGCTGACAATATCAACGGATGGCTCAGCAATGACCCCGATCGTCGCAATCCGACTGCTGCTCCTTATCTCGGCGATAGCTTCGAATCGGCAAGGGCAATCGCTCCTCTGAGCTTGCAGGTAAACTTGAAGGTGCCGTTCCAGCCCTTGCTGAACGTCTTCGCCCAATCCTCACAAGGCATTCTCTCGCCATCGGCACTCAAACGTGGCCTTGCGGTGAATTGCGAGAACCCTGTCGGCTCAGGTCGATTCATTGTCGACAAGTGGCGCCATGGGCGGGAAGTCACCTTCCGCCGCAATCCCGACTACAATTCGGCGCCGGCCACCGCGAAACATCAAGGGCCGGCTTACGTTGAGGGGATCAGCTGGAAGTTTCTGCCAGATCAGACTGTCCGATACGGCTCCCGATGCTATATACGATGTCTCGGCCATCGCATGGAAGGACGCCAATTCCCGCTTTCCAGTATTGCGACACGTTACCGGCGGCACCCCTCTGCGCCTGGCGTTGTATACGGCTCGGCCCCCATTTGACGACGTGCTCGTCCGCAAGGCCTTTGCCTAACCTACTGACCGAAAGGTCGCGGTCGACACATCCTTCCTCGGCTCTTTGCCATTTGAAGGCAACGGTGCGCTAAGTCAGAGTTCGCCGGAATACCTGCGTGAGCTCGGGCAGTCCTATGCGTACGATATTCGGAAAGCCGATCAGCTGCTTGATCAGGCGGGTTGGACCGAGCGCAACCTTAACGGCGTTCGTGTCAAGAACGGCAATTTGCTCATCGTGCACATTTCCTATTCGTACGCGTTTCTGAAGCTCGATGGCGAGCAAGCCTTGCAAGTTATCCAGCAGCAGGCAAGAGCAGCCGGTTTTGACGTACGTCTTCAACCCACCAATCCTGCTGATTTCTTCGCCGGAAAAAACCTAGGGCCCAACGATTATGAGATCGTGCTTCTTTATTGGGTTGCACCCGGCGCTGAGATATTCCGAATTTCCTGGAAGCCGGACCAGAATGGCGAGCCCAATCGCTTCAATCCATCGCGCTTCCAGGATCCGACACTTTGGGAGCTGATCCAAAAGGCGGAGCAGGATTTCAACAGCGCTGAACGTACCGGCCTCTATCAGCAGGCGGAACGGAAGATCGTGGATGAGGCTCCTGTGATAGGCCTTACGGTGCTGGACGTGACTTTGGCCACCACCCCGCGCCTGAAAGACGTGTGGCTGGACCACGGGTCAGTGGGCGAGCCCGTCTTCTATGACGCTCATTTCGACGAGAAGAAATGACACCGTGAAGGTCGTATCCCACAACCTGCTTGTTTGGTTCGCGCGCCGTATTTTATCCGGTGTGGCCGTCGTGTGGGCTGCAGCAACATTTACGTTCCTAGTTCAGTGCTTGATGCCCGGCGATCGCGCGCAGATGTCATCAATGTGAGGAGTGGCGACGTCGGGCCGGCACCTGCGGCCGAGCTCGCAACGATCAATGCGAAATATGGCTTTGATCAACCGCTCGCCGTTCAATACGGCAAATACATATTACGTCCTGCATGGAGATCTTGGTGAATCATACCAGCAGCATCGACCCGTCGCGGCGATCATCGCAGAACAGATTGGCCCCACCATTGTTCTGGCGATCGCCGCGCTGCTGATGGCTTGGGTTATTGCGATCTTGACTACTCTGTTGATCGCCGGCAGAGACAACATATGGTCGAAGCTGCTCAGCGGCGCGCAAATCTTCTTGGCAACCGCGCCGCCTTACTGGCTAGCTACAACTATGCCCGTCGTGTTCGCGGTAAACTTGCGCATTTTTCCAGTTGTCGGAGAAAGCTCGCCGATGGGACTCGTTCTCCCGACATTTGCTCTGGCTCTCGAACTGTCCGGCTTTTTCGGACAAGTCGTTCTGAACGAGTTCACGCGCGTGCTCGAGCAGCCCTTCGTTACGTCCGCGCGGACCCGAGGTATGAGTGATTTCGGCGTCAGGCTTCACCATCAAACGACCCCCCAAGACAATCGGAACGTGGCGCAAGCTCATGTGCTGGCACTGCTCGAGGAGACCAAAAAACGGGGCAAGGCTCTGATCCTGATCAGTCATGATCTGGCAGTGGTCTCCCGCGTGGCGGATGAGATCCTCGTCATGCAACGAGGCGAGGTCATAAGTTATCTCTTTATCTCGCATGATCTTAGTTGTTGTTCGTCATATCAGCGATCGCGTCATAGTTATGCGCCGGGGGAGAATCGTCGATGGTGGCCCCACTGAAGAGATATTTCGTAATCCACTGTCTGAATATACCAAGAGCCTTGTCGCCGCCATGCCGCGTCTTGTGCGCGAGCAAGAGATAGGTCAGTTATCTACGATCCTCGAAGAAGGCATCGCGTGAATGCCTTCGAATTCGATCCTCTATCATAAAAATGTCTATCTCCGATCGCGGGCATTCGCCTTGCGCGCCGATTTGGTGACGATTGCGCGCTCGATCATCGCTCGACCAGGACAGCTGTGGCCCGGGCTCCCATTTAGATGGACCGGCGGGCGCGCGGAGCAGGACTAGCCGAGTTCGAACACTCGCTAACCGTGAGGTCGGCGATCCGCAAGTGTTGGATTGCAAGTCATCGATGGGTGCCCGCAAGGATTACGGCTCTTGCTCTCTGGCAAAAGAGCTCGGAATTGTCGCGTTCACGATAGCCTTGCGATGATGGTGCGGTCTCTGACAATGAGACCGTGTTTGTCAGGTTCTAAACATTCGGCGTCAATATCGATTTCATGACGCCTACTCAGCCATTAATACGACTGATGCGGCTGGCACGGTCATTGCTATCAAATTGATGTAATGCCGAGGAAAGGCTGAGAGCAGCGCTGTGAATGGTCACGTTTCCGCCGGCAAGCCGTGGGTCCATTTCTGAAAAAGAAGCAAGACCTTGAATTCTTCGCATTCGGTTTGATGGAGAGCGATGTGGATTTGCCTATAAGAGCTGACGAGCCAAATCGCAACTTCTGGACATATCGGCACTGTCAAACGACCGTTGCGCTGCCAGCGTTGCCGGTCTCGATAAACAATGGCAGCGAGCGGCAGTGGGCACGCATGACGAGAATTCGGCTGACGTGCTCAAGCGTGCCGGCTGCGGAGGCCACCGACACAATAGGTGTCTCATCGACGCATCTTGTCGCCATTTCGCCGACGAGTTCGCCACAAATCGCATAGCGTAACTCCAAGGACTACCAAAAAGAGGTCAATAACAGGCCCCCTCGTAATCCGGGCAATACGGAATCGTCGACATGTCGCAAACAATCGGCGCTGATAGCGAGTGCACCACAAATGAAGGGGCAGAGCACTGGTCAGAGTCGAAAAACAAACTTTCATCAGATGGCGAGTTTGTTCGGTACTGGAGCCGAGCTGCCGATCGGCTGCGCGCAGTGGCCGCTGTCGGGAGGCGAACCGAGGAGGCGATCAGAAGGACTGGGATTGGTTTGCAGCTATCCTCCGAGAACTTTAACGGTCACGACCTGTCAGATTTCCCGTTGCGACGCTGTACCCTCAATCGTGCGCAGCTCTACGGAGCAAAGTTGGATCGGGCAGACCTTTCTGGGGCAAACCTTATCTGCCCAGGGCTAGAGAGGGCAAGTTTCCGCGGGGCCAAGCTCGATTTTGCGTATATGCACGCGATTGCAGCGCAGGTCTGCAATTTCGATGATGCCAGTCTGCGCAGTGTAATTGATGCAACCGGCAGTCTGTTTCACGGTTGCAGCATGAAAAGGACACGCTTTGACAACGCGATGCTAAGCGGACTTCTCATTTACCAGTGCGACGCGAGTGATGCTGTATTTGATGGCGCGGAATTACAGGGTTCGACCATTAATGAATGCTTCCTTCCTTCCGCTTCCTTCCGCTTTGCCAAGCTGAGCCAAGTCACGATCACGAAAGCGCACCTGGCGGCTTGCTCGTTCTTCCAGTCAAAGGGGGACTGTTTATCGATCTTGCGTCCCACCTCGGTCGACGGTCTCGCCCTAGAAGGCGCTCATCTTCCGTATCTGAGACTCTCAAAGGTGAGCGGCCGCATTGCGGCGAGGGCCCTGAGCGCTCCCTTCGCTGATGTTCACCTGTCAAATCTTTCAAGTGCGGAGCTTGAGCAGGCAGACTTGACCAAGGCGCGGCTTCTGTCCGTAAGCTTGTCCAACGCGAACCTAATCGGTGCTGTGTTGGACGGTGCCTCTATTCATTCCTGTCAGCTCGATGGAGCGGACCTGTCTCGGGCATCAGGCGAAAGCATTTCAATTACAGAGAGCACAATGCGAGCCTCCAAATTGACGGGCTTTCGTGGCCGCTGTGCCTTTGTGCGCGACTGCGATCTTGAATATGCAGACTTATCCCAGGCTTACCTCTACAGGTCGATGATGACCGGTGATCCCCCGCAATCAATGGCATTGGATCACGCAAATCTCGAAGGATCCAATCTCGTTCAGGCATATCTCGCCGCGGGAATGACCGACACCAACCTGGAGGCAACGCGCGTCGCATACGTTCGCATGAACCAATCGTCCTTGCGCGACGCGAATCTGAGTGGGATATCGCCGTTCCAGGCCAGCTTCGTAAAGGTCGACTTTTCGGGCGCTAAGATAACCACATTCGAGCCACCGTTTTTTGCCGACCGATGTCCGGGACTGCAGACCGCTTTGAAGGCTGATCAGCCGCGCGAGCCATCAAGCTATCTGGCTGAATTCTCATCGTTGATCAGACGTGGTCGAGAAGGCTCGACCTGACGGCTTTGGAAATCGCAAAATAGAATGGCGTACAATGTCGGTGAGCTTAGAGCAGCTTGGTGCGGTGGTCCGAGCTGTGAGCGGGCGTTAAAGCTCTTTGGGGCTCGGTGGCGTGCGCGGCCAATACGACACCCAGGGCCTACCTTCTGCGATCCGACCGATCAGACCACTCTTTCGGCGTCTAAAAGAACTGGAGTAAGAAAATGCATCTGGGATGTCTTTCCGCAGGCAAAGCGTTCATCCGGGAGGTGGCGAGAACAGGTCAGAGTATTGGGACGGTACACACCCTAGGCGCCCTGCATCATGGGCATGCAGAACTGATCAGAAGAGCGGCATCGGAGAATGACGTCGCGATTGTCACAGTCTACCCGAACAAGACTCAGCTTAGACCAGGTGGGAGCTACGATTTCGATTTGGACGCTGATATTGGACTTGCCCTACGTGCGGGAGCAACTGCCGTGATTTCCTCGAACGACACCGAAATGTTCCCGCCTGGCTATCGAACGTTCGTATCGCAAGGCGACTATCATTTGCGTTTAGATGGGCCTGAGGCGTACTTGAAGGAAGCCGTTACGGGGGCAATCCGCTGGATTTGTTATGCGCGACCAACTCGCAGCTACTTCGGTCTCAAGGATATCGGTCAGGCGATCCTGGTGAAGCGCGCTGTCGCAGACTTGCTTCTTGATTGTGAGATACGATTTGTGCCGACCGTGAGATACAGGAACGGAGTGCCCATTTCGTCGCGCTTGCGAAGATTTAGCCGATCCGAGCTTGATGAGCTTTCGTGCCTCTTCACGGCCCTCAACCATTCGAGGAAAGAGATCGCCCAAGGGGCGTCGAGCGTCAAGGATCTTGTCGCGTCGGCTACAACTCAAATAGCGTTCCGACAGTTTAAACTCGATTTTGTTCGCATTGTTGGCGCTGATAGCTTCGAAGACCTGGAGCAGGTCAAGCTCCCCTTCATAATTGTTGCAGCGGCAACGGCTCATGGCCTCAGGGTCTTCGATAATATCTACGTTCCGGATCAGGATACACTCCTGAATGGCGCTCCGGATATCTGGATCGATCTACCTGAAAAGTCCTAGCCAGACGATTATGAATGTCGTGATTTTGACAAAAGTAGCCACCCGGCCGCGCCTGAACGCAGCGCCTACGTTATGACTGTGCATTCCGCTTTGCGCTGCCCAAGCGCACAGCCATCGTCCCACCAGCGGTGAAGCTCTCACGATCCACTGAGTAGATCGACCTGAAAAAGTCAATCCAAACCGAACTGCCCAATATGGTAGGGTCGGCTAGCCGCACGTTGAGATAGTCTGCTCGAGCGGCCCGTCGCAGCCAAACGTCACGGCAGCTCGAAAACGGTGAATCGCGACCTTTGGATCCGTAAAGCTCTCGAGAGCAGAATCTGCGGAGATGATATGGAAAGGCGATTGGAAGATTATAGAGCTGACGACGCTTGTGTTATCCCGCTAAGAAATCTGGATGTAAGCGAGGCCAAGCGCTTTCAAGACGACAGCATATGGGGGTGCTTCGAGCGGTTGCGAAGGGAAGATCCCGTTCACTACTGTCAAGACAGCCCTCATGGCCCATATTGGTCCCTGACGAAATACCGGGATATCGTAGCGGTAGACACAAACCACAAAGCATTCTCGTCAGAGCAAGGTGTCACTATTGTCGACGTGCCTGCCGAGCACTGGACCCAGAGTTTCATCAAGATGGGACCTCCTCAGCACGCCGAGCAGCGTAATACCGTGAGTCCGATAGTCGGACCGGAAAGCTTGGCGAAACTCGAAATCTTGATCCGCTCTCGGGTCAGGGCGATTCTAGACGGCTTGCCGCGCAATGATGCCTTCAATTGGGTGGAGATGGTCTCCATCGAGTTGACGACGCAGATGCTCGCCACGTTGTTCGACTTTCCATTTGAGGATCGGCGACTCCTGACCTATTGGTCAGACGTAGCTGTTGGAACTCCGAAAGCAGGGCATGCGATCGACAGCTGGGATAAGCGAAGCACAATCTTGTCCGAGTGCCTGGATTATTTCACACGGCTTTGGAACGAGCGCATCAATGCCGAGCCGCGCCTCGATCTGATTTCCTTGATGGCGCATTCGCCCGCCACACGCCATATGGAGCCGAATGAGTTTCTCGGGAATCTGATTCTGCTGATCGTTGGGGGGAATGACACCACGCGCAACTCGATTACCGGCGGCCTCCTGTTCATGAGTCAGCACCCCTCCGAACTGAGAAAACTAACCGACAATCCCAAGCTGGTCTCGAGCGCCGTGTCCGAGATTATTCGATACCAGACGCCGATCGCACATATGCGCCGCACCGCCGCGACCGATAGCATCGTAGGCGGGAAGCAGATCAGGAAGGGCGACAAGGTCGTCATGTGGTACATCTCCGGCAACCGGGACCAAGAGATCATTGAGAACGCCAACAGTTTCGTCATCGACCGCAAGAATGTACGGCAGCATCTCTCGTTCGGATTTGGTATCCATCGCTGTCTTGGTCGACATCTTGCGGAACTGCAGTTGAGAGTCCTCTGGGAAGAGATTTTGGGTGCGGGACTGGAGGTCAAGGTTGTCGGCGAACCCGAGCGAATTGCGTCCAACTTCGTGCACGGCTATTCCGCTCTCCCCGTGCGGATTGCAGCCTAGGCCCTGATCGCTCCGGTCTGGCAGCCGGCACGCGGTGGGGTGGGCCGTCCTGAACCATCTTCGCTTCTGCAAGCAGCGAAGATGGTTTGGTCGGCGCGAAACAATGGCTGCATGTAGGAATCTATATCAGCCGGGCAGATGTTCGAAGTACACGTGAAGAGCGATAGTGTAGCGCGCGGACGACTTGCAAAGCGCCTGACGCCGAAAAGCCAACCGCCACGGTAACTCCGATGCCGCGTCTCCGGGCTGCCTTGGGTAGCCGGGACCGCAGACGCTGATGAATTTGATGTTGAAGATTGTAGCGGTGGCAGCGATTTTCCTTGGAGAAGCGCTTTCGATATTCGCCGAGCTGATTGCCTCACGGCAATCTGGAAAGGCCGGCGGTGATCTGGCAATGCTGTTGCCGATGTTTCTCCTGATATCGTTCGGCGGCATCCTCCTCGTGTTCGGATACGCGCTGGGCTACATGCATCTGAAGAATATCTGGATCATTGTCGCGATATCGATGGGAGCGATTCTGGTAGTGGAACCGATGCTCACCCTCCTGCTCTTTAGAGACGTGCCGACAGCCGGTTCGTTGATAGGGTTGATGTTCGGTGCGATTGGTACGCTCGCTGCCATATTTCTATGAGTGTGATTTAACCGGCCTCGGCGCGGCCCGGCTTTGGCGAGATGTAGTTTGAAGGCTGCGCAACGTCGATTCTGCTCAGTTCGGACCTGGAGAATGTTGTTGCTGATGGCCTCCGGCGTCTCGCCACGCCCGTGTATGGCTGGTGACTTGGTAAGCTCTTCGGTCGAAGTCTGTTTGCTGGATAGCGGGACGCGTGTTGCGAGCGCAGGTCTGCCGATAGACATACGCTAGCCATTCCTGCTTGGCCAAAATTGCCGTCCAGGAGGCGGTTGGGGATGACTTGGCCCAGTTCGCGTGCACCGAGGCACCGCATTGGGGCGGGACTATCTCGCGGGCAGGGCAGGTCGGGCCCCGGTCACGTCCCAGCTGATCACACCGGCACTGATGCGGCTAGTTCAGCAACACGAGGAGCTGCGATGGAAGTCGAACACAAGGCGAGATCTTCTTTCTTGTGCATCCAGATGAATGCTCTTGGTCAGCTAGTCGTCAGCTGGGGGGCCTATCCAGACAGGCTGCGCACTCTCGACTATTCGGAGATGAAGTATGAAAGGTATTGGCCGAGCTGATTCATCACAGGGTGAGGCGGCGGGAGCCGACAGCGCCGGGGAATTGAGCCGTTCGAGCCTGGAGCCTGGTCTCTTCCCTGGGGAACGCGGTCAATCCTTCGATGCCGTCCTGGAGCGGATGCGCTCCGGGCCTCAAGACAGAACTGCGGCTTCAGATATGGCGGCGCCAACGCGCAACGAGATCAAGGCGGCAAAGCGAAATTTGGACAGCCTGCTTGAGAAGTTTGAAGCTTGCCGTCGAGCGGCCACGCAACGCTGCAACTTGGAAAAGGCGCAAGAGCTGATCGATCGAGTGGTCGAAGCAGGCTCAACAGTTCTGGAGTATTACGCGAATCTGCCGTCCCATTTGGCGCGTCGTATCCTGCCCGACGATCAGGCTCGCCGGCTCCGCGACGACACGCTGGATGCGGGCAACCAATGTAACGAAGTAGCCACCCAGATTCTGTACCCACTTGAGAACAGGAGAAAGAAAGCAGAAGCCCTGCTCGACAAGGTCAAAGACACCGCTCCGCCCGACCAGCTGAGCCGCATCGTTGCGGGCGTCGCGAACCAGTATGTTGCCTGCATGGACTGGTGGGGAAAGAAGGCGTTGCGCTTCGAGCGGATGCAGTCAGTCTGTGCGGCTACCGCCCATTTGCCAAGCAGCACGCCCGAGATGCGCAAGGCCGAAGAGGCCCAACTCAGGCTCAATACGGGCTGGGCGCTCAATACCAGGTGCATGTATCTGCAATCGCGGATCGCTCTCGCGCAGCTCTTGATTCAGTCGCGAGCGAGCACGTTAGCACCAGACGTGCGAGCCGCCCTCATGGACGAGAGCGGGCAGGTGCGTCTGCTCGGGACCTTTGTTGAAGATGTTTTTCCGGCATTTATTTCGACGAGCGAGGCCGTTCGCGGAGGAGCGGTGCTCGACGCCGAGCACCGCGCCGTTCTGGAAGGAGTCATGGAACGGCTTTCGGAATTTGCATCCCAACTGAGGGGCATGCTTGAGCCCCTGAGGGAGGCTGGAACGGAAGCTGACCTTCCTTTGCAGTTGCTTGGCGAGATCGTGGACGGTGCGTGGGTGACGGCGAACGATGTCATGCGGCTGCTGGCATTGCAGCCAAAGACGGAAGTGACGATTGAACCGCCGGCTTGGGCTGCGCTGCCAGAAAACACTGCGCTGGTGGGTGAAGGCACTCGAGTGCGCAGAAAGGGCAAAGCAAGGCGCGGAGCAGCCGCGGGCGAAGGGAGTTCGACGGCCAGCCCGCCCGCGCCGCAACTGGGAAGGTCCGATGCTGCCGGGGCCGCGACGGGCAAGGTCATCGTGCTCTCGGATCTCGGTACAAAGAAACTCGCCACGCCGGAGGAGGCAGCTGCGTCATCCTCTGCGACCGATCACCTCCAGATGTGGCAGGCTCCGCCCTCCAGGAAGGCACTGCCGGGATTACTTGAGCGATTGGACGAGCTGCTGCAGTTCGATCTGCGGGCTCAGCAAAGCGCCGTCTCGCAAGCGCGCCAGATGAAGCCCGAGGACGCCGAACATGTCCTGAATCGCGTGATCAAGCGCTTGCAGACGCAGTCCTCCGAGATTGAGGCCTGTGTAGTCGCGCTGGAGGAGCCTCGCCGACGGGGCCTGCTCACGGCTGCGCAGGTGCCCGAAGTGCACGAAAAGATAGTCCGGCTTCAAAGGATGGGGTCCGAGGTTCAGGGGCAGGCAAAGTCATTGAGCGCGCGAAAGGCAGCAATCACGAGCGATTGCATGAAGACCTATGCGTTTCCATCGCAGAAATACCTTGCACAGTTGCGGGCAGCGGGGGAACTGGCGTCAGTGGATCCACCTCGCGCCTTGAAGGGAGAGCCAGGGACGCTGTTCGAAATCAAGCTACAGCCCATGGCGCTGAGCAATGGCGGGACGCCAAGGCCGATGTGGGTACACATCCATACCAAGCGGCCGGTACATGCCTGGCAATTGGCAACGCTGGGCGATCGCGAATTCGCCGCTTGCCACGTGAAGTCTGACGAACAGCGCGGCTACAATCAGCACTGGCAGAACGCTCGAGCCGCCGAGGGGCACGAGAACGTCGTGATCCACCGCGGCAAGCTTACTCCTGCGTTCTGTAGGTCCTTGTTGAGCACCGCCGCTGGCCAGCCGTGGCAGCCCCTTCCCGACCCGGAGCACGCTTCAGCTCAGATGGCTCGACTGGGGATCTAGTGAGCTGGTTGTCTTGCGGCGGTGAGCCGTCGGCGTGAGTTCATGCCTTTTGGACCGGCTCGGCGGATTGCCTGAGCTGCGCTGAGCGTCGTCGGGCTCCAGCTCACAGAAGGCTGGAGCCTGGGAGAGAACACTGCTTACGGAGGGGTATCGGCTGGCGATCCGGAGGTCGGTCGTCGTACAAGCAAGCTGCCATTCTCTGCTGTGGCGAACATCGGCGCTCGGACGAGAAGCTGGGCCGCTGACTATTGCAGGCGGGAGATATACCAGATGCTGGCGGCGATACGCCCGGTGTCACAGTGCTTTCACCAGCCTGCCCGCGGCGAACTGGCGCGCAAACTCTTCGGGCGAGCTTCAACGGATCGCGGATGGTCCGGATGTACGGGAGCTGAGCGTCCCGGCCGCTTTGACGAATCAAGCCGGGCGGTGCACAACAACGCCGCCTGTTTGCTACTCTAGCATCAGCCTACGACGGCCCCAGCATCACGCCTCCTTGGCCCCCCAAAAGGATGCTGGGCTTGTCGTTCTTCGTTGAGCGTCTCAATCCGAGTAAGTCGGAGCTTCTTCGTTTCAACTGCAATGGCGCCGGGCGCCGCGGAGACAATTTCAGTACACCGGCGTATGGTCAGTCATTTCCCTGCTTTTTTCACTCGCCGCCACGAGTGAGCAACGGTGGCACCGTCGGAAGAGCAGGCTGCGCCGCACGATCAGCTTGGTGGGACTGTTCATCGAGTCATGGCGCGAGCTCGCGACAGCAATCCGTAAGACGGGCCTGGCCGAGCTTTTACAGCTGGATGCCGTGCTCCCTAAGCACCCGGTGCGTCATCTCGCTTTTGATCTCGCAGGCGATCTCGTTGACGATTTAACCTCGGCATCGTCCGTCAGACCCGCTTCGGCCAGCCGTTGCTTCAGCCAAATTTGAAACTCGTCGCCCATCGCATCGATGAGCCGATCGTCGATTGCTGCGTACTTATCCATTCGGTCAATAGATCTGATCAAGAAAATCAATTTTACCGCTTGCAGCGTGGTCATATAGACCCTCGAGGGCGGCTGGGGCTAACCTAGGGAAGCTATATCTCGAATGAAAAAGTCTGTGTTAGTGACCGCGAGCGCCCTCGCGCTTGCAACGGCGGTAATGCCTCCTTTTGCTGCAAACGTTGCCGCGCAGCCGGTTGCGGCGAGTGCGCCGGTAGCCGATACATCATATCCTGAGTGCGTGGATGACCCGTTGAATGGTATCTGCGATCTGTTTTTTTGCTTGACGGATCCCTCGTGCGTCCAGCACTGACAGCGGGAAACATATCAAGCAGAGATGAGGATTGACCCTCGTGCGGCCGCTGCTCCGACAGCGGCCGCATCCTCATGCCGTACTTGCGCTAGTAGATAGTACAAGCCGGGCCTTCTTGTTCTCTAAACGACGATCAGAGTGACGGCTCACTTACAGCCTTTCGGTGACGTCCGCCGATCGTGCAACTGCCGCATCGGCCAAGATCGGGTAAATGGGGAAAAGTCATTTCAGACGGAGACGCTGCGCTCCGACAGGAGCTCCTGCTCGATGTAAAGCTGCTCGAATTTTCAGGATAGATTGCTTTTACGTGGTGGCCCCATACCCGTCCTCCGGGTCGATGTTTCGCATTTCGGACATCATAGATGTCATCCTTACCTGTTCGGGCATGACTAGGGCAGCGGTCGTGGCGTTACGGCCATTCGTCTATGGTCGGGCACATAATTGAGTGGCGCCGTCTCCGGCATCATAAGCATGGCACAAAGCGCGGCCGCGCCCGCGAAGAGCATGTACCAGGCGGGCACGAGTGCACTCCCGGTAAGGTGGATGAGCCAGGTGACGATCGGTTGAGCTGTGCCTCCAAAAATCGCTATCGCAAAAGCGTAGATCGTCGCGAACGCGCGACCACGAATGTACTTGGGCAAACCTTCGGCCATGCTCACGTAGAAGGCGCTATACGGAATCGTTCCGATCAGGGTGAGGACGCCGAGACCTCCTAGAAGTGCCAAGGCACTGCGGCTCTCTGCAATCCACAAGAATACCGGATAGGTCATCAGTAATGCAGTGACCTGCGGCCATATCATGATACGCCGACGGCCTACGCGGTCGGCGAGCAGGCCGCCCAGCAGTGCTGCAGAAATTCCGACCGTGTTGCTGATGAGCGTAGTAGCAAAGGCGAGAGGCGTGGAAACGCGGAGGGTGTTCAACGCGTAGGTCGTCATGTATCCCGTAACATAAGTCGTGATCGTGCAGCTGGCCAAGATGACAAATCCCAAGCTCATGATGCGGCGATCGGTAGGTGGTCGCCCCTCGGGCTGGGTGACAAGAACCGGCGCCTCGGGGCGGTGCAGCGTTTCGGGCAGGACGCTCCGCAACCAAAGTCCAAACGGCAACGTAGCCGCGCCGAGCAACAGCGCGACCCGCCATCCGTACGCATTGAGCGCTTCGCTTGTCATGGTGAGCGAGAGTATTTCTCCAACCAACGCTCCGGCCGTCGCAGCTACCTGTTGGCTCGCGGGCTGAAAGGAGACCGCAAGACCGCGGGCTTTGGTGGGGGCCGCTTCCATCAAGTAGGCTGTCGTTGGACCGACTTCACCTCCGAGAGCAAAGCCCTGCAGCAAGCGTGCGAAAATGGCTAGCAACGGAGCGGCAAGTCCTATTGTCTCGTACGATGGCGTGATAGCCAATAACAGGACCGCGGCGCTCATCATGGCAAAGCTGGCGGTCATCGCGGGTCGGCGGCCGGCCCGATCCGAATACGAGCCGAGCACGATGGCTCCGATCGGCCTGGTTACAAAACCTGCGCCGAAGGTTCCGAGTGACAGCATGAGGCTGACGAACTGGTCAGTTGCCGGGAAGAACGCCTGACCGATCTGTATTGCGAAAAAGCTATAGGTCCCGAAGTCGTAGAATTCGATAATGTTGCCGATGGTTGCGCCCAACACCGCGCGGCGTGTCAAGCGTTCGTCTGCCGGACCGAGGACCGGCTCCAGCCCCTCTGGAGTAAATTGCCTCGCCATCCTCGACCTGATCTGGAGCGCGATCCATGGCCCGAACATTTCGACCAGACAGGTCGCGCAAAGTTGCATTCCACTTGCCCGAGCTCGTCCTCACGGCCATCGCCTGTTCACATGTAGGCTGAAGCGTGTCACGACGAACCTCACGGTAAGCTCTGCAATAAAAATGCCCGCCTTTCGTGGCCCATTTTACCCTTGATCTGATCGCTGGCCTTCCCGGCAAGACAAATATGAGACCTGCTATAGTTGTCGGGCACCCAGACATCGCGCTGCTTTGGCGAGTTTGGGACAAATTGGCGGGCGCCGAACACGATTGGCGATGTCTCGCGCCCTTTCAGCCTCGGCCAGGTTGCGTCCGCTCCTTAAGGAGTCAGCGTGCCACGCCCTTCGTCGCCAAGGCGCTTGCCGCCGCTCAGCGCTCCTGCCGCTCTCTCTCGCGCGGCGGACAAGATCCACCAATCATCAGTGCTCCACCTTTGCGTCCCGGCCGGGTCGCCGGCGAGTGGGCGAACGCCTGCTCGCGGGACGCTCGCGTCTGGCGACCATCAAGACCTAGGTCGTCCAGTCATAACGTGCGTTCGGCGCCGCTCGCCCGCGCATCTTGGCTATCTCCTGCGCGAGGGCATCAGCCGGGACGGGGAGAAGGCCCGGCTATTCGGCCCCGACGCCGACGAGGCCGATCTCAAGTCGTTCGGGGAGCGCTGCCAAAGGTTCAGGGGGCGTACATCTTGGTCAACCACTTAGAGAGCTGTTAAGGCAAACCAGTGACGCATCCCCAGGAGCTACTGTTCGTGCGCCCGCAACGGGCGAGCACGAATGTGGCCTACGGTTCTTCGCCAACGGACGCTTGGAGGAAGCGGACATTTCAGCGGCGACCTCGCCACCGCGCGCACGAATTACGACGATTTTCCTTATTCAGGACACCAGTGAATCTCTTTCCAACGCCCTGACACGAGTGCCATCTGCATGACGCAGAGCGTCGATAGCAGCCGGGACAAAGTTGGCGGTTCGTATTGCCTCACCTGAGGACGTAGCGTTCCGCTTGACCGATGTAGCTCCGGCTGTCACTCGGATGTTGTATCATGGCGCGCAGGGTTCGAGGCACTGGGGACTTCGCGGACTACCCACTACACGCAGCGGCGGCCGCAGTCCCCGGATCACCGGCACCGCCGCACCTTTAGCCGTGCTCGGGATGATCGTCTCGGCTGGTTTGCGTCTCAGCGATTTCGTTATCTCAGGTGAACACTTCGCTCCGCGCTTGCCGGACTCTCACGTAGGTCTCGCTCTCGTCTGTTCTCGCGCTCGCGCGACTATCGTGGCCATTCTGGTTAGCGGCCCCGAGCATAGGCTCGAAGCGTCAGCCAGAACGACGGGTCGAGGGCAGAGGTCGAAATGCACATGTTCGGTGCAAGACTGAGTCTGGTCGCGGTCCGCATCACCTGGACCTCCTAACCAGCTTTACGCTCAGGTGAACGCAATGCACGACGCAGACCCGCGCGCCGACTGCGAGGCCAGGCGGAATGAGACTTGGCCCGGAGATGATCGCATCAGAGGGGGCAGATGCGGCCGCGGGTTTGTCTCCTTTTTCGACCTTTGTCAGCTTCTCGAAAGCCAGCCTCTTTAACATTCGAACTTGGCCTCTCGATGACGAAGCCACCCATCTCTGAATTCGTGACGAACTTCAGCTCATTCCCTGGGGGCAGATCTTCAAGAGGCCTTTGTTCTTATAACAGAAAGGAGAGCTTTATGGATCCGAACCCGATCGATAATGCCCGTTCACCGGAATCGCCAACGGCGCACATCTGGACACAGGAAGATCATGATTTGTTCAGTCAGATCATGAATGAAGCTGGACCATCATCACCTGCCGCACCTGAGGAAGCGGTAGATGTCTCATTCGCCGCTCCACAGAGATTTTCACACGGTTCGCAAATCGCCCCTGACGCCATGGTTGAGAGGCTATTCCACCACGGTCTCTTGCCGGACTCGGACCAGCCGACGATGACCTATGAAATCCAAGGTCACCGCTACACGGCCGGTTTGGATGAGTCCAATCGCGTTCGTCTTGTTCATAACCCCGCGGAGGACCAAGTGGTTGGGGCCGGCCGGGCGGGAGTACCGGACTTCGGAGCCTTCTTTGCGGAGAAATGGCGCTACGGAATGCCGCTAGGACAGCAATGGGCCACACCTGCCCTAATGGACAAGCTGCGCGAAGAAGGTTTCATGCCGACCGCAGATAACCCCGCCACAATCCTACTTAACAATCGGGCCTACAAAGCCGAATTAGTGGAAGGAGGGTTCGTTAGGCTTACAAGGGTATGAGACGCAACCCGACGGTGAAGCGATCGCGCCGGACTGGAGGCCTGCGATCACTTCGGTTGTCCTTACCTGGAGAGACATTCGCCGCTTAACAGTGGACTGTTCGCGCCGCCAGTGGGTACGCATCATTGGACCCCCTGGCAGCCCACGAGATGCACGGTCATCCTTGCCATTTCATCTGCGTGGTGCCGGCCTGTCATCCGGCCTGCCATATTGCGCCCGTATTGCCTCCCCTGCCGGTGTGACTTTCGCTTAAACGATGTAGCTCCCGCTGTGGGCCAGTCCGAGATTCCACGATGGCGCGCAGAATCGGAGGGACTGGAGACGTCGCGGAATGCCCATTACACGCGGCCAGCGTCGCAGCTTTGCGCCGTGCGGGATGATCGTTTCGGCTGATTTGCGTCGGAGCCATCCCAACAAGCGCTGCACGATGGTGTGCTGCGGGCCGAACTGTTTGGGGCGTTGCTCAGCGAGGCGACCGAGAATTGCCAGCGCCCTCAGACGGGGCTCGGCCGCCAACCAGCGCTCGACGTCGGCTGGATTCGCGCAAATTGGGCAGCGAAACCGGTGACCGTGGAGGGCTTACTCGGAAACGGCGTAGGCCCTGCCTGTGCGAGCGTCAATAACTCGCGGACGCGGAGGTATTCTCAAGGAGCTGGCAGCAAAGGTCGCGTAACCGAGAACGACGGTCGCAAGTGGCTTTGCGTGGCAGTGCAATCGCGTGAGCGGTATTTATCGGATGGAAATCCTATCAGTTGGCACTACCAGATCTGGGCGTTTTGCAAGCAGCACCTGAACCGTAGGATTACGACACAGATCGCATGCAGCTTCGAAACGCGGAAAAGAATGCCATGGCGAACATCAATCTTAATTCCGAATCTCTTGCAGGTGCACGCGCCGGACAGCGGGCCATCACCGCCCTAAAAGTCATTGAACGGAGAGCGCTGGCCCCGAGACGCCGAGGTTTCCAGATGATACGCGGAATGAACCCGATGGCGCGGATGGTCGCAGCAACGAGGCGCGCACTCGCCATGTACGATCTCGACCGGTGCTGCGCAATCTGGTGGCTCTATTGTCTCCATTTCGGATTCACCGGCGACGTGATGTTGGGGCTCGCCGCGGTCTCGGTTGCCCACGAGAGATCCCGCTGCGGAATTTAGAAATCGTGCATCGAGCGCATCCCAGCCCGATGGCGCGCGCAATCGACTTTGAATCGAGTTCGTCCGGAGCAGGCAGCGGCGTCAGCAAGCCCGTCTTTGCTCATTCTCGGCGGACGATGGTATCTCCCCGGGGATGAATCTGAGCGATCACCTACGCCCTCAGTCTACCCTATCAGTCCAAGGCCGATTTCTCGTTAATACCCACCAGGCATTTCGTGTGAACAGCCCTCAAGGCAAAGCCGGTGCGTTAGCCTCTCGATCTCCTGGCTAACATCATTGGCAGCCTCGATAGGCGGCGCTGCGTTCCATCTATTGCTGACCCGCCTATATTGCTCAGTCGTGCGATGCTGTATTTCTCTCACATCCCAGAGCCTACAATTTCGTGTGCAATCATGATCTGGCCCGCTTTTCGTCATCCGCAGGATTCCCCGGTTTAGGCTTACTGGAATTCTACAAATGCACTCCGACAATCGACCGATATGCGGAGTGCGACGAACATGGCAGTACAATATGCACGGCAGAGGGATGGGCGGGGCGCAAAGCACCGAATTCGCAATTTGACTCCACAGGAGACCTGCCCTCTAACGGGGCGGAGTATCTACGATGGTGTGGTCCTCAACCGACAATGTCTCACTGATCAGCAGCCTGAACCGTCCGGGTGATCCTGAAGTCGTGACGACTGACAGCACAGAGAGCATGTCTGAGTGGTTGCAGGAATTTCCGTGGCGGATTGAGGGGTGTTGATACCCCATTATTATTGACCGACTGCGCAAAAGGCCTGTCAGCTTGCGGTAAGCTATGACAGATACAGAGCCCTTGGGGTTAACGGGATGTGACAGGGACAGCGTTATCGCTCCAGATCGATCGGCGCCGAGTCACTTTTCCGCTAGTCTCAACGGCAGTGCGGATGTGGTAGGGACTAGTTGGCCTGGCTTCAGCCCCCGGGTTGGTTAGCACCGAGCCGCGCCCGCACTGTTTCTACATCTTGCCCCGACCAATCCCGCTGCTATCTCCGACAAGCTTCGCAGGTACTCTGGCGAAGGTCGGTACATCACCTGAAAAGGTGAGGGCCACGTACTTCCATTCTGCCGCGACGCGCGCAATGAGTGGCGTTGGACACTACATACCGCCACGAGAGCCGCCTGAGTCGCGAGTTCGGCCGCAAGCGCTTCGGCGATGAAGGCTATGCCATGGAAAAGTTGGTCGCAGAGCTTGGCGCGGCCTTCCTGTCCGCCGATTGGGCCTGATACCGGAGGTGAGGGAGGGGCACGCCTCCTATATGCCCTCTTAGATCAAGGTGCTGAAGAACGACAAACGCGCGATCTTCAAACTTCGTCCAGCGGGCGGCGGACTTCCTGTATCGGTTTCAGGCCAAAAATTCCGCCGCGGCCTGAGCCGCGGCGGAAATAATCGATCTGGACCTCGTCATTTTAACTCCAAATAGCTTGGATCTCCAATGGACTCTGGACGAAGTTGTTGACTGAGCGTCATCCTACTTACAGCGAGGCGGATTTTTCGCCCGGGTTTCAGATAGATAATTCGCTGCGGCTGCAAGTATTTTGATTGGCGACGGCTGACGCCGATCCGCTTGGCCAGTGTCGCCTGGTCTAGCTTGAGGCGTTCCTGTCTCGAATTGCGATCAGCGCAAGATCAAACTCGCCATGAAAGTCGGGGGTGAATACAAGCTCGCGCAATGAGCCCCCGTCGGCGAAAAGGATTACCCTCTCCTTGGCGAATAGCCGATGAGAGAGCGAATGAACGAGGAACGAATCGCGGAAGGCAGATTTGCGAGAACGATTCGGATCAACCGTGGCTTGGCACCCGTGCGTGCACCTGCGGCGCCGCCGGTATGCCGTTTTGCAACCCGAGCAATGACCAGTCGGTGGGCAGAACAAGACCCGTCGCATCTATCGCGAATTGGGCCTGCAATTGCGTAACAAGTCGCCGAAGCGGAGGGTCAAGGCCAAGCTGCGCGATGACCGCAGGCCAGCGACGCGCGCCAACGAGACCTGGGCGATGGACTTTGTTCATGACCAGCTGGCAAATGGTGGCAAGCTCCGGGTGCTCACGATTATCGATATCTTCTCCCGCTTCTCGCCCGCCCTGGAGCCGCGGCTCACTTTCCGCGGCACCGATGTTGTGGAGGTGTTGGAAAGGGTTTGCAACGAAGTGGGCTTCCCGGCGACAATCCGCGTCGACCAAGGCAGCGAGTTCGTGTCGCGTGACGTCGACCTCTGGGCCTACCAACGCAGCGTCACGCTGGACTTCTCACGCCCGGGCAAACCGACCGACAACGCCTTTATCGAAGCGTTCAATGGCCGCTTCCGGGTCGAATGCCTCAATGCCCATTGGTTCCTGTCGCTTGCGGACGCCCGGGAAAAGGTGGAGACTTGGCGCAGATACTACAACGAGGAGCGGCCCCATGGAGCCATCGGCAATCGGCCGCCGATTTTGCTGCAAAATCACGCCGGCGCCACCAGCCCGCCAACGTGATAAGAGCGCAAAACTCTAGTTCTGGGTGGTCCAAAGTCCGGTCTCGCTACAAAACCCGAGACTCTAACTGCCGCTGGATGAAAATGCAGTGGCAGGTCACCCGAACTTGACATATTCTGTGCAAGAAATGAATGGGCGGCTCAATCTTCACTTCGCGGTTTCCGGAAATGGCCGGGGCGCTTTACGGCGATCGTCTGGGCCCGAGGGTAATATCGCCTTTGTACCGCTTGATTATTCCTAATCTAAAGGGTCCTGGCTGTGCTGAAAGCATTTTTAAGCGCGACGGTATTTTTTAGCAGCATTGTCAGCGCTACCGCGATTGAGGAGCGACTACCGCAGCCGCTGCAAACAGGCGTGGCAGGACGGCAAAATCAGTGAAGTCATTGGGACTACGGTGTTACGACCTGTCCCGCCCTTGTCATCAAGCTGTTCTGGCTCGCATCCGTGTACGGATCGTGATGATCATTTCGTGAATAGATCCGGTAGGGCGCAGCCGTTCGCTAGGGGCGTCTTGTGGATCACGATCCTGATGTACGGCTTAGCTACCGGATTGGGAAACGCGAACAAATCTGTCGAGCCTTCGACGAACATGTTTGCTCCGACCGGCGTGAGGGACGGCAGATGATCTTCAAGATAATCCAGATGAGCTCGATTTGGAAGCAAGCCCGTCCGACGGATAGAACGTGTAGCGCCCGCTCAAATCGGGCGCGATAATCTCAGCCGCTACAAAGTACGTCTCGACCCCGTGAACATCCTGGGTAGCACCCGACGCGACTGCAGCATCTTTAAGCTGCTTCCATTTTCCGCGACCAGGAATCAGTTCAGTCTCTCAGGTAATTGAGCATACTATTGCAGGCGTCCTCGGCCTCAGCCAAGCTCTGCAGGGGCGAGCCGAGCACCCTGATCGCGCCACGGCTCTGGTCAAGCGGACGCCACGAAGCGACGTAGCCGAACCTTCCGCGGAAGCCAGGACCGGTCGGGCTCTGCAAGCTTATAACGAACGAGTAGCCGCCGCTGCGCGCACTCCAAATTTCCATGTTTTCGACAGCGCGGTGGAACTGCAGGGGCATCACGCACCGTTCGCCTGGGCAACTCGAGAATGAAATTCTTCCGGCGGACTCACTGGCGTACAAAATCCGAAACTCTAACCGCTGCCCGATGAAAGCGCAGTAACAGGTGAGCTGGTCTGCCAGGCGAAGCTGTCGTCTAAGTCCTCTTCAATCACCCCGGCCGTGCATAACTGATCGAGCAGGTCGGCTACTGCGAGCACGCTCGTTCCGTCAGTCGTGACCTGCCTAACCAGCTCCGACGCTGTGCAGTTGCCATAGGCGATTAGATGGCCAACGGAAGTCGGAGCGATGTCGTCCAGCACCCGGTGTTCCATGTTGCGGGACCGGAGATGAAAGCATCGGTTCCCAGCCTCGTATTGCAAGTCCCTGCGGAAGCGGATCGGCAATTTGGGAGCTGGACTCTCGAGCACATGCTGGTCGATCATGCGCTGCAGCCCCTCGCGGAACTCGTCAGACCTCCTAAAGAAGCGTTCACTCAAGACGCGGTAGCCAAGAGGCCAGCGTTCGCTACCGGGCACCGGCGTCACCAATTGTAAACGTCCCTGCAGCATATTCACGAGAAAGCCGGAAACACAGGCGATGGTCGTGTGATCGCTCTCCAGCAAGGCGATTGCATCATCTTTGTTGGCAGCCCTAAGTTTCTCGCTCCGCGCGCGCGCCCGGCAAAAGCCTTTGCAGTCAGCGCCTCCTTGCCCTGCAGGACGAGTTCGACACCGATCAGCTCCTCAGGCGAAAACGCCATGTGAATCTGGTCGAGATGTGTTGTGCTCAGCACGGAGAAACGGTTCGTCACGGTGCGATAGCGCTGGAACAGTTCGAGCACGCGCGTGGTGAGTGCGCGATCCCTGAGCGGGGCCGCCGTCGTTGTTTGTGGCAATGCGCCCGTGATCTGATAATAGTCGAATAGAAAGCGGTCGTAATGGGGGTTGTCCATAGGCTCTGTGGCCCAGTAGCAGAAACCAGTACGGGCTGCCGAACCAAACATCTCGCTCGCAATACCGACCGCGGCGCGCCAAAGCGCTGCATGCTCTTCGCTATATTCGTAATAGCCTTTGAAGCGGTCGGCCGAGAGGCCGCAGAACCAGCAACCGATGGTGCAGCCGTCGCTCAGCTCGAAAGCGATGATGGGGTACGTGACCGAGGCCGCCGTTCCGCCCAATTCGTCGTTGCAGCGCCGGATTTGGCGCTCACGCCAGGCATGAAAGCGAGGGTTGATCGTCGACATTTCGCCCTCTTCGCGCAGGAGGTCGCGATCGCGCAACATGTCGCAGATAAACTCGTCCCACATCATAGCCAGGGGCCAGGGCGTAGACTCCGGCTTGAAGCGGTATTTCAGGTAGCCGCCGCGCCAGAGAGGAAGCATCTTCATTGGGGCAACTTCGATGCCGTAGCGCTCTGTTACCGCTCGAGGAGAATGAACGTTCTCCGAAAGCGCCCTGCGGAACTCCAAGTCACCGGCCAGCCGCTCCATGAAGCGCTTGACGTGTGACAACGTGCGCAGTTGCTCGGGGGTACGCCGGTCAAAAATCCGTCGGCAGTGTTCGGTCGCAGTGTGCGTCATAAGGTACGGGTACGCCCTGAAGCCGCATCTCTAGGCCTGAAAGCAATGATCTCACTCCTGACGAGGCGTGCTTTCAGTTCTGTTCGCACCGGATCGTTTCCTTCAGGACGAGCCAATGCGATCAGAGTGAAAATACGTCAGGCCGCGACAGCGACAAAAACTACAATAAGCAAAACGACAGCGACTAGGTCACGGCCCGCTTCCGCGGCTTGCACGGCGTCGTAGGTGCCTCCGACGTGGAACTAGCCAACGCAGTGGTATGCACAATCCTCCTCAAGCCTACACCGCTCAAATCCTGCTTGCCGCCGACAATCGCGTCGAGCTGCATCAACGCATGTCGGCGTGGCACTCGGATGCTGCTCCTAACCTCATCAAGCGTGAAATCGTAGCCGTGGCTCTTTCCGATCGCGAAGACCTGTAGCACTCTGCTTAACGTTTTCGAGCAGACTACCCTCTTTCGCTAGATTCTTGACCGTTCTACCTCAGCCTGCGACATAGCCCGGCCTCTGCTAAATGTTTCTACCTAGCCGTCGCCTTGGAAGCGATCGGTGATGACACAGCAATCCGCATGCCAAACTGACATCGCTGCTTTTGCGCTTTGTCTGAGCGTGCGTATCGTCAACTTTCCGACATTGGTCTCGAACATAACAAGCGCTCAGTCGAGCGGGATGAAAGCTCGTTGTGGGTAGCTAACCCAGCAGCAAGCGGTTACCATCGACAAAAGCTCGGTCAGAACCGTGCTCAGCAGCGTCTGCTTGCGGATTAGAAACGGCGCGCATTCCGTCCAATACGCCCGGTTCTGCGAGAGGCTGGAGGTGAAATCCCGCCGGCCTTTTCACCACACCATCCGTATCCCGGCGAAGGGCAAGGTACAACCGGGCGGTTCTGCGCTTGTGTGCGGTGGCCGGCCACCGGGCCTGCGCCGGCGGCGGCAGTCTAGTACGCCTCGAGCAACCGACGAGGCGAGCATCTCCAGAAGAAGCTGGCCGCGTTCGCCGGCATGCTGTACGCCGGTGCTACAGCGGGTTCGAACCGCTGTTCGACCCGCAGAAGAAGGTGCGGCCGATTACACTGGCGTTTTGCATTGCCCATGCGCGGCGGGGCTTCTTCGAGCTGGCTGACATGGAGAAGAATGAAGTAGGCGGGCAAGTACAGACTTCAACAAACCCGGTCATCGCGACCGGGAAATTGGTCTTAGAGCATGCGTGTGCCCACAGCATGATAATGCATTGGTAGTCTGTTCAGTTGAAGGATCGTCCTCAGAGAGTGGGTGGTGCGCGCCAAATTTGTATTCGCTCGGCCTCATATTCGAGAAGGCCGCAACAGGCTGCGCAACGTGCTGTCGACCGTACCGAACTAGTGTTGTGGGCGGGCAGCTTTGCTACCCTGGCTATGTCGCGTGTCAATCCGTTAGGTGGTCGGCTGGCGAGTTGTTCAAATGACGAATTCACATTCGTTGACTGCATCCCCACAGCGGCAGGAAGTCGCAGTGCATCACCGTCTCTCTCAGGAGCTCTACCTGCCATCGATGAGTCGAGGCAATATCACATGGCTCCGGGCCGCGCCGCCCCGTTTTCCGAGGTGCAGCCAACGCCATCGACTCCGATCGCTTCGATGCGACAGCATCGGGTCTGCGAACTAACGCGCGCCACCGCGTAACTACCGCATAAGAGTGCTGTCAATTGTCGCTACCAGATCTGGGTGTTGGGGGAAGCAGTACTTGCCTCGTAAGGTTACGGAAAGGCCGGATACGCATATGCGTGTTCCCATCAAGCTTCGAGACGCGCAATGCCATGGCAAACATGAATCTAAGCTTCCAATCCTTTGCCGACGCATGCGCGCGACAGCCGACCGTCACCGATCAAGAACTCACCAAATTTAGAGCACTGGTCCCGAGACGTTCAGGTTTTCAGACGAGACGTGTCATGAAGCCAATAGCGCGGGTCGCAGCAGCAATAAACCGCGCTCGGGCACTCTCCGATCTCGACCGGTGCTGCGCAATCTGGTGGCTCTATCGCCTCCATTTCGGCATCAACCGCGACGTGATGTTCGGCCTTGCCGCGGTCACGATCGCTCAGGAGAGGTCCCGCTGCGGCATTTAGGCCTCGTGACATCGGTCACCGTTCATGCGAGCGCTGGCACTGCCCCACCAAACCTGCCACCACGTTGTGTTGGCTGGCGGACAAAAAATCTCAGTCTAACGCCAAACGTCTCAAGTCTCCCCCAGGCCACTAAGGTCGCAATCACATCTAGTACCGCGGACTGCCCGGGGGGCACAAATGGCGCCTGGAAATACGCTGAGCAGACCGCACAAGCCGAACTAGTGCTCGCCGTTAGCAGCATCAGCAGGATGAGATTTGTGGCGTGGATGATGCTGCTCATGCAGCCCAACATCATCAATTGACGGGCCCGAATAGCTGAGCGGAGAGCGCAAAATCGGAGTGCTTGATTGGTAAAGTCTGCCGATCGGGAGCAAGGACGCGACGCTCGCATTTCACCAGATGATCTTAAGCGGAAAGGAATTTGCCGCGCCCGAAACCGCAAAGGTCGTGGAAAATGGTCGAGTAGCTCATCAAGCAAGTCTGGCGAGCGCATTGCGATGGATTAATCCTCACGCAGAGGGCCCGTGGGCAGGCTGCGTCTCTGTCGATCGAAGTCTCTGTGAGCCATTCGTCGCTGCGGACGGCCAGCCGTTCAACCGTTCGCCGCCCGGAAAATGTGCCCTCGGCGCCTATCCACACCAGTTTGGGCGATGACACGACGCCTCAATTTCCAGCTCGCGTTGTCATCGTCATAAATAAATCTCCGTTGACTAACGGCCAAATAAGCGGAGCTATTCGGATTTAGGTGACGAGGTGATCGGGCGCTTTGTTTGCCGGTGCCAGCACTTGGATGACCTCAAGGCCGTGCTTGGGACTGCTGCTGCGAGCTTCGATAACTCGTTGGAATGTTGAGGCGCCGCCGGGTCCCTGTGGCGACGATCACCGGCTTGAACACCATCGGTCTGGCGGTGGTTACGGTAAGAAGCCTTTCGTCCGTACAAGCTGTATCGCCGGGGTGGCCTACACGCTCTCGATGGGTTGGTGGTGCCGGCTCAAGTGCCGCGAAATCGGACAATTACGCTAATCACAAGCCGTAACGAGCCTGTGGGCGCGTCGATCGCGAGTGCCATGCAGACGATGGCAGGTCCACTACAAGAGTGGGTAGGTGCCAAAGTGGACGCGGGGTCCTAGCGTCCTCCTGTTCCTCTGCCGATCATCGAGCCAGAAGCGAACAGCGAGAAGGTCATACGGACAAAACCGACGTGCGGAATCAGGGTGGCTGCGCATGTCACCTCGATGACGAGCTCCGGCGTTCCGATTTGGGCGCCGAAGAAGGCGACGAATGGCGGGGCGCGTGCCTACGGAAAATCAATCAGGCAAGAAGCAGTCTATGGAACGTCAACCGGTTGACGCGGTCACGGCGATCGATCGGCTTGCAGATTCGGATCCGGAGAGAGTTGCGCTGAGGCACGGCGCAGACGAACTCACATATGAGGCGCTACGATCAAGATCGGATGCCCTTGCAAGGACCTTACGAGAGCAGGGTGCTCGCGGCGCGGTTGTCGGCTATTGGGGAGGGCGGGACCTCGACTGGGCGACGGCGGTCATCGCAATTTTGAAAGCTGGATCAACGTACCTACCGCTCGATCCATCGCTGCCGGCTTCCCGTACATCATTCATGATCGAGCAGAGCCGCTGCGCTTTGTTGATGGGCCGAGACCGGCCGGATTCGCTCAGCCTATTCCAGAAGAGCAGCAAAGCAGCTCCGCAATTCGTAGCTATAGAGGCGGCTCTGCGCCGGGTGCAGACCTCGTCTGTTGTGCCATCCCCGAACGCGGATGGACTTGCCTATATTCTGTTTACGTCTGGTTCGACGGGCCAGCCTAAGGGCGCAATGATCGAGCGCGACGGCCTAAACAATCATTTGGCGGCAAAGATCGATGC
The DNA here is from genome assembly GCF_020194195.1 of Bradyrhizobium sp. BRP19. NCBI lineage: Bacteria > Pseudomonadati > Pseudomonadota > Alphaproteobacteria > Hyphomicrobiales > Nitrobacteraceae > Bradyrhizobium > Bradyrhizobium sp. BRP19. Next base: position 53,837 of record NZ_JADYVZ010000019.1, on the reverse strand, counting down.
CCTAAGTCTCACTCGGACGGATTGCGTCGCGCAAACGGCATCGCACTGCTTTGACATCTCGCTTTGGCAGCTTCTTTCTGGGCTTTGCGTCGGAGCCTCTACATCAATCATCGATGATTCGACACTGAGATCGCCCTCATCGCTCCTTCAAGCAATTCAACGATGCGGCGCTACGATCGTCCAACTCGTTCCGTCGATGCTGGCAGTGTTTGTTGAATATCTGCAATCGCTTGCCGCGGCAGAGCGAGCCATGGACGGCTTGCGGATTATTTCTACGGTCGGAGAACCTTTAACGCCCGGATTGGCGCGTGCGTGGCTTGCCTTGTATCCCCACGTTTCCATTCTCAATCATTACGGGCCGACCGAGTGCGCCGACGGCGTGACGCATCATCTGGTTTCCGTTCCGCCTGCGCTGGCTGAGCCTTATGTGCCGATCGGCAGGCCAATTCAAAACGTTGAGGTTTATGTCGCGGACGGACCACGGCTCTGCAGTGTAGGAGAAGTCGGCGAAATCTGTGTTAGCGGCGTCGGTGTCGCTGCCGGTTACGTCAATGACCATGTCCGCACCAAGAATGCGTTTGGGCCGAACCCGTTCTCAAACGACCCGTCGTTCGGGCGCCTATACCGGACAGGTGATCTTGGGCGCGTTCGTTCCGACGGGCTTCTGGAATGTCTCGGTCGACGGGATCGTCAGGTTAAAATTCGCGGGCACAGAATCGAGCTGGGAGAAATCGAAGCTCGTTTGTCCGCTCATCCCTCGGTGCATGGCGCCGTCGCAGTCGCATCTGTCTGCGCAGGTGTAAAGCTTACGGCGCGAGATATAGCTGGGTCGGAGGCGCAAGCCGAATCGCGGCGTCTGGTCGCGTATGTGTCGGCTCCAGCTGAACTGGCGGAAAGCGATCTTCGGAAGTTTCTTGCTGAGGCACTCCCCAGCTACATGCTTCCGGAAAGAATCGTCCATGTGGACGATATTCCACTGACCAGGAACGGAAAGGTCGATTTTGCAGCGTTGCCTGACCCGGCCAGTGTTCGGCCGTTATTGTCAACGCCCTTCGCGGAGCCGCAATCAGACCTCGAAGTCCGGCTACGTCAAATCTGGTCCGGCATTTTGCGCATCGAGAACATAGGTGTAAATGACCAATTCATAAGCCTTGGCGGAGACTCGCTCCGCGCAATGCTTATATTGGGACAGTTGCAGACCTTGCTAGGAGTGAGAGCGGATTTCAGACTGGTCCTGAATGGCACAATTCGATCTCTTGCCGCTTCGATCGAGGGGCGCACTGAGCTCAATCCGTGTACGGCTTTGACATGCCGAAAGCTAAACCGATCACCTCTGACGCACCTCCAGGAGCACCTTTGGTTTTTGGCGCAGCTCGATCCATCTGCCAGGAACTACATCATTCAAGGCGGGCTGCGCATTAAGGGAAACATCAGTTTAGCTCGGTTCAATCGCGCCTGGACCGAGGTCATTCATTCCCACCAGGCACTTTCGGCGCGCTTTATCGACAAAGACGGTCCGGTTCAATGCTTTGATGCTCCGCCATGCACCAATCTTGAATTGATCGATGTATCTCATCTCACCTCCTCCGAGGCTGAGGAGCTCATCGCACAGTTTCGGCGAACGGAGCTGAAAGACAATTTCGATCTCGGACAGGGCCACTTGTTTCGCGCGCGCATGGTCCGGCTTGGTCCTGACAATCATCTCATATTGATCACCGCTCATGAAATCATCGTCGATGCCTGGTCCATCTCTGTGCTGCTCAGAGATCTTCAGCAAAGGTACGTAGATGCCGTGGCGTTTTGCCCAGAGAACCGTGCGTCACTCTCGGGCTACGCGGCGTGGGAAAAACGACACGTTTCTCCAGAGGCGCTGGAGAGCCAACGTCACTATTGGCGTCGTCAGATTGGTGATGATCCGCCGGTGCTTTCGCTTGGAACGGGACGAGCGCGCCCGCAGACAAATTCATACCGCGGCGCCTCGCATCCAGTGCTGCTTGGCGGCGATCTTTCCAGTCGTGTAAGAGAATTTGCGCGCCGAAACAGCTGCACCACGTCGACAACACTGCTGGCGTGCTTCAAGCTGCTGCTACGAATGTATAGCGGTCAGGACGACATTGTCGTCGGCATACCACACGCTGTACGGGATCAACCTGGCAGCGCCGACATCGTCGGCTTTTTCCTGAATATGCTACCGATCCGTGCCGCGATCGATGCCGGTCAGTCCTTTTCTGCTCATGCCACGCGCATCCAGGGCCTGGTCAGCGATGCCATCGCAAATTCGGCCTATCCATTCGGATGGATGGTCAGGGATACAAGGTTATGTCGCGAACCGGGGCGATCACCGATCTTCCAGGTCATGTTCAACATGTACTCCGAAGCCGCCGAACCCGTTGGTCGGGACGAGTTGGATCTGACATTCCGCGAATACGACACAGGCTATGTCAAATTCGACTTAACACTGTACGCGCAAGATGACGGCGACGAGATTGCGCTCCAGCTCGCGTATGCGGAAGACATAATCTCGAGTGATCTGGCTGTCCGCATGGCCAACAATCTGCGGTGTCTGATTGCCGCCTGCGTTGACGAACCGCTTGCGCCCATTGAGGAGCTGAGCTGCCTCAGCGCGTCAGACGTCACTCTACTGAACTCACTGGAGGGATCCAGGCAGCCATATGAGTGTGAATGTCTGCTTGTAGAAGCCTTCGAGCAGATCAGTGTCTCCAATCACAGCAAGGTAGCATATTTTGGCGAGTTCGGGGAAGTCACATTCAGCCAGCTGCGTGAGCGCGTAGCAGCTATCAGGTCCTTCCTGCTGGATTTGGACGTGGGCGCTGGCGATATGGTCGCCATGCTTGTCGACCGGTCGCCTGACGTTGCCGCTGTTATGCTGGCGGCGCGAGCTTTGCACTCTATCGTCGTGCCGATACCGCCAGATTATCCCCCTGATCGGATCCAACATATCCTGCGAGATAGTCAGGCAAAGGTGTTGGTTCACGCAAATACCACGGAGACTGGCTTTGACATACCTTCGATTTCTCTATTGACGTTAGACAGGTGCAGGGCGCTGACGGATAATTTCGAATCCAGCGACTCACCCTCAGATCACCAAATTGCGAATCTTATATACACGTCGTCCTCAACAGGGCGGGCGAAGGGGGTTCTTATTCCGGAATCGGCCATTCTCAATCGGCTGAACTGGATGTGGCGACGCTTTCCCTTCAATAGTACCGACGTGATGGTTGTCCAGAAGTCCGCTTCCCTTGTTGCGTCCGCTTGGGAGTATTTTGGTGGGCTTCTGAGAGGTGTACCCACGCTGATCCTCACCCAAGGGCAGGTGCTAGATCCGGATCTGTTGTTGTGCAGTTTGGCAAAACATCGTGTGACACGCTTTTTTGCCTCTCCGCCACTCCTGTCCGGTATCATTGGGTCCCAGGAACGGCAACCGCAAAGGACCGCCTTGAGATTGGTCACAAGCAGCGCCGAACCGATGCCTTCCTCGCTGCCTGCTCGCTGGCGCGGGTCTTTTCCGGGCGTGCCCTTGTGGAACTTCTATGGTGCGACGGAATGTGCGTCCAATGCAGCCGTGCACGAAACATCGGATGCGGATGGCAACTCGGCGCTTATCCCAGTGGGACGGCCAATCGACAACGTAAAACTCTACGTGCTCGATGCACGATTGAAGAGAGTGCCTGTTGGAGCCTCCGGCGAACTGTGCATCGCGGGCCGCTGTCTGAGCGCTGGGTATTGGCAGGATCAAGATCGGACTGACCGCTGTTTCCTGCCGAATCCGTATGATGGCGGACAATACGATGTGCTTTATCGAAGTGGGGACATCGCACGCATCTCAATCAGCGGCCTTCTCGAGATTTGCGGCCGATCGGACAACCAGATCAAGGTGAGGGGCTTTCGCATCGAGCCGGAGGAGGTCGAAGTTGCCCTTGAGTCTCATCCGGCAATCGCAAAGGCCGCGGTCTTCGCAGAAGGCATCGATGAGGATCGCCGCTTGACGGCGAGCCTGGAGCCCGCTCGGGAGAATCTAAGCTCTCGAGAGATTCTCGCCCACCTGCGCAACAGATTGCCATCTCCCATGGTTCCCACAGCCTTCAGATTGGTTGACAGTGTTCCCCTGACGACAAGCGGAAAGATAGACCGTGCTCGCCTTTCCTCCGTTCCTTACCGCGAGATAGAAACTAGTCCATCTGCTGAGCCCCGCACCAGGAACGAGCGGGTTCTTGCTCGGATCTGGGAGGATCTATTAGGCGCCGAGGGGGTGGGAATCGACAGCAGTTTCTTTGATATCGGCGGCGATTCTCTTCTGAGCGTACGTTGCGTCACGCTGGCGCGCAAAGCCGGGCTGAATCTCACTGTCAACCTGCTCTATCGAACACCGACCATCAGGGAGTTGGCGGCCGGGGAAGCGGAGGCGGCACCCCACAACGCGGCTTCCGCGGACGGCCTACTGCCTGTGCCCCCCGTAATATCGTTTTGGAATTCTCTTGTCGGCTTTGACGAGCATTTTAACCTAGGCGATCTGTTCTTCTTGCGCGGCGGCATCCTGGACATCAAGATCCTGGACCGCGCTCTGGCCCATGTCATCGAGAGGCACGAAGGCCTCAGGCTCCGCGTTGCCCGAACCCAAGATGGACTACGGCTGGGGATTGGCCCTTGTCCGGCCGAGCGCATCGTGGAGGAGATCGATCTCGTCCGGATGACCGGCCCAGACCAGCGCAGGACAATCGAGAGCGTCTCGGCAAGACGTCAACACATGTTTCGGTTTGACGGCCACACGCCTCTTGTTCACGTCGTGGCCTTCCGTGCTTCGGAAAGCGGCGATTATTATCTGCTGGTACTGGTGCATCATTTCGTAGTGGATGGGATGGGCTATCGGCTATTCCTGGAAGCATTGGAGGACGCATACAACGCTCTTGCTGCAGGCCATGATGTGAATGGTGCCGAGGCCGTACAAAGGCTCTCTCCCTGGTTGAAGCGGCTCGAGCACTACGCGAACAGCGAAGCACCAGACGAACTCAAGCACTGGGAAGGCATTGACTACGATCAATTCAACTTCCGTGTCAGCGACGCGTCATCGGGCCGCACGAGTGTTGCCGAAGGAAGCGCGAGAGAGCTTCACGATGCAAGTCTTAAAGGTCGTCGCGAGGATGCGGATGGCCGTTCGCTTCGGGTAGATCGGGCCAAGTATCATCTTGAGATCGACCGGGAAGGGACAGCGAGTCTCCTCAGTATTGGAGCCAGATCAGCGAATTGTCAGGACTTTGATGTGTTTCTTGCTGCCCTGTCGGGTGCGTTTGGCGCCCTGTTCGGAAACTATTCGCTCTGGATTGATAGCCTGACCTCGACACGAGGCCGGCTGTTTGACGATTTCGATTCATCTCAGATCATTGGTCTTCTCAGCGAGCTCGTTCCGCTTTCACTGAATGTCACAGGAAGGGAGTCGCGTTCCGACCGTGCTCGTTTGATATACCGGCAGCGCAATGCGCTGCCGCGCGGGGGAATAGGCTTTCGGGCCCTGAAATTCCTAAACCGAGATCCAGCCATGCGGCGTCGGCTCGATCGCCTGCCACTGCCCAGAATTGGGGTGAATTATCGCGCCCGCTTGCAGCGCCATTTCCCACGCCGTTTTCTAGACACAGAACCTTCTCCACTTTGGATCGGCGAACACATGCATCAAGCGGCGGCGATCCACGTCTTCTGGTTCGATGTCGGATATCAATCGGGCGATCTACAGATTGACACCACGTATGATCCGAGCATGGTCGATTATGAGGTGACCCGCCATCTTTGCACGGTCTTGCAACAGGAGCTGTTGCAGACGATCAATGAAATTCGGAAGATCTCGGGACACCTTCATCCATGAATGAGCCCGATGCGGAATTCGCCGCCGAGGCCGATCACGATGTGATGCCGAACAAGAACGCGCGCATCGATCTATCAGACCCCGGTCTGTTCAGACTTATCCTACGGCTCGCCATTCCGTCTGTTGTTGGCTTGTCGATCAACGCGTTGCAGCAGGTCGTCAACGCAATCTTTGTTGGCGCACTCGGCGCGCCGGCGATCGCAGCCGTCAGCATGACCTTGCCGATCGTGGTCCTGCTCGCGGCGGCCGGACAGGGGATAGGAGTTGGAGCAGCGTCGTTCATATCTCGTCATCTTGGTGCTGGTGAGTACCTAGAGGCGAGTCGAGGCGCCAGTACTGCTCTCGCGCTCGCCGCGCCAGTCGGCATCACGGTCACAGTCGCTCTGTTTCTAAACATGCGAGAGATCTTCCTAGCGCTCGGCGCAACTCCAACCATCATGCCCCTGGCGCTCGACTACGCGACCACACTTTTGTTCGGATGCACCCTGATGCTTCTGAATATCGTCAACGGCTTCATCGTCCGAGCCGAAGGCGATACACGATTTAGCATGTGGACGATGATGACCGCCTTCATACTGAACGCTGGCCTTGATCCAGTGCTCATATCCGTGCTGGACCTCGGTGTGCGAGGCGCCGCTCTCGCAACGCTTGTGTCTCAGACTGCGGCTATTAGCCTCTATATCGCGTATTTTACCAAGCGACGCGGAATGGTCGTCGTCAGGATGTCTCACATCTCGTTGCGAGCAGATCGCATCAGACAGATAGCGTTCGTGGGGGCGCCAGCGACCATGACCAGCATCTTATCTGCTATTACTGTCGTGCTCTTGTACGGAGCAGCTGCGCCCTTCGGCGAAGAGTCCATCGCGGCCGTGGGAATAGCCGTGCGACTCTTAACGATTGGCGCACTGCTTATCAGCGGTTTCTGTATGGGGTCTCAAGCTATCCTGGGTTTTGGCTGGGGCGCACGCGATTTTGCTCGCGTACTGAGGGCTGCAAAGGTCATGCTCTCTATCACGGTTGCGCTTTCCTTTGCGTATTCCGCGACCGTTATGGTTTTTGTCCGTCCTTTGGTCGGGCTGTTCAGCGATAGCGATAGCGTCAGGGAAATTGCCGTTTCTGCCTGCACCGTCTTCCATCTCTTTTTTGGACTGTATGGTATTGAGACTGTCGTCACGGCGATGCTTCAATCGCTCGGGAGAGCGCGTCTCAGCGCGGTTGTGTGTTTCGCGAGACATTATCTCTTCATTCCGGCTGTACTGTTCTTCCCTGCCATCTCTGGCTTCAGCGGAGTATTGGCCAGTCAAGCCATCGCGGAGCTAGGCGCCGGGATGATTGCACTGTTTATCATGCGCCGTCAGTTCGTTGAGCTCAGGCGATGCGGCCGACACGTTCAGCCTGGAATCGAAAGTGCTCTTTGATCTGATCATCGGAGCCGGCATTTAAGCCTGCATGGCCGGCGACGGGATGGCTCCAAAATTAAGTGTGATGTGCAAAGCGAGTCGCTATGTATCGGTCTATATCGCTGCGATCGCGATGAAGGCAAAGCCGTCGAACGTCGTGCGCGGGTGGCGCAGCGCGGCGAGGTCGACGTCGCGCCTAGTCTTGGCGAGCACTCGAGCTCAAGCCAAGGATAAGAGAGACCGATCATGAGGAAGCTACATCCGTGGCTGAAATCCGACCGCCCTTCAGTGTCGTGTCGCTCATAGTGAGGCAAGATAGGCAGCCGGAATTTGCGGCTTGCAGTCTGAGAACGCAAAGACGCCTTCGGAGCGATATTCCCGGCTGTGGGCGCTCTGTTTCGATTGTGTGTACTCAACTACCGCGAGGCCAAGCGGCATGCACGCCGTAAGGAAAATCTACGTCTCCGGGTAGAACGAAAGACACGGCATCACGGGGACGACCTGCATTCGTGCCGAGTGCAAATTTCGAAGATCGAGGGATTAAGTCCGTTGTTAAGCTCCGAGCCGAGAGGATTCGGCGGCGAAAACTCTAGCCAAAAATGGTCCAGTTTGACGGCCTCAGATCCCTTGAATCGTACGTAGCGTCAAGTTGTATCTCAGATGGGTGGGACGGCCCCCGACCACGCCAAGGCTATCCAACGAGCGAAAAGGATTGCGAATGTTTCAATTCTTAGACTCAGGCCGCAGGACTTCCGTGATCAGCGAAAGCAGGGCGGTTTGAACGGCACGCTCTTCTTTAGCGATGGTGGCGGTGTTGTTCACCCGATGCAGGCCCGTTCCCCTTCGGATGCACCTCGGAGCACCAACACGCCATTGCGCAAGTGGCGGCTTACGAATCGCCGATGCTGATCTCGTTACGAACGCGGCTGCGCGACGAGCGGAGCTGGAGCTCTCCACCGATCCAACAAACGACTAACATTTTGATGAACGAAATGGGAGCCATGATGACCGGCGAATCTATCCTGATTTTGGGCGGCGGACCGCGAGTGCGGACGCAATATCGTGAACAGCGAAACCAACATGTTGGCGCCGACGTCGGCACCAGTGGCAGCGACGCTGTTTCTTGGGCGGGTTGCACAATGGCAGAAATGCCGCTCGATCATCGCCTCTACCCGTTGCGACCGCCTATTCCGCTTTGGACATACCCACCTCCTACTCGGCAGCAGAGCTTCGTGGCCCTAGCGGACGGCCTGCCATGGCGGCCTATGCTAGCAGCCATTTCGCCGCGGACCGGACCGCGCATGGTTTCCGGGGCGGCATGAGCTATGCCAAGAGGTGAGGCTCCCTTGACCGCCTCAGTCAGGCCGCTTGAACGGGCGAGTAATCATGGCTTTTGAGACACAGCATCCAGTATTCCAGGCCTTGCGCGAGCGTCTATTACTGGGCCATTGGCTACCCGGCACAGCCTTGAAGCCTGCCGACATTGCCGATGAGCTTCGCGTCGGAATTTCGCCCGTACGAGAGGCTTTGATACGGCTGACTGAGCGCGATGTGGTGCAAAATGTCGACCACAAGGGGTTCAACGCCAGGCCGATCGACCCACATCAAGCCATCCTGTTCTGCAACATGCTGTCGCAAATGTATGTCGATAGCATCAGCGATTTCACCAAGGCGAAGCTGATTGATGAAGTGGCGGCAAGCTTCTGCGGTGAAATTAAGCCCATCTACGCAAGCAATGAGGATCCCGCCAAACTCTTCTTGAAAGCAGGCGAGTGCTATCGGCGCGCGTTGCTGGTCAAACAGCATCGCCACATTGCGGATCACGTCGCGGACGTCGTTTATGTCTACCTTTCACGCGCAATGGGAACACGTACGTACTACAGCGAGTTGCTTGTCGAAAGTCAAAGTATCAGTGCGTTGATGGTCGAAGGGCAGCACAAAGGCGCAGCCCGTGCCATCCAGGACTTTTTCAGGCGCCGGGTCACGGAAGTTATGCGAGCACAAGCGAGGCTCTCGCGGATGCCGACCACGACAAATCTAGCACGTAGTCACGTGGACTTATCACGCCCCGGCGATGCGTGATTGCTATGATCGTCGTGTCCGACGCGAGTTGCCGAAGTTCGTCGAAGATTCCGCGCTCGGTCTGCTCGTCCAACCCGGAACTGGCCTCGTCGAGGAGCAACAGCCGAGGCCTTGCGATGAGGGCACGGGCGATCGCAAGGCGCTGCCTCTCGCCGCCGCTTAGCAATTGGCCCCGCTCGCCGACGCGGTAGTCCAAACCGTCCCGCAAGGAGGTCACCTTATCAGCCAGATGGACGCATTCTAGGGCGTGGAACACGTCCGCATCGGGAAACGGGCGGCCCAGCAGAACGTTTTCGCGGATACTCAGATTCATCATCATAGGCTCTTGGGGCACGTAACCTACGTGCGCCAAGTAATCTTCCGGATCGATCGTGGCCAGGTCCAGAGAGCCAACGCGTACCAGGCCGCTGTAGCCTTGATGCATTTTTAGCAGGAGCTGCATAAGCGTCGATTTGCCAGCGCCCGAGCGTCCGATGATGAAGTTGATGACGCCGGGCTTGAACTCGCCCGTTATCCCAGAGAGAAGCGGCGAGGCGGCGCGCTCATAACCAAACGAAAGCGCGCTGATGGAAATGGCGAGTGAGCCCGATATCGGCATAGTACGCTTGAGCATAGCGGGTCGTGCCGCTGGGGCATGGGCATCAAGCAGCGCCTGCAGCGGCCGGGCCATGCCACGCGCAATGATGATGTCTCGAATTGACATGCCAATAAGCTCGAAGGGCCGGTTCAGTTGAACCAGGATCATGCTCACCATGACGAGCCCACCTATCTCGCCTGATCGGTCATAGAGCCACAGCGAAAGCCCCAAGATCGAGGCATACTGAACGAACAAGAGGGTCGCTTGCAAAGCGCCATAGCGCAACCGGGCGCCATAGAACGAGAGCCAGGCTCGGCGCGTGGCGGCGGCCTGGCGGTCATACAACTCAGCTATCCAGGGTTGAGCGCGGAACACCCTGATCGAAATGATGTTCTCGATTGCATTTCCTAAAACGTTCGAGCCCTCGTTACTTGAGGCCTGCGCCTCAGCCTGATACACCTTTGTAACTCTATTGCTCTTCCACGTTATCAACACGAGGACGGCGCCGTAGGCTAGAACGAACAGCGCCACAAACCAATTTGCTGCTCCACCGACGGCAAGGAACGAGAACGCAACATCGGCGACCCCGCCCATCAGCACCATCAAATAGAGCTGAATGTAGATCTTATTGGACTGGTGCCAACTCTCTACCATTGCCGAAATCTTGCTCGGATTGTTTTGAGCAAACAGCGAGCCCTCGGCGCTCACCAGAGCGGCCATGATCTTCTTGCTGGAGAGATTACGAACGTCCTGTTCCAGCCTGTTCGACAGAACCGCCTTGACCTCCTGCAAGCACCGAGCAAGTGCGGTCGTAACGGCAAACAGCAACAACAAACTGAGCGTAAGAAGCGGCGGCGCGCTGGCCAGCCGGGCGACGGCCCGTGAGAACAAGAGCGGCCCGGCGACCGTGCAGGCAGACGCTGCAATGGTCGTGAGCAAGAAGCCCGCGACAAGAACGCGGGAAGATTGCAGGCTCGTCTTGATGATGTCCCATTGGAGCGGGGGCAAGAGCGGCTTACCCCAGTTCATGAAGGTCCATCCAATCGGCAACAGCGCAGAGACGAACGAGTGCAAACGCTGCGTCGTATGACAAATTGTCGATAGCTGAACGGAGGAGATCGCGGGAGATCAAGCCTTGCCGATACAATGCACTACGCTCGACACGTGACACTAAGGCGCCATATTCGTACCGCATTAGCATGTCGCGCCCGGCACCTTTGCCAACCCGATAGTAGATCACGTCGGGCAAATGTTCCCGGAAGGCCTCGCGCTCAAGTGCACGATCAATTCCATTTGAGTGATGATGTCGGCGAGCCGTGACGAGACTTGCCTTGATGAGCGGCCAGAACACAAACGCCTTTCGCTCTTCTACCGCAATGTCTCGTAGTGCGATGCGATTGAGCTCCGCATGACGCATGCCGAAGAACTGAAACAGTCGCGTCGTCGGCAGGTGGCGTAGGGACCTGGCGCCTGGTACGAGCTCTGCACCGAAATCCGGCCGCACTGACGCGACAGGCGACTGCGGCCGATGATCACCGAGCATATGGCGGCGTAAGTCCCGGCCGCTCCGACCGGTGATCACCTCGCGAAGAACACGCCAGACAGACGTTCGAGCCTGAATCGCAAGGCCGGCGAGCTCGCGCAATGCATCTTGTGGCGATCGGGATTCGGCAAGCAGCTCTCTGGCCATCGTCAAGCGGCGCATTCTGAGAAATAGTTGATCGCCTCCGTCTCCTGTGAGCACCAGGCGCGATCCTGCGGCCTGCGCAGCCTCGTGAAGTTGAGCCGTTGTGGCGATCGTGGCCGCTAGCTTACAAGGCCGCGGCGTTGGAGCCAGCAATTCTGACGATAGATGGGTCATCGACGAGCGAGCATTCGTTTCGACATAGGTTGGCGCGCCGCCCACCTGCTCGGCTAGCGCGGCAAAAAAGAAGCGTTCGTCACCATTGACGTCCGTCTCTGAGTAGCTGTTCAGGAGGGAAAGGGGCCTGCCTCGATGGAGGTCGGCCGCAGCCAGCGCCACTACCGACGAATCAAGGCCCCCGGAACATTGAATACTGAAAGCACCGCCATAGTGGCGGGTTTTGTGAGCGACGCTCGCTGAGATCAATTGGCGAAAACTGGCCACGTCATCCTTGAAAGAGAACGTCGAGGTGTTGAGCCTGGCTACGGCGCCCGCCAGAAAATCGACTTGCCGAAAAGTCCCCCTTGAGACGATGAGCGCCGCGCCACTCAGTAGCTCAAAAATCCCACACAACCCTGTTTCCGGGGTCAACCAAGACGCGTTGCGTATCAGGCCAGTCAAATAGCCAAAGTTGAAGGCGTGGCGTTGCGCCAAGGCGGCATCTGGCAGCTTCAGTCCTGCCCAGCACTCAATCTCATCATTTCTGACCTGGTAGAAGATGGAGATCTCCGAGAAAGGTGGGCGTACGATCGCGATGCCACTTGGCGCGCGAACAATGAACGCCGCATCGCCAGCGTACCGCTCCTGCAGCAAGGCGACAATCTCCGGCAGAGACGTGTCTTTGAAGTGTGTTGGTTCCAATTCAGTCGGCATGCCGGTCTCGGCGTCAACAATATCGTTGAGCACCGTGATTTCCACGCGGCCGTCTACAATGATGGTGGCAAGCTCCTTCGCTGAATCCAAGAGCCCATCTACATTGAGTCTCATTTCGCGAAGCTCAAGATGACGCTGTAGTCCTCCACAGCACGCTTCGCGTCGTTCAAAATGAGGTCACCAGATTGCAGCCAGGCGTGGGCTCTGAAAGGGGGCTGCTTCACACCAACGAGGAGCTCGAGCGATGCGATGTAGGGATAGAAAAACAGATACCCCCCTACGGAATCCTCAAGGCAGCGCGGGCGGCGGAACCGAAGATTGCGCAGATGTTGGAATACGCTGGCGTAGTAATCGATTGTTTCGACTCCCATTGACGCCGGTGCTGTTCCCCGACGCGAGGCACGTAAAAAGTCGAGTTGACGAGCGATGGTCTGGCTGCGAACGAAGCGAGCAGCATGAGCCGCACGCGCATAGTGCCACACCAGATGGAGGGGTGGGAGAAAGGCTGGCGGTGAACTCAGGCAATCGCGCAACTTGGCCGTCGTCTCGGTTAGCCGTTCACGCTCCTCCGGACAAGCTGCAGAAGTGCTCGCCATGCTGTAACGATTGGATTGCAGGTCGAGGCTGATCCAACGCCCGTTAGACCACGCATGAAATATGTCGCTCACAGCAGCGATCCCTTGGCCACCGCCTCAAACTGATGGGATGGGCCGAAGCCCATCCCATCAAGACGGTCCGCGTCAATCGGACTCATCCACGAAATAATAATCGCCGGTCGTGTGTTCTGCGCGCCACGAGCCCCCAAAGCCTTTTGTGAGCTCGGTGGCGTCCCCGAGGTCCTGCACCGTGTCATTGATAGCGGTTTCATTGATAGCGGTTGTATTCATCCACTTTCTCCAGAGTGACCGGCATATCGCCAGCGCGCGGAAGCTAGCATCGTGATATAAAATAGGGCTTTTATTTTCTGAGTATGATCTCGAGCGATTTGAAAAATAGTTTGACGTTGCGGAGGATGCGGGATGGGCGACGAGGCAATTAGGTGGCGCGTTTGCGGCCAGCGGCCGAAGGGACGATGATTCAATCACCTATAGCGCCTGAGTAGAGTTACCGGCACGGAAGGCGTCTAGTTCAATGGTAGCAATTCCATGGCCAGCGACCGCTTCGCGCTGACAGACAGTACCAGATCCAGTGCAGGCAGCCGATCTGACTTAAGCAAAGTCTAATCCGACTTCGTCACCGCGCAATGCCGCGACAGTTTCCGTCGCCGTGCGAAAGCTTGCTCAAAATGATCGCGATATTTGCCGAATCAGGCACCATGCTGCTGGGCTTGCAAGCCGCCAACCACTTTTGGCTTGGCATCGGGTCCGGCGCAGCAGCGCACCGACCCGTCTAACCGAACATAGATCTCTCAGCCGGCTTGGCGTTCTGGTAACGCTGCGTGATTTACGGCAGCAACTCCCGCTGAGGCGCGTCACGTTGCGCTTTGAAAGCGACGACGAAGACCTCAAGCCCGGCCGAGGTTAAACCGTTCTCAGTGACGAGACCCAGCCGCATGAGGTTGACCGCTGTCTCCATACATGGAACCTCCGCCAGCCGAGCGGACGCCCAGCGGTCCGCTTGCAGGACGCCTTCCAACAATGATGAGAGAGCTTTTACTGATCGTGTCGCCCCCGTGCAGTGGATCGTGTGACTTTGCCGGGCTGGCCGCGTTTGTTTGGAATTCTGCAGAACGATCTCGGTCAGCGCATATTGTCGCCGTTATGTCGCCCATTCTTCGCGATTTTGCAGAGAAACAACCTGGCCTTTCGATTAAAAGGAGGGGCCAAACAGGAGATTGCATATGAAGGTCGGGGTCCCTAAGGAAATCAAGACGCACGAATACCGCGTGGGTCTGACCCCTGGCGCCGTCCGCGAATATGTGGCTGCCGGTCACAATGTACTGGTCGAGACCAATGCGGGTGCCGGCATTGGCGCGAGCGATGACACTTATCGCAAGGCCGGCGCGACGATTGTCGGCTCAGCTCGTGAGGTCTTCGCATCCAGCGAGATGATCGTAAAGGTGAAGGAGCCGCAACCTTCTGAATGGACTCAGCTGCGCGAGGAGCAGATCCTTTTCACGTACCTGCATCTGGCGCCAGACCCGGAACAGGCGCGGGGACTCCTCAAGTCTGGATGCACCGCTATCGCCTATGAGACCGTGACGGATGCGCATAGCGGGCTTCCGCTGCTTGCGCCGATGAGCGAAGTCGCGGGAAGGCTTGCGGTCGAAGCGGCAGGCAGCGCCCTGAAGCGCTATAGCGGCGGGCGAGGGCTGTTGATCGGCGGCGTTCCTGGCGTGGAGCCGGCCCGCATCGTCGTGATCGGAGGCGGCGTTGTTGGGACACATGCGGCCCGAATGGCCGCTGGCCTGGGCGCCGAGGTCACGATCCTCGACCGTTCGATCCCCCGCCTTCGCGAGCTGGATGAACTGTTCGAAAGCCGCGTTCGTACCAGATTCTCGACCATAGATGCCCTCGAAGAGGAGGTCTTTGCAGCCGACGTTGTCATCGGCGCGGTCCTCGTCCCCGGTGCAAGCGCACCGAAACTCGTGAGCCGCAGCATGCTAGGCTCAATGCGCAAGGGATCCGTCATCGTTGACGTCGCCATCGATCAAGGCGGCTGCTTCGAGACATCGCGCCCGACCACGCACGCCGATCCAACTTACGAGGTGGATGGCGTCATTCACTATTGCGTCGCCAATATGCCCGGAGCCGTCCCGCTCACATCGAGCCAGGCACTGAACAATGCCACACTGCCCTTCGGGCTGGCGCTCGCCAACAAGGGTTTCGCGGCGGTGCTCGAGAATCCGCATCTGCGGGCAGGCCTCAATGCGTATCGCGGCCGGCTTACTTACAAGGCTGTAGCCGAGAGCCTCGGCCTGCCATTCTCCCCGATCGAACAGGCTGCGGCCTGATCCCAGAAGTCCCTATGGGACGTTTCCTCCCTCACTTAAGGGCCGCTCCTTGGAGTGGCCCTTTTTTTGTGCCCGGCATGTTCGGCAGCTTGGAGGTGGAAGCCCTCTACTTTTGGATCGCTATGAAATCCCCCACGGGATCGAATCAACGTGAATCATCCCCTGAGCGAACTCGCGCGGAGGACTAGTAAGTGCTTACAACCCAAAGATCCGAAGGAGACGCACTCAGACCAAGCCCACGCTTCGCCGGGGGTGTTACGGCTCGATACGTTCCGACCAGAGCGATATCGTCTTCGATTTACCCCGATACTTCTCGCTGGTCGATCAGTTCCTTGCCGGCGAGGGCGAGTTCAGCTTCGTAGACCGCGCGATCAGTCACCTCGATACGCTCGATATAGTCCCACGGGCTCCTCAGTATCGCGGCTCTAACGTAAAGACATCCGTCTCAGACCAGGTGGCAGGCGACGAACCGGCCGGGCGCAACCTCCTTCAAAGGCGGTCTTTCCGCGCAGACAGGCTTGGCTAAAGGACAACGCCCTCTCAGCTTGCATCCAGGCGCGATATCGATAGGGTTTGGAATTTCCCCGGACAAAGCGAAATCGTCGCGCTTTGCGTCGGGATCCGGAACTGGAATGGCCGCCAGCAAAGCGCGCGAGTAGGGATGCAAGGGCTTTGCAAACAGATCCTTTGTGCCCGACATCTCCACAATGCTGCCGAGATACATCACCGCAACGCGGCTCGCCAGGTACTTCACAGTGGCCAGGTCGTGGGAAATAAAGAGGTAGGACAACCCGAGTTGTTCACGCAGCTTCTCCAACAGAAGAATTGCCCGCGAGCGTAGTGATACGTCCAGTGCGGAGGTTGGCTCGTCAAGAACAACGAAGCGGGGATTCGTTGCAATGGCCCTGGCTATATTGACCCGCTGGCGTTGACCGCCCGAAAGCTCGTGCGGATAGCGGTCCAATAGATCGCGGCCGAGCCCCACCTCCTGCATGAGCTCCTCGATGCGGTCGCGCCGCTCCTTCGCCGGAAGCTTGGTATGAAGCGTGAGCGCCTCCTCCACCATCCGTCTCACCGATAGTCTGGGATTGAGCGAGGCAGTAGGATCCTGAAACACCATCTGGATGTCGCGGCGCAAAGGCTTCATGGCATGCGCATCAAGCCTCGCTATGTCCGTGCCATCATAGCAGACAGATCCCGCCGTCGGCTCGATTAGCCGGACCAGGCACCGCGCGACTGTCGATTTTCCACAGCCGGATTCGCCGACCAATCCAACCGTCTCGCCGGCTTCTATATCGAAGGAGACAGAGTCAACTGCCCGCACGACGGGCTGATCCTGACCTCGCAGGCGTGCGAGCGTCCCGGCCATCCCGCCGAGCGGAAAGTGCATTTGCAGATCACGTATCTCAACAAGTGCCACGGCGTTCCTCGAATCCATAACATGCTACAACATGGCCGGGGGCGGCCTCGATCATCGCAGGGCGTGCCGCGCGACAGCGATCCATTACCCACTCACAGCGTCCTGCGTAACGGCATCCGCTCGGCGGGTTGACCAGGGAAGGAACCGACCCCGGTATGGGCTCTAGGACGACGTCCCGATCGACCCTCGGTATCGATCGGACGAGCGCCTTGGTATAGGGATGGGCGGGATTATGGAACAGCTCCCGCACGGGGGCGCATTCCACCACTTGGCCCGCATGCATAACGGCAACGCGGTCGCATATCTCGGCAACGACGCCGAGATCGTGCGTGACCAGCATGATCGCCGCACCTGTTTTCGCGCTCAATTCGCGCAGCAGATCGAGAATCTTGGCCGCGATTGAAACGTCGAGCCCGGTCGTTGGCTCGTCCGCGAGCAGGAGCTGAGGTGAGGTTGCAAGAGCCATAGCGATCATGATCCGCTGACACATCCCTCCCGAGAGCTGATGCGGGTATTGCTTGGCTCGCTTTTCCGGCGCCGGAATGCGCACAAGGCGCAGCATCTCGAGCATTTTCTTGTCCGCCTCTCGTGCCGACAAGCCGGCGTGGACCATCAGCAAGCGTGAGATCTGCTTTCCAACGGTCAGAAGCGGGTTGAGGGCGGTTCGCGGCGTCTGCGATACCATCGCGATCTTTGCGCCGCGCATGCGCCGCATCTGTTCCTCAGGGAGCGTACCCAGATCAACTCCGTCAAAGTGAACGCTTCCAGAGACGACGCGCCCTGGGGGACGGATCAGGCGCAGAATGGCGAAAGACGTGACTGATTTTCCCGACCCGGACTCGCCGACCAGCCCGAGAACCTCGCCCCGGCGGATCGTCAGGTTGATGTGGTCGACTGCTTCAATGGCACCCTGGTTTATCTGAAAGTGGACGGTCAGATCAGAAATCTCAAGCAGCTCGGTCATCTCAATCCCCTCATGCGCGGGTCAAGCAAGTCACGGAGTCCGTCGCCGATAAGGTTGAATGCGAGAACGGAAATCATGATGGCAAGGCCAGGAAACAGGAACAGCCACCATTCTCCCGTGACGATCTGTGAGGCACCTTCCGCGGTCATCACGCCCCATTCGCTCTGTGGCGGCTGAATTCCAAGGCCAATGAAGGAGAGCGAGGCCATCGTCAGAAGCGCAAAACCCGTCGAGAGGGTCGCCTGCACAATCAGCGGGGGAAGGCAGTTCGGCAGCAGGTGAATGAACACAATCCTCCAGGTCGGATTGCCGAGCGTGCGAGCAGCATCGGCATATTCCATCTCCCGGAGCCGAAGCATCTCTCCACGGGTCAGCCGCAGATAAGCCGGGATTTGTGTGATCGAGATGGCAATTGCGACATTGGTGGTGGAATTGCCAAGCCCTGCCGTGATGCCCATGGCCAGTACGAAGGCCGGGAAGGCCATCAGAGCGTCGACGACGCGCATCGCGATCGTATCAGCCCACCCCCGGCTGTATCCGACGACTGCTCCAAGCAACCCTCCGATTGAAACGGCAACAAACGTTGCGGCAAAGGCAACCAGCAGGTCGACCCGGGCCGCAAAAATGATTCGCGAGAGTTGATCGCGGCCGAACTCGTCAGTTCCAAGCGCATGCTGCCAGGAAGGCGGCTGCAAAGAAGCTGCAGGGTCGGTGGCATCGGGCGGGTAGGGCGCCACGATCGGCGCCAATATCGCAGCCGCCGCGATCAGCACGATCACGCACAGTGCCGCAAAGGAAACAGGATTGCGCTGAAGCCGCTGCCACACCAGAGATGAAGCCGGTTGCGAAATCGAAGAGGAGAATGATGAGGACATCAGCTGAACCTAATCCGGGGGTCGACGAGGCCGTACGCGATATCGACTGCCAAATTGACCATGACACACGTCACTGCGACGAAGAGGATGAAAGACTGGATCGGAGCCGAGTCCTTCGTAAGCAATGCAGTCACCGCGTAATTGCCAATGCCGGGCCATGAGAACACGCTTTCGACGACCGCATTTCCGGCCATCAAGAATCCAAAAACGATTCCGGAAATAGTGATGACAGGTATCAGCGCATTTCGCAGCGCATCCCGATAAATCACCGTTCTTCGCGGCAATCCGGCCGCCCAGGCCGCCTTGATGTAGTCGGACTCGAGGATCTCAAGCATGGTGGACCGCACCATGCGTGCGACTGGCGCGATCGCGCTGAGCCCGAGGGTCGCTGCAGGCAGCATGAGCTGATGCAGACTTGATCGTAAGGTGGTCCAATTGCCGGTAAGCAGGGAGTCGATCACATAAAGTCCGGTTATGTGTGCGGGAGGTTCTATGCCGGATCCGAGGCGCCCCAGCGGTGAGGGGGCCATGTTGAGCATGTAGAAAAAGACGTAAACGAACAGGAGCCCGGTCAGGAAGCTCGGCATGGCGACACCCATGATGCCGACCACTCGTCCGATATGGTCGATCAATGTGTCGCGATGCACCGCTGACAAGACCCCAAGAGGCAGTCCGATCACGATCGCGATGAGAAGGCTCGCCAGATTGAGCTCGAGAGTGGCGGGCAGGCGCTGCAGAAAGTCCTGAGACACCGGCCGTCCCGTCGAGGCACTCTCGCCAAGATCGCCTTTGAAGATGCCCGAGACGTAGCGGTAGTATTGCTCTGGAAACGGGCGATCCAGGCCCATTTGGTGCTCCATTTCAGCGAGATGTTCGGGCGTGGCAAACGGGCCCGCCTTGACCATGGCCGGATTGCCCGGGAGTAGGTAGGTGAGGGTAAAGCAGATCACGCTGACCCCGAACAAGGTCGGCAGAGCCAGCGCAAACCGTCGCATGACATAATTGAAGAAACCCATTGGAGCGCTCTCCCGTTTAATACGAAGATGACGTGCTCAGGCGAGCTTCATGCTGAAAAAGCGCTCATAACTATCCCAACGCTTCTCAATGCCAACGAGGTCGGATCGCATGACGCGGGTCCAGTTCTCGTACCAGAGGTGCCCCCAAACGGCGTCGCCGATGATGATCTCCTGCAGGCGTTTTGCCGCCGCCAGACGCTTGCTGGTGTCGGTTTCATGCATGTTCTCATCGATCAGCTTGTCGACTTCTGGATTGGAATAGAACGAGGTGTTCGTGCCCTTCGCTGTGCTGTGGAAGTTGAAGAACAGGTGATAGAAGGGATCGTTGATCCAGGACTGCCAGGACTCGATCGAAAGCTGGTGATCGCCTTTGGTTGCGATTTGGCGGAAGGTGGCTTCGGTTTCCTTGACGATGTTCACCTTGAAGCCGATCTTCTCCAGCTCGGTCTGGAGCCAGATCGAGGCCTGCTCGTGCGGCTGCCATCCAGCGCGTACCGCAAGGTCTATCGGAACCGGATCCTTGCCGAAGCCCGCCTCGCGCATCAACTCCTTGGCCTTTGCGATGTCGTACTTGTAGGGACTGATCGTGTTGTCGTAACCGGGCGTCAAACTAGGTACAGGGCTCTTCATCTCGGTGCCGAAACCATACAGCACGCTCGGGATGATCGCCTGGACCGGGATGGCGTAGTTGATGGCCTGCCTCACTTTGACATTGTTAAGCGGAGCCTTCTGCGTGTTCATGCAAAGCCAGTGACACAGGGTGTCCGGCACGGAGACTGTCTTCAAACCTGGCTCCGCCTCGAGGCTCTTCACATTGCGCGGAGACAGCGTTGATCTGCCGACGACCATGTCGATGGCTTTGCGCTTGAGCAGCAGCACGCGATCGGCTTCGTTCGGCACATATTTGAGAACGATCCGATCGAAATAGGGGTGACCACGCCAGTGATCAGCCTGCGCTTCCAGGACGACTTCGACGCCCGGCTGGTTCTTGACTAGTTGATACGGCCCGACGCCGGCCGTATTTCGCTTCAACCAGTTGGCGGCCCAGGGATCGTCTGCGTTCGCATTCGCCTTGACCTCATCCGGATCAAGCAGCGCGTTGTTCATAAGCGCCATCATGTCCAGCGCCATCGGGCTTGGCGAGGGCATATTGATCTCGATCGTGAAGTCGTCGCGCACCTTGAACTGCTCGGGCTTGGTTACCCCAAGAAGGCGCGGAAACAGGAGGCGCATATAACCCGGCGACTGCAGCCCGCGGTCGAGGAGATACTTCACGGTCGTGGCGTTGACGTCGCGGCCGCTCGGTAATTTCAGGCCTTTGCGGATGTTCAGCACCAGCGTGGCGTTGCCATTTTCGAAGGACCAGGACTGAGCGATGCCGCCCTCGATCTCGCCAGGCTTTGCTTGCGACACTCCCGGCTTTCCCTCGACCGGCTGCACCTTCCACATCAGCGGACTGTCGTAAACGTTTGCCTGCACCGTGTAGCCGGCCGACGTCTTGAACGAGGCCGGATCGAGCGTGTCGATGTCGGCATCCCAGGCGACTGTCAGCGTTCGCTTTTCTTGTGCGGCAGCTAAACGAGCTGTGCCCGTGAATGTGAGCGCCGCGACGCTGGTTGCGGCGAACTTCAAGAAATCCCGACGGCGCGTGTCCCTGTTCATCTCATTCCCCTCCTGACTGTGCGCGAAAGATTTGCCGGTCGTCCGGTGCGCGATGGCTTGCATTATTGTCATCGTCCTGCTATTGTCAACTAAGTTTCAATATACGAAACTAGGTGATCAAAAAATGGGCGCAATTGAAAATGCCGCGCAAATCCTTAGACTTTTTGGGCCCGGCAGGCTTGAAGTCTCCGTGACAGAAGTCTCGCAGTTATTGAGTATGCCCAAAAGTTCAGCATCTCGTTTGCTGAAGACGATGCTGGTTGAGGGGCTCCTGTCGCGCTCGGAAAATCCTCCGCGCTACAAGGTTGGAAATTTGCTTTTTGAGATTTCGCGCCTCTACAAGCTGAACTCCTCCTTGATCGACGCGGTCGATGAGGCCGTAAAGGAGATCACCCGGGAGACTGGGCATACCGGTTATGTCTCGATCCTTGATGGTGCGGATGTTCTGGTCATCCGGATGCACCAGGGGTCTCATGCCTTGCGCGTATTCACGCCGCTGGGCCAGCGTGCTCCTGCATTTGCGACTGCGATTGGGCGCAGTCTGCTCTCGCGCTTTCCAGATAATGTGGTGCGCTCCCTTCATCCTGAAGGCGTCACGTCGCCTTCGCCGCGCGCCCCTCAAAATGTCGACGAGCTGGTGGCGGCGCTGGATCAGCCGCGCCGGTTCGGCTGGGCCGAGGCCCTCGATGAAGCGATCCCCGGGGTCGGCTCAATCTCCGTGAGCGTCTCCGATCCAGAAATCCGCGAGACGGTGGGCTTCTGTATTTCCTATCCAGCCTCGCACATGAGCGATGAGGAGAGGAATCGTGCGATCACGCTGCTTACGACTGCCGCTGAGCGTATCGCGCACCGCTTCGGCGATCAGTTTCTCATGCAGCGTGCGCAGCGCGCCCTTGGTGGTGGCGGCCCGGTTGCTGCTTGATCCGGTTTTTTGTCGCCGCAATTGACGCGGCTCGGAGGCTATAGATGAGACAATTGAGTCCGGAGGATATCGAGGCGCTCTCCGTCGGCGCCTGGATTCTCGGAACGGGTGGCGGCGGGAGTCCGTATCACGCGCTCTTGAGCATGCGGAGTTACTACAATGAAGGCGTTCGCGTAGATCTGATCGATCCCGACGAGCTGGACGATGATGATGCGATCGCGGTTGTCTCCATTATGGGCGCGCCGCTTGTTTTCCAGGAGCGTCTGGTCGACAGCAGGCTCATCGCGCGCGCCGTGTCGGCCATGGAGGAGCATCTTGGTCGCAAGTTCAGGGCGGTGATGGCAGTCGAAATCGGTGGCGGCAACGGCATGCAGTCCTTGCTCGCTGCCGTCCACCTGAAAATTCCAGTTGTCGACGCCGATGCGATGGGGCGTGCCTATCCTGAGGCGCAAATGACGAGCTTTGCGGTGGGCGGTCTCGCTCCCTATCCGCTGACCTCCGTAGACCCGCGCGGTAATGAGGCGATCGTTGGCAAAACCTCCTCCTGGAAATGGATGGAACGTGTGAGCCGAAAGCTTTGTACCGAGTTCGGGTCCATCGTCGCGACCTGCAAGGCGCCGCGCACCGGTGCTGAGGTGAAGAAATGGGCCATTCCCCGTACCACATCCAAAGCCATCAATCTCGGGCGGGCGGTTGCCGAGGCCAACCGGCAGCACGCTGACCCGATTGCAGCCATTCTGAAAGCGGAATCCGGCAGGTTCCTGTTCTCCGGCAAGGTCGTTGAAGTCGAGCGGCGGACAACGGAGGGCTTCCTGCGCGGCCGCACAGTCGTGGAGGGGCTTGGCGATGATCACGGCAGCCAGATCCGGATCGATTTCCAGAACGAGTGGATCGTCGTGTGGCGCGATGGGCGGGCGCTCGTCTCGACGCCCGACCTCATTTGCGTTCTCGACAGTGAATCCGGCGAAGCGATCGGAACGGAAACCATTCGCTACGGCCAGCGGACAACCGTGATCGCGCTGCCGGCGGCTCCGGTCTTCCTCTCGCCGCGCGGGCTCGACCATGTCGGCCCCCGCGCTTTTGGTTATGACATCGATTTCAAGTCGGTATTCTGCTCATGAGACGCATTGGGATTGACGTAGGTGGCACCAATACGGATGCCGTGCTGATCGACGGCGGAAAAGTCGTTCAAGGCGTGAAGGTCGCCACCACGGCCGACGTCACCAGTGGTGTGGCTGCGGCCATCGGGGCGCTCGATCTGAGTGCCGAGCATGCGAGCGGTCTCGACGCGCTGATGATAGGTACGACCCACTTCATCAATGCGGTCGTTCAGCGCCGTCATCTGACGAAAGTGGCAGTAATCCGAGTTGCACTCCCCGCCACGAGCTCCCTGCCGCCCTTTACCGACTGGCCGGCTGGGCTTGCCGAGCTCGCCAATGGCGGGGTCTTTCAAATCGAAGGCGGCCACGATTACGACGGGCGCAGGTTCGCCCCTCTGGATATCGCGGCAGCCAAGCGAATTGCGCGCGAAATCGGCAATCTCGGCCTCAAATACGTCGTGGTCAACGCACTGTTCTCTCCGCTTGATCCGTCCGACGAAGAAGCGGTCGCCGCCATCCTGCGCGAAGAAATCCCCGATGTGTCGGTGACCTGCGCACATTTGCTCGGCGGGATCGGATTGCTCGAACGTGAGAACGCCGCAATTCTCAATGCCTCTCTCATTGCGCTTGCTCGGGAGACCATCACGGCTTTTGAGCAAGCCAAGTCAAAGGTCGGGCTGAACGCGCCGCTTTTTGTCACGCAAAACGACGGCACCGTCGCGGAGGCCTCGCGTGCCGCCGCATACCCTGTGTTCAGCTTCGCCTCCGGTGCGACCAACTCGATGCGCGGTGCGGCCTATCTTTCCGGGCTCAAAGATGCGGTGGTGGTTGACGTCGGCGGAACGACGGCGGACTTTGGCTACTTGCGGAACGGCTTTCCCCGTGAAGCCAACACGGTCGTTCATATTGGAGGCGTCAGGACCCTATTCCGCATGCCGGACCTCGTTTCCATCGGACTTGGTGGCGGCAGCCATATCGACCTTGGAGCGGCAGCCATCGGGCCGCTCAGCGTTGGGTATCGCCTGTCCACGGAAGCGCTGGTGTTTGGCGGCAATCGCGTGACCTCGACCGACATCGGCGTTGCCGCCGGACTGATCGACCTTGGCGATCGCAAGCGTGTGGCACACATCACTGCCGATGACGTGAAGAGGGTTCTGTGCCGCTGCAAGGAGATGCTGGAAGAGAACGTCGACCGGATGAAGACAAGCGCTTCAGACGTCACGCTGATTGCGGTCGGGGGCGGCGCGTTTCTTGTTCCGGAAGAATTGCAGGGCGTCGGGCGTGTCGTTCGGGTTCAACACGGGGGCTGCGCGAATGCGGTTGGCGCAGCCATTGCGCAGGTCAGTGGTGAAGTCGATCAGGTGTTCCAGGGGCTGACGCGAGACGAGGCGGTTGCTTCAGCACGCAAGCTTGCCGATTCCCGGGCAGTGGAGGCCGGCGCGGATTCGGAATCGCTTGCCCTGGTCGAGGCAG
The DNA here is from genome assembly GCF_020194195.1 of Bradyrhizobium sp. BRP19. Taxonomy (NCBI): domain Bacteria; kingdom Pseudomonadati; phylum Pseudomonadota; class Alphaproteobacteria; order Hyphomicrobiales; family Nitrobacteraceae; genus Bradyrhizobium; species Bradyrhizobium sp. BRP19. Next base: position 28,961 of record NZ_JADYVZ010000019.1, on the reverse strand, counting down.
AGGATACGCCGATCGCCTATCTGCCCGGAAATGCCATGCGCGTGCGCGTCAAAGTCGTCGGCAATATCCGATCAACCCGAATTGGGCAAACAGCCAAGGAGAAAGTCACATGCCAGTCCGTTTCCTGATCAGCACGCTCAAGGAAGGGGTCGACCCAGCGGAATATGAGGCCTGGGTCCGCGAGCGCGACTACGCTCTCGTGCGGAGCCTCGACAATTACGTGAGCTACAAGGTTCATCGCATTCGCCGCCCCATCCAGGGCGCCGAAAACTCGACGTGGCAATACATCGAAAGGATCGAGGTCAAAAGCCTGGAGCAACACGACAGGGACCTTGCCTCACCGGCTGGTGTTGCGCTGCGAGAGGAGCTCTATGGCAAGTTTCTCGATCGCTCGAAGAACATCTATTTCGTCAGCGACGAGATAGAATGATCTGTGCTCCGCGTTGAGCTCTGCCTAGTCCAAGAACGTAAGCGCAAACAGGACACCAACAAGATGACCCTCGACCTGCTGATTCTCGGCAACGCGCCAATGGCCAAGATGCTTGATCGCGTGAAGCTCGCCGAAGCGAGCGGATACGACACGGTCTGGCTTGCCGATGAACGGTTCTATCGGGAGGTCTATTCGTGTCTTGGATATTTTGCACAAAATACGTCTCGGGTCAGGCTCGGACCCTGCGTGACAGATCCCTACGCCAGACATCCGGCGCTGACGGCCATGGCGATTGCGACGCTCGACGAGATTTCCAACAAGCGCGCAATTCTCGGCCTCGGCGCCGGTATTTCCGGTTTTGCTGAGCTTGGCATCGATCGGAAGAAGCCGGCGCGCGCTATCAGCGAAGCGATCGAGGTCATTCGGATGCTCCTGCGCGGCGAGACCGTCACCTACGAGGGAGAGGTCATTCGGTTCAAGGAGGGCAAGCTGAATTTCACCCCTGTTCGCGCCGATATCCCAATCTATGTGGCCAGCAATGGTCCGCTCGGCCAACGGACGGCAGGCGCTTGCGCCGATGCCGCGTTCATGGAGGCCGGCGGCAATGCTCCGGAAATCAAGGCCTTCCGCGCGAGACTGGACGATGGGGCCAGGAAGGCGGGCCGCGATCCCAAATCCGTCAGGCTGATCGTTCGGCTCAATGCCTGTGTTGCCTCAGACGGTCAGGCCGCCCGTGACGCGCTTCGGCCGACGGTTGCAAGACTGCTCGGGGCAGGGCGTCTCAAGTTTGAAACAGCCGAAGAGCAGGGGCTGACCTTGCCGGAGGACGTGCTCGCCTCTGTCCAGGGCGCCCATTACGCCGCCGGGGTGACGCCTTACCTTCCTCTGCTGCCATACGTGACCGATCGCCATATCAACGCCTTCACTTTGGCCGGCAATGTGGAGGAGGTGACCGCGCGTGTGATCGAACTGCGCCAGGCCGGCGTCGACGGGATTATCATCATGCCCTTCGCTCCCGAAGGAGGTACGATCGAGGATACGATCGCCAAGATGGGCTCCGAGGTGTGGCCTGCCGCCCAGGCGCTGGAAGGGAGCAAGCCATGAGCTTTGATCTCCATCGGCCGGCCACGGTCACTGAAGCTATCGACCTTGCTCAACGCTTTGCGCCGACCGCGCGCTATGTCGCCGGCGGGACCGATACGGTTATCCAGATCAATCGGAAGAAGATCGATCCCGTACATCTGATCGATGTCGCCTGCCTGGCCGGAATGAGCGAAATCACCGAGACTACCGAAGCATTCACCCTTGGCGCGTTAACGAGGTACCGCACGATCGAAACGCATTCTGCGTTTCGGGGTAATCTGCGAGCGTTGGTCGAAGCTGCCAGCGTCGTCGGTGGCCATCAAGTACGAAACATCGCAACCATCGGCGGCAACATCGTCAATGCTTCTCCTGCCGCCGACTTTGTGCCGCCACTGCTCGCGCTCGATGCAAGCCTCGACATGACAGGTCCCAATGGACGGCGCTCCGTCCCCTTGCGCGACTTCATCGTCGGCCCGGGAAAGACTGATCTCTTGCCCGCCGAGATCGTGACCAGCATCCGATTTGCCAAGCTTCCGGCCGGATCCGCAACCGCCTTCCTGAAAGAAGGGCGCCGGCGGGCCATGGAGATATCGGTGGTTTGTGTTGCAGCTTGCTTGACGCTGGATGCCTCCACCTCGCGTTGCGCTTCAGTGCGCCTGGCAATCGGAGCCGCAAGCCCAAAGGCGTTCCGGCCCGAACAGGCGGAGAGTTATCTCATCGGCAGATCTGCCGGAAAGGAAAGCTTTGCGGAGGCGGGCAGGATCGCGGCAGAGGCTTCCAGTCCCATTTCTGATGTTCGCGCGTCGGCCGGCTACCGCCGCGGTCTTGTCGCGGTCATGGTCGAGCGCGCGCTCGGGACATGTTTGCAACGAATTCGGGAACAAGATCAATGAACCGGAAAATTCTCAATATCGTTGTCAATGGCGAGAGCCATCAGCTGCTCATTGAGCCTCATTGGACGCTGCTACAGGTCCTGCGCAACGGGATCGGCATGATGGGCACCAAGGAGAACTGCCTGGAAGCAGAGTGCGGGGTCTGCACGGTGCTGCTCGATGGAAGGGCCGTCAATTCCTGCATCCTGCTCGCGGGGCAAGCTGAGGGATGCTCGATCACCACGATCGAGGGGATCGGCGATCCCGAGCATCTGCATCCCCTTCAGGAAGCATTCATCGAATGCGGCGCCGTTCAGTGCGGCTACTGCATCCCGGGCATGATCCTGACGGCAAAGTCATTCCTGGACGAAAATCCGGGCTGCCGCCCCTCGCGCGACGAGATCAGGGAAGCTATCGCAGGTACCCTTTGCCGCTGTACCGGCTATCGCAAGATCATCGATGCCGTGGAAACCGCGGCAGAGCGCATCGCACTTTCGGGAGCCAAGCAATGAACGCTCAAACCCATCGCGTTGCCGGTCACCGCCTGCCCCGGCGGGATGGCGTCGGCAAGGTTACCGGAAAGCACGTTTACGCTGCGGATTTCAAGCTGCCCGGTATGCTCTACGGCAAGATCCTGCGCAGTGCTCGCGCGCACGCTCTGATCAAGAACATCGACATCTCGCGCGCGGCTGCGATCGCAGGCGTGCGTGGCATCATCACCGCCGCTGACATCCCGCAGGTCCGCTATGGAACGGCGGTGCGCGACACGACCGTGTTTGCAACCGATCGCGTCCTGTTCATGGGACATGCGATCGCCGCGGTCGCTGCCACGTCATGCGAGATCGCCGAGCGCGCGATTGAAGCCATCAAGGTTGAATATCAGGATCTACCGGCACTGTACGATCCGGAAGAGGCGCTCACAAGCGATATCCGCATCCATCCTGATTGGGAAACCTACAAGGCGCTCCCGATCATTTCGCGCAAGGACAACATCGCAGGTCACGCCCGTATTCACGTCGGCGATGTCGAAGGAGCCTTCGCAAAGGCTCATAAGGTCTATGAGCATCGGTTCACGACCTCGCTTCAGCATCCAGGATACACCGAGCCGCGCGTTGCGACCGCGGATTGGGATGCGAACGGGATAGTGACGGTCTGGTGCAACACCCAATTGCCGTTCGACACGCAAACGACATTGGCCGAAATCCTCGATTTGCCGGCCGCGCGGGTGCGCGTCACCGTGCCGGGAATTGGTGGTGGCTTCGGTGGCAAGCTGAGGATCGGTGTCGAGCACTTCGCAGCTCTCCTGGCGCGCAAGACTGCCCGCCCGGTCAAAGTGATGTCGACGAGCGAAGAGGAGCTTACAGCCGCGCTTCCGCGTCAGGCTTCCGTGGTTCTGCTCAAAACTGCCGTTGACAAGGATGGGCATCTTCTTGCCCGAAGCGGTCGGGTCATCGTGGATTGTGGCGCTTATGCCGGCTCAGGTCCAGGCACGGCTGCTATCGCACTTCAGGTCATGGCAGGTCCGTACAAGACAGGAGCGCTCGCGTTCGAAAGCATCGCTGTCTACACGAACAAGGTCCATTCTGGCTCCTTCCGTGCTCCGGCGGGACCGATGGCGAATTTCGCGATGGAAAGCCAGATCGACATGATCGCAAAGGATCTCGGCCTGGATCCTCTCGAAATGCGCCTGCGCAACATCGTCAAGGAGGGGGATCCGGGCCCTTCGGGCGAGACGCACACCTCTGTGAGCATCGAGGAATGTCTGCGCAAGGCAGCCGATGCGATCGGCTGGCAAGATCGTAATCCCGAGCCAGGACGGGGCAAGGGCATCGCCTGCAGCTGGTGGATGACGACGGGTGGCTCGTCTGGTGTCTATGTCAAGATCAATCCCGATGGGAGTGCGACGCTCGTCAGCGGCGCCGTTGAAATCGGCACCGGCGCGATCACGGGAGCCGCTCAAGTGCTCGCCGAGGAGCTGTCTCTGGACTTGACGGACATCAACGTCACCGGGGTGGACACTCAGGCCGCGCCGTTCGACTACGGCGCTCAAGGCAGCCGTACGACCTTTTCTGTGGGCAATGCGTGCCTTGCGGCAGCTAAAGAGCTGCGGCGTCAGATGTTCGAACTCGCGGCCAAGCAGCTGGAAGCACCGATTGAGGATATGAAGCTGCAGGACAAGCACGTGGTCGTCGGCAACAAGTCGATTTCGATTGCGGAGCTGGCACGCATCTCGCGTCTTGCCGGTGGCGGGCTCATTGCGCATGGCACAGCCATTTCACCGGCACCAGCCTACGATCCGACACGCGTCAAGAACCATCCGCTCCCGGTCTGGAATACGCCGAGCTACCATGCCCACGCCGTCGACCTTTCCGTCGATCAAGCCACGGGCAAAGTGACGATCAATCGCTATGTCGTGGCCCAGGACGTCGGATATGCGATCAATCCGACCTATATTGAGGGACAGATCGAGGGTGGCGTGGCGCAAGGTATAGGCCAGGCCCTGTCGGAAGAGATCGTCTATCAGGACGGTCGCGTCATGAATGCGAACCTGACAGATTACAAGATGCCGACGGCGATGGATGTCCCGGAGATCGAGAGCATTATCGTCGAATGCCGATCCGCTGCCGGTCCTTACGGTGCCAAGGGCGTTGGAGAGCCACCATGCATCGAACCACCGGCTGCAATCGGCAATGCGATCGCGGCGGCGACTGGCTGCTGGCCGAACTCGCTGCCGATGACCGCTGAAAAGATTGCCGCCACAATGCGAGCCCCGCACTCATGATCCGCGTCGAGGTCAATATGCATGGAAATCTCCGTCGGTTCTTGCCCGGCGGGGTTGGATCCATTCAGCTTGACCTCCCCGAGGGAGCGACGATTCTCAACGTGATCGGCTCGTTGAGCGCCGAGCATGATGTCTGGCTGGCCTCGATTGGTGACATGGTCGTGCCGTTGTCAGCTGAAGTCAAAGACGGAGCCGAGCTCAATTTCTTTCCCTATCTTGAAGGCGGCTAGTATGAACTTCTTTGTTCGGCGACGGACCGAGAAGTGTTGACCCGCGATCGAGCCGTCTTTGAACTAATTCGTTCACGTGAAGGAGCGGTGCGACTGATCTATTGAGTGTTCGGCCTGGTGTGAATACGGTCAAGCACGCTCGAGCGAAGCAGAGTTTCACTGTCAAGGCGTCATGCCGCAAGCAAAGGAGTGTAAGCCAAATGTCGAACGCGCCCCTTCCGACTTTGTCGATCGTCGGCGGCACTGGAGATCTCGGATCCGGCCTTGCCCGCAGCTGGAGTCGCGCCGGATATTCCGTCATTCTTGGATCGCGCTCGATTGAGCGCGCTCAGGATGCAGTCGCGCTCTTAAAATCCGACGGGTTCGCCAATGTGACTGGCGAGGCCAACGCTGCCGCCGCGGCGAAGAGCGATATTGTTGTCGTTGCGGTGCCATTCTCCAGTTATGAGACAAGCCTGGCCGAGATCAAGGACGCGGCCAAGGGCAAGATTGTTGTCACCGCGGTCGTGCCGCTCGTGCCGCCGAAGGTCTCTGTTGTTCAACTCCCGAGCGCCGGGTCGGCTGCGCTGATCGCCCAATCGCAGCTTGATCCGAGTTCGCGGGTGGTCGGAGCGTTTCACAATGTCGGCTCACAGAAGCTCCATGCCGGAGGAAAGGCGGACTGCGACGTTCTGGTGTTCAGCGATGATCCTGAGGCCCGCAAGGAGGTGATGTTGCTGGCGGATGCGGTGAGCAATCGCGGGATCGATGGCGGTGCGCTCGCGAACTCCGCTGCAGCCGAGGCCCTCACCTCCGTCCTGATCGCGATCAACCGCAAATACAAGGTGAAGGGTGCCGGCATCACGATTTCCGGCCTGACCTGAATGGAAAACCACACGGGCGTTCGCAACGATGCTCACAGCCCTCGATCCTCTAGACCGCAAAATCCTAAGCGAACTCATTCGGGATGCCCGCATAAGCCAGCTGGCGTTGGCCGAACGGGTCGGCCTCTCGGCAACGTCTTGCGCAAGGCGCGTGCTGCAAATGGAGAAAGCCGGGATCATCAAAGGCTACTCGGCCGAGATCGATGCAAACTCGCTTGGCTTTCCCCTCACCGTGATCGTCCACATCACGCTTGACCGCCAAAGCGAGGGCGCGCTCAGGGCTTTCGAAGCCGAAATTCAGAAATGCCCCGACGTGATCGCCTGCCATCTGATGTCCGGTACGGACGATTATCGGCTTTCGGTACTGGCGCGCGACATGGAGGACTACGAACGCATTCATAAGCAGCACCTGTCACGCCTGCCGGGGGTGGCAAGACTGCAATCGAGTTTCGCAATGCGCACTGTCATAAAGCGGTCAATTTCTCCGGCGGCGCTTCATGGCTAGCCTCTCCGTTGCGAAGCGGAGTTCGGAATAAGGGCAAGAGATAGCACGGAAACGCGCGTCAGCACGCTTGAAGGATGCGAACGTCGAAGACTTATCCAGGAGGTGTGCCAGGGTCTGCTTAAGGGAGAAGCAGATAGGATACAGAACTGATTTCGGGTACGGCGCGTAGAGATCGTATTCGAGGAGAGATGCCCCGCGCCAGAAACAACAAGACGTGTGGGCAGCGGCGAAGGAGGAAAAAGTCGCCATGACGAGGAGCATCACATACAGCGCCCTTCCCGGGATCCCTCTGGTGGGGCCTGGCGACGATCTGGTTGGTGTCATCGCGGATGGCGCGAAGACCGGAGAGATCGCCGTGGCATCTGGCGATATTTTTGTCGTCGCACAAAAGATCGTGTCGAAGGCGGAAAACAGGTACGTCTATCTCGATGATGTGAGGCCTTCCGACCGCGCTGTGGAGCTTGCAAAAACGGTCGGCAAAGATCCCCGGCACATCGAGGTGGTACTCTCAGAATCCACCGAGGTCCTTCGCGCAAGACAGAATGTGATCATCGTTGTTCACCGCCTCGGCTTCGTGATGGCGAACGCCGGCATAGATGAATCCAATATCGAGCAGGATCGCGGCCATCGCGTGTTGTTGCTGCCTGAAGATCCGGATGACAGTTGCCGGCACCTCAAGCGCGGCCTCGATCGACAATTCGGGGTCGATGTCGGCGTCATCATAAACGATAGCTTCGGCCGTCCATGGCGCAACGGCGTCGTAGGTGTGGCGCTTGGAAGTGCTGGAATTCCTGCCCTTCAGAGCATGATCGGCAAGCCCGATCTGTTCGGCCGGCCCATGCAGGTAACAGAGATCGCGGTCGCGGATGAGCTGGCGGCCGCCGCCTCGCTCTTGATGGGACAGGCGGCCGAAGGCCAACCAGTAATCCATGTTCGTGGATTCTCCTCTCGTGCGCCTATCAATTCGGCGTCCGCGCTCGTGCGTGCGAAAGAACGGGATATGTTCAGATGAACGGGCGGTCACATTTGCCGGGAAAAGGGCGTGTTGTGGCGCTCTGCGGGGGCGTCGGAGGAGCAAAGCTCGCTGTTGGATTACAGCACGTTCTCGGAGAACGATTGACCGTGGTCATCAATGTGGCCGACGATTTCGAGCATCTCGGACTCCATATCTCGCCGGACCTCGATACAGTCCTTTATACGCTCGCCGGTCTCAGCGATCCCGAGCGCGGCTGGGGCCGATCCGATGAGACCTGGAACTTCATGGAGGCCTTGAAGCAGATCGGCGGCGAGACCTGGTTCTTGCTCGGGGATCGCGATATGGCGATGCATATCGAGCGGACCCGCCGCCGCTTAAGGGGAGAAAGTCTCACAGCGATTGCGAGCGACATTGCACGACGGCTCGGGATCGCTTCAGCTGTGCTGCCCGTCACCAATGACAGGCTTTCGACCATCCTCGACACCACGGAAGGCGAGCTCGAATTCCAGCGCTATTTCGTCGAGCGTCGCTGCGAACCGGTTGTCAAGCAGATCCGGTTCAGCGGGGCGCAAAACGCTCGCCTGAGCGAGGAGGTGCTTGCGTCATTCGATGCCGAGGATCTCCGCCTCATCATCCTATGTCCTTCCAATCCTTATCTCAGCATCGATCCAATCCTGGCTGTTCCAGGGATGGCTGAAAAACTGCGTGCGACCAGCGTTCCCGTTGTGGCCATTTCCCCGATTATCGGCGGTCAGGCAATCAAAGGACCGACGCGCAAGATCATGGACGAACTCGGCCTTGAGCCGTCAAATGCAGAGATTTCCAGGCATTATGCGGGGCTGCTCGATGGCCTAATCATAGATATTGCCGATGCGGCAGGGGCGGGCGACCTGGGGGTCGATGTACACCCGGCGCCTACGCTCATGACAGACATGCAGTCGAAGTTCATGCTCGCAGAGCATGCGCTTGCCTTCGGCGAAAACCTTCGCGCAACGCACGAGCGGCGGGGCAGGGCCCCTTCAAAGGGAGGCGCATCATGACGACACGTGATGCATGGGTAGTCATCCCGGCAAAATCGTTCTGGTGCGCGAAGCAGCGGCTCTCCCCATTGCTGACGGCATCCGAGCGCGCCCTGTTGGCCCGGTCTATGCTGTGCGATGTTCTGAGCGCGGCATGTGGCGTGATAAAACTAAATCATATCGCTGTGGTAACAAATGCTGAGGATGTCGCTCAAGAGGCGGCTCGTCTGGGGACTGTCGTGATTGATGACGGCGGTGCGGACGGAACCAATGCGGCAGTGGCAGCCGGGCTCGCCGCGGTCGAAAATCGTGGGGACGAACTCATCCTTGTTCTGCCGAGCGATGTGCCGGCTATCTTGAGCGAGGACGTTTCGACGCTCCTCCAAGCCGCGCAAGGCAACGCCGTGATCGTGCCGGCGCCGCGCGATGGCGGCACCAACGCGGTTGCATTCACCGTAGCGCGAGCCTTGCAGCCGTGTTTCGGCCCCGATAGCTTCGCCCGCCACATCGCCGCAGCCGATAGGCTCGGCATTCAGCCTATCGTGTGCCGCAATGCAAGGATTGGGCTTGATCTCGATGCTCCCGCCGATGTCTTTGATTTTCTTGACCTGAACACGTCCACAGCCACCGATCGCTATTTGCGTTCGATTAATCTCGGCCAAAGGCGGCTGGGGATGGGAACGGACGGACTGGGCGCGCAAGCGTCGATGCGGCGGCCGAAGTGAGCTCGGGGTTGGTTGCCCAAAATGCAGAGAGCTCCGACGTTTTTCGCGGAGCGTGAGGAGTTCTGAGAATGGTGGATCGGATGCTTCTGGAATCCTTGAGGCGAAGTGACATTTCCGCTTCCGAGGCCATGTCTCTCGTCAGCGACGTGTCCCTTCCCGATCTCATGCGGATGGCGGCATCAAAGCGGGATGAGGCTCACGGCAGAAAGATCTCCTACTCGCGAAAAGTCTTCATTCCGCTGACCCAGTTATGCCGGGATGTCTGCCACTACTGCACATTCGCCCATCCGCCCCAAAAAGGGCAGCGTGCCTACCTCACCATCGATGAGGTGCTGGCGATCGCGCGTGCCGGTCGTGAGGCCGGCTGCAAGGAGGCGCTGTTTACGCTGGGCGACAAGCCTGAGCTGCGCTACCGCCAGGCCGAGCGAGAGCTGCACGAGATGGGCTTTGCATCGACGCTCGCCTACCTCCAGGAAGCCGCGCGCGTGGTTTTCTGCGAGACTGGCTTGTTGCCGCACCTCAATCCAGGCTTGATGGAGGCCGACGATATCGCAGCTTTGCGCAAGGTCTCCATCTCGCAAGGGATCATGCTCGAGAGCGCCTCGGCACGACTGTGCGAGCCCGGGGGGCCACATTTCGGCTCACCTGACAAGGAGCCTGGAAGTCGGTTGCGGACAATTGAACTGGCAGGCCAGCTCTCGGTCCCATTCACGAGCGGATTGCTCATCGGTATCGGCGAGACGCCGCTTGAGCGCATCTCCTCATTGCTTGCATTGCGCAATTTAGACGAAAGCTACGGGCACATTCAGGAAGTCATTATCCAGAACTTCAAGCCGAAGCCGGATACCCGCATGAGGGGCGCGGCGGCCCCAACAATGGAAGAGCATCTGTGGACCATTGCGCTCGCGCGATTGCTGTTCCGGCCCGACATGAACATCCAGGCTCCCCCCAATCTCAGCCCGGGCGTACTGGACAAGATTCTGGCCGCTGGCATCAATGACTGGGGCGGCGTATCCCCGGTTACACCGGACCATGTCAATCCGGAGGCGCCATGGCCGCATCTGGCACGTCTCTCCGAGGCCACCGTTCAATGCGGCAAGACGCTCGTCGAACGCCTCGCAGTTTATCCGCCCTATGCGCGTCAATATGCTCGCTGGACTGACATGTCGCTGCAGAAGAACCTGCTCGGTCTTGTCGACGGACATGGCTGGCCGCGCCGAGACGAATGGTGCCCTGGAGCGAGGTGCGAGCCGCCTGCCGGGGACCTCGCGATGCTGCGTGAAGATGCCAGCTCGCCCGCCGTCCTAACCGGCAGCTTTCGGAGAATCGTCGCAAAGGCTCATTCTGGGGCACGACTCGACGAGGCAGAGATCGTGTCGCTGTTCGAAGCCGAGGAGTGCGACTTCACGGCCGTGTGCCGCGCTGCTGACGAGCTGCGCCGCTCCGTCAATGGGGATTCCGTTAGTTATGTCGTCAACCGCAACATAAACTACACTAATATCTGCTACTTCAGGTGCCAGTTCTGCGCGTTTTCGAAAGGAAAGCTCGCCGAGAACTTGCGCGGGCGGCCGTACGATATTTCCATGGATGAGATCGGGCGGCGCGCGCGCGAAGCCTGGGAGCGTGGCGCGACCGAAGTCTGCATGCAGGGCGGCATCCATCCCGCCTACACCGGCGCAAAGTATCTTGAGATTTGTCGGACCGTAAAGCAGTTCACGCCCGAAATGCATATCCATGCTTTCTCGCCCTTGGAGGTGTTTCAGGGGGCCAAGACGCTCGGAGTTTCGGTCGATGAGTTTCTGCGCGAGTTGAAGGACGCCGGTCTTGGTACATTGCCCGGGACCGCCGCAGAAATCCTGGACGACGAGGTCCGCGCGATTCTGTGTCCCGACAAGATCAACACCGCGCAATGGCTGCAGGTCATGGCAGCGGCCCATAGAGCCGGATTGCGCAGCACCGCAACGATCATGTTCGGTCATGTCGACCGTTACGAGCATTGGGCAAAGCATCTGTTGCGCATCCGGGATCTTCAGACCGAGACCGGCGGCTTCACTGAATTTGTCCCATTGCCGTTCGTGCACATGGAGGCCCCGATCTACTTGAAAGGGCGCTCGCGCAAGGGGCCGACCTTCCGCGAAGTCGTTCTCATGCATGCGATCGGGCGGCTCGTCTTCCACACGAAAATCTCCAACATCCAAACCTCTTGGGTGAAACTCGGCGAACAAGGCATTCGCGCCTGCCTTGAGGCTGGTGTGAACGATCTCGGCGGCACGCTGATGGACGAAACGATCTCGCGTTCAGCCGGTGCTCAGCATGGCCACGAGATGGCTCCAAAACAAATGGAAGAGCTCATCCGGGCCATGGCACGCCTGCCGCGCCAACGTACGACGCTCTATGGCGAAGTTGCTGACGCTCGTTATCTCGCGTCGCTGAACCCTCCGGCGCTCACTCCGATTGTTACGGGACTGGACGACCATCGCGAGGTGCGAAACATCCCTCGGTCCCGCGCGCTTGAAATGACGTAATGGGAGCGCGTCCCGCGCGAGCCTGAGACGATGCCGAAAGGCGTCGGCCGGGAATGCTTGACGCTGAATTTGATTTGTGATCACATATCGAGAACGGAGGGCCCCTAAAGTGAGCCGCATTATCGCGCCAGCGCACGCTTTCGGCCGGGCATTGATCGCGCATCCAGCTTCGATCGGCCGGCGCTTCGCGCCATCTCTTCGTGTTGCTCTCAGCTCAAGCTTGTTGTGGGCGCGCAATGCGCTGTGCCGCAAGAGTCATTGGATCAACTATTCCGCGGCCTATGAGTTGGCTCAGCGTTGCAGGCCATCCAAGTGCATTCTTGGCGTCGTCCGCGTCAGTGGATCACGACGAGCAGCGGCAACGCCCTGCTTCAGCGCTCGAAATTTCGCGTTTCTGGCGCGCGCTCAGCTGAACCGCTCAGAACTGCTGTCCAGAGCGACTGCTAGTGGCCGAGGCGTAAGCACAAGAATCTGCCTTGGTCTTTGACCCGAAGGCCGATGAGGTCGCCAATCTGAGGGGGATTTTCCCGGCGGCCAATTTAACGATCACACCAATCAGGAGCATTCATGCCGACTTTAAATGAGGACCGAGCAGCCATTTTGAAAGTGCACCGCGACTGGTGGGTTGCCAATCACAAGTGGGATATCCCCTTGATGCGAACCTGCTTCCCGAGTGGCACCGCGTTCTTGAATTTCAACCTTAGCGGCGATCCGTACTTTGGGCGGGAGGAACTGACCGCTTTTTGGGAGTCGTTCAAGGACAGGCCGCGATCGAAGCCTGCGGTCATGCACATCTGGCGTCTGGATCTCCATGGCGACATGGCCTACCTGCTTTGCGAAGGCAATTTCGAGGAAGCCGACAAACCGGACCAGTACCTGCGCAGCACCGAAATTTACGTGCGCAACGACGGAGAGGGAAAGCCGGAGTGGAAGATCTGGCACTTCCACTGCTCGGAGATGGCGCCCAAAGACAAGATCCGGCAGCCGTTCGGCGATAGCTACGCCAGCCGCGGCGTGGGTTATCTGCCGCCAGGCTTCGGCAAGAGCTTCTCGGTTACGGACGACCAAAAGCTGTAATCAAAGCGAGCGCCCCGCCGGGCTGGCCGCGCCGCCTACATCCGGCGGACAGGCTGATCCCGCCGGGGCGAAGAACGTCCAAAGAAGATTTTCCAGCTGAACTTGCCGCCCGATGTGACCGCCGAGAAGCGGATGGACCGTAGTGCGCGAGCCTCACTGGAAAGGGAGAGCACACGCAATCGAGCGTCCCTTCGGCCGTTCGGAACGTCGTGACCGTGGAGGACTCATGAGGCGGCTCACTATCAAGCGACCGGTCGGTCCGATCGCCGTTTCTTACCATGGCGAGACCGACGCGAGCAGGCCGCCAATCCTGTTCGTGCATCCTATCAATCTCAAGGGCGCGGCGTGGGCCGAAATTGTTCCGGCATTCGCCGACCGATTTACGATTGTCCCCGACATGCGTGGATTCGGTGACTCGCCGCCGGCCGAACAGTACGACCTTGCGCGGTGGGCGCAGGACTGCATCGATGCCGTGGACCGGGCAGGCATCGATCGCTTCCACGCCATCGGCGGTTCGCTTGGTGGAGCAATTTCGGTCTATCTCGCCGCTGCAGAGCCCAAACGGGTCCTCTCGGTTGTTGCGGTAGGCAGTCAGCTCTACTCGCGAGATTCTGACAATGCGGCTGTTCTAGCCACCCTCGAGTATCACACCGTCACCGAAATGTTTGAGCTTATCTTGCCGAAATATGCGCTGGGTCCACACGCGTCTGCCGAAGTGGTGGCCAAGACCATTGCGCTGCGCAATCCAAACGGAAAGGACGACATCCGTCGCGTGTGGAGAGCCGCCTGCGCGGCCGATATCCGCGCCCATGTGGCCAGCGTCAATTGCCCTGTGACGGTTCTGACCGGGGAGTTCGACCTGACTTGCCCTCCCGCAGCCGGCGCAGAAATGGCAGCCTCGCTGCATGCTCCACACGTTCTCCTGCCAGGTATCGGTCATTTGCCGATGCTGGAGGATCCGCTGGCTTTGATCGCGGCGATCAAGGCGCACCTCGAGCGTGTGGAGTCTTGATGATGACGTACTCGATTGTCGCCCGGGATTCGGTTACGGGTGAGTTGGGTGTTGCGAGCCAATCGCATTATTTCGCCCTCGGGCGCGTTGTGCCGTTTGCGCGAGCCGGCGTTGGTGTTGTTGCGACCCAATCGTTCGTTGATCCAGCTTACGGGCCGAACGGGCTGGATCTCATGGCCTCCGGCGTGTCGGCGCCGATGGCGCTCACGAGCCTGCTTGCGAAGGACGAGGACCGAGAGCTGCGCCAAGTCGCCTTTCTCGATGCCGCTGGCGGCAAAGCCATGTTCACTGGCGATCGCTGCGTTCCCCACCGCGCTCAGCTCGAGGCCAGCAACGTTGTGGTGCTGGGAAACATGCTGGCCAGCGACGCCGTGGTTCCCGCCATGCTGGCAGCTTACGAGGATACTGCCGGCCCACTTCTCGACCGCATGCTCGCGGCGATGGATGCAGCTGAAGCCGCTGGAGGTGACGCCCGCGGCCGGATGTCGGCCGCGCTCCTCATTGTGTCCGCCGAAATCGCTCCAGCGCCCTGGGCTAACCGGCTCATCGATGTGCGAGTTGACGACCATCCGGAGCCGCTTGCCGAATTGCGCAGGCTCACCAAGCTCTCTCAGGCCCACACGATCTTCGGCGCATCTGTCTTCACACCCGGGCTGCTCTCGGGCGAGACGGCAGCGACAGGTCCGCAGCTTGCAGAGGCGCTGCGCATGCTCACGGACGCCCAGGGATTGATCGGCTTTGATCCAGAGCCAACCTTCTGGAAGGGCGTGCTGCTGATCCGCGCCGGCGAGATCGCTTCAGGGAGGAGACTCGTTGCCGCCATCGTTGCGGCGCGACCGCAGTATCGGGCCTTCGTCGATGGGCTCTACGCAGTCGGCATCCTTCAGCTGTCATCGAACGAACTCCTCGGTGCGTGAAAAGCTCAATCCTCTTGCCTCCTCTGCGAGGCATTCTGCCGCCGCCAGCCGGGCGGCAATTGCCTCAACGCGCGATTCGGGAATCCCCGCCGACGAAGCTTGACGGGTTTTTCATAATGTGATCACATATCTCATATAGGAGAGGGAACTTGGAATCGCGCAACCTCATTGCCCTGCTGCCGTTGCCGTCCCTCGTCCGGGACTCGATGGCGGATCAGGTTTACCGGCATTTGAGAGATGGTCTGATGGCCGGACGCTTTGCGCCGGGTCAGAAGTTGACAATCCGGGGCCTTGCCGAGGCGCTGGGCTCAAGCCCGACGTCGGTACGGGAGGCGCTCCGCCGCCTGCAAGCCGAGGGCGCCTTCGAATTCCGCGATTCGGCGCGACTGAGCGTTGGGAGCCTGTCCGAGGCGCAGCTGCGGGATGTGCGCGATGCGCGCGTGGCGCTCGAGGGGCTGCTGGCCGAGCGCGCGGCTTCGCGTATGACGCGTGTCGACGATGCCGAGGTGGCGCAACTCTACGGCCGGCTGCAGAGCGCCGCTGATGCAATCAATGGACCCGCTTATCTCTGGACCAACTTCGCCTTTCATCGGCGGATCTACCAAATTGCACAGGCACCGGCGATTCTCGGCGCCGTCGAGCATTTTTGGCTGCTCATTGGTCCGTGCTTCGTGCTCGTTGCTCCCGACGCTGCCCACCTGCAGCGTTCTATGGACGCGCACCGCCAGATCCTCGATGCGCTGTTGAACCGCGATGCGCCCGCCGCTCGTGCCGCTGTGACAGACGACATCATGCAGGCCGCCAATTGTCTGTCCCGCTTTCTCGACAATGCGGGCATTGGGCGCTCCGTGGCCGTTCCGAGACGCGGCCGGGCAGGTGCACCGGCATGAGCGTGCTGCAGCGTCTTGTGCCTCATCCCGAGCTGCGCGTCCTGATCTCGGCGGGCGCATCCGGCATTGGCGCCGCACTTGCGGGTGCCTTCGTTGAGGCTGGTGCGTATGTGCATATCTGCGACGTCAACGACGATGCGCTTGCAAGCTTCTGCAATCAACATCCGCAGGTCCTTGCCACAAAGGCCGACGTATCGGACCGCGGTGCGGTCGCGGCCGTCTTTCGCGCGCAGGCTGCGCGTTGGGGTGGGCTCGACGTGCTCATCAACAATGCAGGCATTGCCGGACCGACGGGCGGAATCGATGCCATTGCAGAGTTCGATTGGCAGCAAACGATCGATATCAATCTCAATGCACAGTACCGCTTCGCCCGTCATGCGGTCCCGATGCTTCGCCAATCTCGCTATGGACAAATCCTCTGCATGGCCTCCGTTGCCGGCCGCCTCGGTTATGCCTGGCGTACCCCGTACGCGGCAACGAAATGGGCTATTGTTGGGCTCGTCAAATCGCTTGCTGCCGAGCTCGGTCCTGACGACATCCGCGTCAATGCGCTTTTGCCCGGTATCGTCGAGGGCCCGCGCATGGAGGGCGTAATCCGCGCGCGCGCCGAGCAGCTCCATACCAGCTACGAGGCGATGCGCCAGGAATACCTCAAGAAGATCTCGCTGCGTCGCATGGTGACGGCTGAGGACGTTGCGGCCATGGCCTTATTCCTCTGCTCGCCAGGTGCACGCAATGTGACTGGCCAAGCGATCAGCGTTGACGGGAATGTGGAATACCTGTGAAACGTGAGAATGGGGGGATGACTTTGCAGATCGAGATCGTGGCGGATCTGAAGACGACGCTTGGCGAAGGCCCGCTTTGGGACACCGAGCAGCAGCGTCTGTACTGGATAGACAGCATCGATGGTCGCGTTTTTCGTGCGACCGCAGATGGACGCGAGCTTCGCGCCTGGGATGTTGGAGCGAAAATCGGCTCGATGGCGCTTCGTCGCGACGGTACGCATGCGCTCGTCGCGCTGCAATCGGGCGTGCATGATCTCGATCTGGAGAGCGGGGAGCTGAAGCTGATCGCGGCCCCCGAGGCACATTTGCCGCGCAATCGATTGAATGACGGCAAAGTCGATCGCCGCGGGCGTTTCGTGTTCGGTTCCATGGATACACTGGAGGATCAGGCCTCCGGCCGTCTCTACCGGCTCGATCCCGATCTCTCGCTGCACGTCCTGGATGAGAAGATCATCGTGTCCAATGGCCCGTGCTGGAGCCCGGACGACCAGACCTTCTATTTCGCCGACACCTGGACTGGAGAAATCTGGGCCTACGACTATGACATCGAGACCGGCGCTGCGACCAAGCGGCGCCGTTTCGCGCCAGTAGATCGCTCAAACGGCGGTGCTGCCGATGGCGCCACAGTCGATGCAGAAGGATTTCTTTGGCAAGCGCTTGTTTATGATGGAAAGCTCGTACGCTACGCGCCCGACGGCAGCGTTGAGCGCGTTATTCAGATGCCGGTGCGCAAGGTCACGAGCGTGATGTTCGGTGGTCCCAACCTCGACATTCTCTATGTGACCTCCATGGCGAAGCCGCCCTTGCCGCGATTTCCCGATGACGGACAGCAGCGCGGGGCCCTATTTGCAATCAAGGGGCTTGGCGTCCGGGGCATACCGGAGCCGCGGTTCGCCAGCTGACCTCGCGAAAAGCTGCCTCGTCATCAATTGGCAGGCGAGGAGATCCATCGTGCACAAGCGCGATGGGCACTCCTGATCCGGCTGTCCTGTCATCAAAGCCGAAAATTCCGCGGCCGCCGCCGCTTACCGCTACCGATTAGCTCTTGAGGTTTCACATGGCCAGGTCTGGCAAGGTCATTCTCACTTGCGCCTTAACCGGCGCGATCCACACGCCCTCAATGTCCGCGCACCTGCCGGTGACACCGGAGGAGATCATCGAAGAGGGCGTGCGGGCTGCGGAAGGGGGAGCTGCGATTCTGCATGTGCATGCACGCAACCCGAAAACTGGTCAGCCGGACCAATCGGTCGAAGGATTTGCGAAGATTCTCCCGGAGTTGAGCCGCAGATCGGGGGCCGTGATCAACATCACGACCGGCGGCAGCCCATTCATGACAGTCGCCGAACGCGTGGAGCCCGCCCGGCATTTCCGGCCTGAGCTGGCCTCGCTCAACATGGGCTCCTTCAACTTCGGCCTGTTTCCGATGCTCGAGCGTTATCACGAGTTCACCCATCAGTGGGAACGCGAGCACCTGGAGTCCTCACGCGACCTCGTTTTCCGTAACACCTTTGCCGAGATCGAGCAGGTCCTCGCATTGTGCGCGCCCAGTGGCACGCGATTTGAATTCGAATGCTACGATGTCGGCCACCTCTATAATCTTAAGCACTTTGTCGACCGCGGAGTGGTGCGGCCGCCGTTCTTCATCCAGTCCGTCTTCGGTTTGCTCGGCGGGATCGGGGCGCATCATGAGGACATCGTCACCATGCGCCGCACGGCCGAGCGGCTGTTCGGCGACGACTATGTCTGGTCGGTACTCGGCGCGGGCGCCGCGCAGATGCGCATAGGCGCCATGGCTGCGGCAATGGGCGGCAATATCCGCGTGGGACTCGAGGACAGCCTTTGGGCGGGGCCTGGCAAGCTCGCCACCTCCAGCGCCGAGCAAGTGAGGCTAGCCCGCTCGATCCTGAAAGGACTCGGATTAGAGGCAGCAACCCCGGACGAGGCTCGTGTCATGCTGAAGTTGAAAGGGACGAGCGATGTCGGCTTCTGAGTGCGATCTTGTGGCGACCTTTTGCGAATGAGACCGGCGCCAGCTCAGCAAGGCAGCCAAGGGCCACCGATCAGCGTTCGGGGCGAAGACAGGAGAACTCGGTGAGCTGTGAATAGCGTCCGGCTCTCTGCCGTGAGCGCGTGCGTCGTCGTCGCCTAGACTCCGCTGGGCATAGACGAACACGAAATGGTCTCACGTTCCGCAGGACGAGCCGATGGCGGTTCAATGTGACCAGCCGGCCTAATCGTCGCGTTTTCGGGTTCGAGCATGAGTTCAAATAGCATTGCATGCGCGCGCCGCACCATACGACATATCGCCACGTGTCAATTCGGCGCTTGGACGAAAAAAAGGTGATCGACCGCAAAGAACAGAGACGTTCTACGCGGCTTAATAGGGAGGGCAGGATGATGCGAGAACAGGCGAAAAGTGTCCACCGCTCGCCCAGATATGACGCTGACGGCTGGACCCACTGGCCGGATCATGAGGTCGAGAGCACCCAGCTGAGACGCCTGCTGGGAGATGCTCAAGAGGGCGCAAGCTTCGTGTCCGAGTGCCTCATGATTGCCGGCAAGATCGTTGTCGGCGACGACGAGAGCTGGCTCGAGGAGTGGCGTGCCCTGGCCGACCGGATCGCAAGGCGCGCGCGCCTATCAAGCGCAGAAGGCCACTTTACGACGGCAAGGAACGAATGGCTGCGCGCCTTGAACTATTATCGCACAGCTTCCGCCTTTCTTGTTCGCAGCGATCCGAGAACTCCCGAACTGTCTCGCATTGCCAACTCATGTGCCGAGGCCTTCCTGGAAGTGCTGTCTCCGCGTGGAGAGGTGCTCGAGATCCGCTTCGGTACCAATTTGCTCCAAGGCTATCTCATTCGTTCATCGGCCGCGCGCAAATCCCCGGTGGTCGTGGCCATCGGCGAGGAAAGAGATACGAAAGAAGACCTATTGGTGAGATTTCAGTCTCATGCCATTGCGAACGGCCTGTCATTGCTCGTTACCGACCTGCCGCGAGAGATCGAGCGCTTCCAGGATCGACCGGTCCACCATTATCAATGCGTGGCTCTACGTCGCTGGTTGGATTATCTACTCAGCCGCGATGACGTCGATCGGAAGCGAATCGCCTTGATAGGCGATGGTCTTGGAGGGGCCCTTGCCACACGCGTGGCGGCAACCGAAACGAGGTGGGCTGCTGCCGTTTGCGACGGCGGATTTTGGGATGATCTCGAGCACAGATATGTCACCGCCAGCCTCTTCGGTCCAGATATAAAACTATCCCCGTTCTGTAAGCTTGCCCGTCAGATGAAATGTCCATCCTTGGTCGTTGTGGGAGAGCACGACTATGTCAGCCTGGAGGATATCACTGCCTTGCATGAGCACTGCCGCGCCGCCGGCGTACCCATGGATCTCAAGATCTTCAAGGGCGAGGAGACCGGTTCATCGCACCGGCAACTCGACAATCCGAGCATTGGGCGGCAGTTTATCTTCGATTGGCTCAGAGACAAACTGCGCATCGACCGAAACGACCAGGCGCCTAGCATTCCAACGCGAAAGAATTGCGTAAAGAACGCTCGGCCGCTGGCGCTCAATGATACCCGCACGGCGTCGAGGGCCTAGGGCGCGAATTCAATTGGGATCAATCGCTCTCGCGCTCGGCGTCCGGTGCGCACAATCTGCTCATAAATTCTTCGGAGCCGAATGGCTCCTGTAATATAGCCACTCACACGTCCGGCTTGCTTGCATCCAGCTCGAGCTGAAGGGCCACTTTCTCCATTCTGCGCTTGATGGTCGAAAGCACTTCTCTGAAATCTTGCAGCCTTTCGTGCCCAAGATCTGCAAAAATCGTCTCATCCAGTTTTCTGCGCTTGGCTGCAAGGCTCGTAATTGCCTTACGAGCCTTTTCGGTCAGCGACATCAAAACGACCCTGCCATCCGCCGGAGAGGCAGTGCGAGATACGAAGCCCCCCTTTTCCAGCATTTTGGTCTCTGCGGTCACGAACGGGGAGCGGACGTTGATCTTCGCCGAAACATCTCCGACGGACACGCCTGCACCCTGATCCAGATCGGCAATCGCCATTAGGATCAGCCATTGGGGGCCGCTGACGCCAAGTGCCTTTGCCCAGGTCCGCCGAATGTCCTCCAGATGCACATTGATGGCCGCAATGTCCCAACCGACTTCTCCTATGATTCGGTCCGACGGAGCGGTTTGTTTGCTTGTCCTGTGACCTTTCGCGCTCAGCGAGGGCTGCTGCCGGGTCGTATCTCGGGACATGATCCGAGACCTCCTCTTCATTATTTCGCCAACTTACCTAACCCGGTTTGCAACACGCAGCAACAATGCGGGTGCGGTGGTGTGTTGCTCGAATACCACGACTCTTTCCCGAATCGACACTTCGCTAACTTATATCAGTTGCATATATAAGTTGCTTATATAATGTCCATCCCGTGACGGAGCGGCCCCTCGGTCGCACGTCAAGCAAATCGATCCATTCGCGCGTGGCGAAGACGTCGAGGTGCGCGAAACGAGAAGCAACAGTCGTGAACTTGGGATCATTCTTCGGCAACCGCCCATAAGGGCCGCAGAAGATGTTGGAGGGCTTTTATGAAGACGTTTAACCGAATGCTCTGCGGTTCGGCCGCTGCGCTCAGCTTGATGGGTGGTGCACAGGCGGCCGACCTGCCGGCCAAGGCAGGGCCGATTGAATACGTGAAGGTCTGCTCTCTCTATGGCGCCGGGTTCTATTATATCCCCGGCACCGACACATGCATCAAGCTCGGAGGTTATCTGCGCGTTGATGCGGCCTTCAACACCAACTCGATCTACACGCAGGGCGCGGTGAATGGTGCGCCTGGAGCGGGCAATCGCCTGCGCAACTACTATTCCACCAATGCCCGTGAAGATCTGACGATCGATACGCGCACCGCAACACAATACGGTATGCTCCGCACCTTCTTCGATGGTGTGTTCGACTGGGGGTCGGGCGGCTATACCGGCGTTGGGACCAGCGGTGTTAACGGCTCGACGGTTTACGGCGGAACTGGCGTCGCTGGTGGATCGGTTGGTGTCTATCTGGCCTTCATCCAGTTCGCAGGGTTCACGATAGGCAAAACCATCTCCCAGTTCTCAACGCCCTGGATCAATTACCCCGCGAACAACTTTGACGGTCTGCCGGGCGGCGGCGGTGCGGTTACGGGTGTGAATCAGTTTACGTACACCGCTGACTTCGGCCAGGGTATCACGGCATCATTCTCGGCGCAGGATCAGGTCCAATACTACACGACCAACATCTGGAACATCAGCGGCGCGACAGTGGCTGGTCTTGCGACAGGCGCGTACGGCGCGAGCGACATTGCCGGTGCAAGCTCTCCTGACCTTGTCGCTATGCTTCGAGTCGATCAGGCTTGGGGCCTCTTCCAGGCGTCAGTCGCGATGCATGACAATCATGCCGCTTACTACGGCGCCGACGCGACGACCGGTCATCCCGGCGACAAGTGGGGCTGGGCGGGTCAACTGGCCTTGTCAATCAAGAATCTCCCGACCGGTCCGGGTGACACAATCAACGTCCAAGGCGTTTATACGTATGGCGCAAGCCGCTATAATTTCCAGGACCTCGTACCCACCACCTACGCGATGTACGGGGGGGCGGGACTTGCGGGGGTCTACCAGAGCGTCGGCCTTGCCGGTCTCGCCGACTCGGTCTTCGTGGCGGGCTCCGGTCAGGAACTGACCACCACCTACGGCTTCCGTGGCGGCTATACCCACAACTGGGATCCTTACTGGAACACTGGCATCTACGGTGCGTGGGCTGCTGCGCGATATAATAGTGCAGCGAAAGGCTACATCTGCGGTGCATTCGTCGCGGGCCTAGCGCTCACGAGCGGCGCGGCCGGCTGCAACCCCGACTTCAACTATGCGGTCGCAGGCGTGATCACTCGCTGGACTCCGGTCAAGAACCTGACCTTCTCGGCCGATCTGGCATACAGCGTGCTCGACCAGAAGTATGCGGCCGGCGGCACTGTGGTGTTGCCGGCGCAGACGGGTATTGCCAAGCCCGGAGTGACCTACGAGCTGAAGGACCAGAGCACGGTGAGCTTGCTCCTGCGAGCTCAGCGCAATTGGTGATCTGTTTTGGCAACTAGCACGAAGGAGAAAGGAAGAGGCTTTTAGAATCGAGTTTGACCTCCAGAAGGCCTCCGGCATGCCCGCCGGAGGCCTTTCTAAGAACCGGTTTTTCAGGCCCATGATCCGCGGGACGAACGGTGCTCCGCCGCTCGCGTCCCATCTGAAGTCTCACGTTGACCGAACGACCCGACAAGTCTGCAACCTTAAGTCCAAAATCAAGAATGGGCTGAGCAAACTTGACGTAGGGGCGAATTTGTGATCACATATCCGAAATTAAGACTTGGGGGGACCCGCGAAGGTGAAGGACAAGAAACCGCTGCCGCTACTGCCGTCCGTTGCCCGGGACTCGATGGCGGATCAGGTTTACCGGCATTTGCGTGACGGCGTAATGGCCGGCCGCTTCGCGCCGGGCCAGAGGCTGACAATTCGAGGACTTGCCGAGGCGTTGGGTTCGAGCCCGATGCCGGTGCGCGAGGCGCTCCGCCGCCTGCAGGCTGAAGGTGCATTCGAGTTCAGCGACACGGCGCGCCTGAGCGTCGTTCATCTGTCAGGAGCGCAATTGCGCGACGTGCGCGATGCACGGGTGGCGCTTGAGGGGCTTCTTGCCGAGCGCGCGGCAATCCGCATGACGGGCGTTGACGATAGTGAGGTCGCTGAGCTCTATGATCGTCTCCAGGTGGCGGCCGATGCAGTCGATGTGCCCGCTTATCTATCGGCGAATTTCGCCTTTCATAGGCGGATCTATGAGATCGCTCAAGCACCCATCATCCTTGGTGCGGTCGAGAATTTCTGGGTTCTGATTGGCCCGTGCTTCGTGCTCGTTGCGCCCGACGCCGCGCACCTGCGTCGCTCCATGGATGCTCATCGCCGCATCCTTGATGCGCTGACGCATCGCGACGGCCCCGCCGCCCGCGCGGCTGTGACCGATGACATCATGCAGGCGGCCAATTGCCTCTCGCGCGTTATCGACAAACCCGTAAAGAAGCGATCGGCGGCCGCTCCGAAAGGCAGGCGCGGAAACGCCTCTGCCTGAGGATCCTGCAGCGGTTCATGCCTTATCCCGAGCTGTGTGTCTGAACACGTCAGGCGCATCTTTATCTCCGCGATCGTCGATTGTGCGGACGCAAGCGGAACTTCCTGGGTCGCTCCTTTGCGGGAGCGCCTTCGAAGACTCGTGCGCACGAGACAGAGCTATCCACGTCATTCGAGCTTGTTCACGCAAATCCAGAACCTACGCAGGGGACTTGAATGTTGGGAAATCAATCACGCCGCAGCTTTCTCAAGCTGGCGGCGAGCGGCAGTGCGATGTTCACGCCGGGCCTTTTTATTGGGTCTGCAAATGCACAGGGTGGTCCGACGCTCACGGTGGCCTGGGGCACGGATATCGATTCCTTCGATCCGGCGCAATTCAAGTCCGACGGCGCTTATATCGTTCAGGCAAACATCTACGACACGGTGCTGAGCTGGGGTGCAGAGCCAGTCGCCGGATCGCCTAACCTTGCGATTTCCAAGCCCGCTGTTTTCGCAAGCGGCATCGGCGAAAGCTGGACGTATGAGAACGACAACAAAACCCTTGTCGTCAACATCCGTCGTGGCCTGAAATTTCCGAGCGGCCGGCCGGTGAATGCGAACGCGGTGAAATATCTCTTCGACCGTGGGCTGCAATCTTCCGGCTACATGCGGCTCATCTTTCCAACCATGATCGGGGTGACGGAGGCAGATCAATTCGAGGTGCGCGACGATAGTACCTTTGCGATCAACCTGCCGGCGCCGAGTGCCATGTTGCTCGACGTGCTGTCCTTGTCCAACAACGCACTTCTTGATCCCGAAGAGATCAAGCTGCACGCGACCGCCGACGATCCTTGGGCCTCTCAATGGCTTAAGCGCAACACGGCCGGGCTCGGGCCCTATAAAGCCGTCAGAAACGAGCCAGGCGTCGAGGTGGTCCTGGAAGCCACACAAGGCTATTGGGGGGCGTCACCCTATTTCAAGCGCATCGTCATCAAATCAACGGCGAATGAGGCTGACCGGATTCTCCTGCTTAAGCGCAAAGCCATCGACATGGTGATCGGACCCAACTCGATGTCGCCGAAGAATCTCAAGAGCCTTGAGGGCGAGCCGGGTCTCAATGTCGTGTCGTTGCCCGACACAAATTGCAATTTTCTCTGCATGAATCTGAAGAAAAAACCGTTCGATAACGTGAAAGTTCGCCAGGCGATCAATTACGCGATGCCGATCCACGCAATCATCCCGAACGTCCTCTACGGTTATGGCGAACAGATGAAAAGCCCGATCGCAGCTCAAACGCCCGGCCATGATGGTTCGCTCTCGCCGTACAATTACGATGTCGCCAAAGCAAAATCACTGATGGCGGAAGCTGGGCTCGGCTCGGAGCCGATCCCGGTCAAGCTCGCGGTGCGTGTTGGATATGCGCCGCATGAGCAAGCAGCGATATGGATTCAGCGCGAACTGGAGAAAATCGGATTCCGGGTCAGCATCGAGAAGGAGACTGACGCGACCTTCCGCCAACTGTCATCGAGCGGCGGGCACGAGCTGTCGATTGAAACGTGGCAGTCCTGGATCAACGACCCATTCTATCACCTCTATTGGAATTTTCACAGCAAAGCCAGTGCGACCAACAAGGGGGGCTACGCCAATCCTGCCCTCGACAAGATCATCGACGAGAATATCCGAGAGGCTGATCCAGCCAGGCGCATGGCCGCAGTCAAGGACGCGCAGAAGATTCTTCTGGATGACGCGGCCTGGGGTCTGCTTTGGTATGACAATTGGGCGAGGGTGACTCGTTCCGAGCTCGCGGGCGTTGCGAAGTACTGGGATTCCTTCGAGCGCTTCAACAAGATGAAGCTGAGTTGAGAGCGGCCTGGACGCGCTGACAAGATCATGTCGTTCTTCGCTTTCGTGCTTCGCCAGTCACTCTTTGCTGACGCCGACCCTATTCGGCGTCAGCGTGACCGGCTTTCTTCGTCTATCTGTTGCCCGGTAATCCCACCCTCGTGAAGGCCGGCGCCATGGCGACGCCCGAATACGTGGCTCGGCCTCATCGCGCATTCGCCCTCAAGGATCGGATGCCTCGGCTGGTTAGGGACCTGGCCGCGGACCGGCGAGGCGGCAAGTCAAGCCCTTTTTCTTCATCACCTCTCGGCCGGGTCAGCTCGCTTGAGCGCGGAGGGAGGCAACTGTCGGAGTCGTTCATGTCGATAGAACTGTTGATGCTCGGCGACCAACCGGTGTCCCGCCTTGCCGCTCGTACCAGGCTTGCCGAAGAGAGCGGATTTGAAACCGTCTGGCTTGCGGATGAGCGCTTCTACCGCGAAACCTACTCGTGTCTGTCCTATCTGGCCGGGCAAACCTCACGCGTCAAGCTTGGTCCCTGCGTGACCGATCCGTTCGCGCGCCACCCGGCTTTGACCGCCATGGCCCTGGGCACCCTCGATGAAATCTCGAAGGGGCGCACCATTCTCGGCATCGGCGCGGGTGTCTCCGGCTTCGCCGAGCTCGGGATCCAATCGCGCAAGCCGCCTCTCGCCATTCGCGAAGCCGTCGATCTGATTCGTCAGCTCATGGCCGGGCAGGAGGTCGACTACCAGGGCGAGATCATTCGATTTCACCGCGGCCGATTGAATTTCACGCCGCCGCGCGCGCGCGTCCCTGTTCGCGTCGCAAGCAATGGTCCGCTCGGTCAGAAAATGGGCGGCGCAGTCGCCGATGGCGTGATGATGGAAGGGTGCGGCTCTGTCGACGAAGCAAAGGCCTTCGCGTCGGCCGTCGCCGAGGGGGCGACAAAGGCCGGCCGTTCTCCGGGCGAGATCAAGCTTGTCGCGCGCCTTGATTGCTGTATCGCCAATGACGGTAAGCAGGCGCGCGATATATTGCGCCCTTCAGTGACGCGGATCATTGCGCAAGCCACTTCGCGGTTCTACACGCTTCAGACACAGGGACTTACATTGCCAAAAGAGGTCGTCGATGCCATTGGTCCAGTCCCTTATGCTGCCGGCGTCGCCCCGTTCGCCGCATTATTTCCTCTCGTCACCGACCGCCATGTCGATGCTCTCACCCTCTGCGGGACTGTCGAAGAGGTGACCCAGCACGTCATTGACCTCCGCCGCGCCGGCGTCACCGGCTTCAACATCTTTCCGGTTCCGGCTCCTGGCGTCAGTTACGAAGACGTCATCATGCGCTTCGGAACGCAAGTCTGGCCGGCCGTCGAGGCGGCTTTCGCGAAGGCGTCGAGCGATCGGCAGGCATAAGCCTCGAGCCAACTTTTTTTCCCAAAAGAGGACTGGCAGTCTCCTCGCGGGCTCTTTGCGCCGCGCTGATCGAAGCCCTGCCAGGGACGTGACGGATGACGCGTGTAGCTTGGCGTCGGAGACGAGCGGGATGGTGAAGACGAGTGGCTCGTGCTTGGCGGACAGCGGTACTTATCGGCGCCCGACTATCCCAAACATAAGGATCTGCCGAAGCTTGGCCTTCAGGCTATCAAAGCTCGTTCGTCCTCTCTGAGCAATATTCATAAGGAGCAAATGATGACGACGGTCGTCTATATCCTGACCGCCTTGAAAACCGGTGTCGACCCGGACGAATATGAACGCTTCGAGCGCGAGGTTGACTATCCGTTTACAGCAAAGCTGAAGACGATCATCAGCTATCGGATTCATCGCCTGACGGAGCCGGTGCCGTTCGACGACGGCCCCTGGGATTACATCGAGCGCATCGAGGTGACCGATCGCGCCGCCTATGAGGCGGAGCTCGCCACATCCGCCAAGGATCTGATCGACCTGATACACAACAAATATCTGGACGAGTCGAAGCTGAAGTTGATCTGGTCTAGGAGAATCGATCCATGAGTGCGGGCGAATGTGATCTCAACGGCAAGGTCGCCCTTGTCACCGGCTCCTCATCAGGCACCGGCGCTGCAATCGCAGTCGAGCTCGCCCGGCGTGGGGCGCGTGTCGCGGTGCATTGCCGGCGTGCTTTGAGCGAGGGCGAAAGCATTGTCGCTCGCATCGCCGCGATCGGTGGAAAAGCGATGCTGTTTCCGGTTGACCTAAGAGACCCAGAGGCGGCGGCAGCGCTTGTATGCCGGGTCACAGAGCGACTGGGAGCCTTAGGCATCCTAGTCAACAATGCGGGTCCCTATTCAGATACACCGTTTCGGTCGCTATCCTTGTCGGAGTGGGAGACGGTCATGGCGGTGAATCTAAGGACCCCGTACCAGCTTGCTCAAAGCGCGATCACAGGCATGGAGCGAATGGGCTGGGGCCGGATCATCAATGTGAGCGCAACCTCGGCCTATGCGAGGTCGCATTCGGTATACGGGCTTGCCAAAGAGGCTTTGATCCATTTGACGCAGTGCCTCGCGCTCGAATTTGCGCCGCTCGTCACGGTCAACGCGATCGTACCCGGCCAGATCGCCAGCGAGCGTACCAATATGATGGCCGACTACAAGGCCAGCGTCGTCATGGAAACACCGATGGCGCGACTGGTCACCGAACAGGAGGTCGCCCGGATGGTGGCGTTTCTCTGTACATCGGAGTTTTCCGCGGTGACGGGACAATCAATCGTCATGGACGGCGGACGATCGCTGCCGCGCACGCTGAAACTCAACCTCACGACGACCAGTTAGGTCTCCGGCTGCGCCAGAGCGCGCGACATTCGGTGCGGGTGCTTTCCGATGCTGATTCGTTCGCGCGTCAAAATCCATCGTATCTTGCAGGAATCATTCACTTACCTCCAGTCTTTCGTGGAATTTCACCGCTAGTTTCCAGCGAAGGCAGTCAGATCGCCGAGAAACGACGTCTTCCCGGTGCTAGTTTGCCCGTAGACCCGAGGGGAAATGCAATGGGGCGGGATCCTATGTGAGGCCAATCGGCAGCTGGCCGCAGTATTGGCGCCTGACCTTGGGCCTCATCCGCGGCAAGTGTGAGCTAGCTTTCGTTGCACGGGTGACACGAAGGACCGTATCTCAGCGCGGCGTAAGGCGGGATGTCATGGAATGACGCGCGGGCAACATTGCCTATTCATTCGGACCAGCGGATTGATTGAGAGTCCGGTCGGCGGATCGGGCTGACTGGGAGAGCGGCACAAAGTCGATCTTGGTCGAGAGAGCTTGAAAGGCTCGGCGCCCCCCCCCCCCCCCCCCC
>NZ_JADYVZ010000188.1:0-412 GCF_020194195.1 Bradyrhizobium sp. BRP19 | reverse complement strand
GCGTTGTACGCGCCGACCGTGCTCTGGACGTTGCGCACGCCGACGGCACTGGCCGTGAGCGCTGCACCGTCGAGCTGATGCGCCGTCGCCGGCACAGCGGCGTTCAGTTGCGCCAGGACGGTCGGCACGATGTCGGCCTCGCTCGGCAGCGCGGCCAGCGTGGCTTCCGACGTGGGCGCCGCCATGCCGGTCTTGCCGAGCACGGCATTGACCGGCTTGTTCAGGGCGATGAAGGCGGAGCGGTTTTCCAGCGTCGGCGCCGACGTGGTGGCCCCCGTGGCGTCCAGGCCGTGGCTGGTGGTGACGACAACGAGCCAGTCTTCGTTGGGGTTGGCGGTGCGGCGCTGGGCGATGGCAGCCTGCAGCGTGCCGAGCGCCTGGTCGACGTTGGCCAGCGCAGCGGTGTATGCAT
>NZ_JADYVZ010000187.1:0-414 GCF_020194195.1 Bradyrhizobium sp. BRP19 | reverse complement strand
CCGAAGGTACGCGCGCGGGCGATTTCCTTTTTGTAGCTGCCTGAGCCCATGTCGAAGACGAACCGGCTGCCGGTGGCGGCCACCGCTGGGTTGTCGAACTCGATCTCGAAGCTCAGCGTGTAGCCATGGTGGGGCTCCAGCTTGGCCCACATCAGCTTCTTGCCCTCGCCCTGGCGCACCTCGATGGTCTTCTTGACGCGCAGGAAGCGCTTGGGCGCGTCCTGCATGACGATGCCGGCGGACTGCAGCAGGAAGACGAAGCTCGCGGCCGAGCCATCGAGCACCGGCACCTCATCGGCATTGATGTCGATGAAGAGGTTGTCCAGCCCCAGGCCGGCGCAGGCCGACAGCAGATGTTCGATGGTCTGAACCTTGGGCCCGCCGGGGTCGCCCCCCGGGCTGATGGTCGTGGCC
>NZ_JADYVZ010000186.1:0-415 GCF_020194195.1 Bradyrhizobium sp. BRP19 | reverse complement strand
GAATCGCTCAACCGCACGCTCGTCGGCCTGGACGACTGGGTGCGTGCGCATTGGTCCGACATGGAACGGATTCGCAAAAGTCAGGTCGATTCCGATTGATATCCGGGCGATCTGCCTGACGTTGTGTGTAGATGCAGCATTTTTCCGATAGTATTCGGAGCCCATGTTTGTGACGAATCTTTCATCCGCCTTGCCGACGTTGTCTCGCGCCACCGCGCGGGGCGTCCTGTCACGTGCGCGCGGCGTACGGTGGATCGTCACGATCTGGTGTCTGTTGTTTACGGTGTCGGTGTTTTCGGCCACCCATTTTCCCGATGGCCAGGCTGCGGACGACGCGCTTGAAGCCATCGAAGCCGTGGTTGACGACGTGCCGGGTGAAGCGCTGCCCGCTGCTAAGCCCAGCAAGGGTTTTGAG
>NZ_JADYVZ010000185.1:0-416 GCF_020194195.1 Bradyrhizobium sp. BRP19 | reverse complement strand
GCCCAGGCCTGGGCAAGCGTCCGCGTCAATCCGACCGCGCCGGTCTTCGAGGCATTGTAGGCGGGATTGCCCATCGTCGAATGACAGGCGGCGGTCGAGCTGACGATGATGAGCGAGCCCGTGCTCGCGCTCAGCATCTTCTGGAATTTGGTCGCGCAGGCCATCAGGCTCATGAGGTTGACCTCCACGACCTTGCGAAAGCCTTCCATCTCGAACTCGCCGCGGCGGTAGATCACCGCGCCCTGCGCCAGCACCAGCACATCGAGCCGGTCGAAGGTTGGGTTGAATTGCTCGATCGCGCGAGCGTCGCTGACGTCGAGCTGCGAGTATTCCAGGCCTTCGAGATGCGACCCTTCCTCGGCCGAATAGTCGATCGCCTTGGCGCGCGTGCCGCAGACATGCACGCGCGCCCCCTT
>NZ_JADYVZ010000184.1:0-418 GCF_020194195.1 Bradyrhizobium sp. BRP19 | reverse complement strand
ACTCACGAAAGTCTGCGCCAGCGGGCGTTCCAGCGATTGCGCGATCACGGCTTCGGCTTCGGCTTGCGGGAACGGCGGCAGGCGGTCCTGCAAGCTCTCCAGGTCGCGCGCCAGCACCACGCCGACCACATCGGGTCTTGTGGCGAGGAACTGGCCGAGCTTGAGATAGGCCGGCCCCAGCCGCGTCAGTGCGCGCGATAGCCGCGGTCCGGATTTGGCGCCGCGCCGCTCGACCAGACGGGCGAGCTTCACCAGGATTTGCGCCGGCGGCGGCACCAACGCCGGATCGACGACGCCGAACACGCCCTCACGCGCGAAGACGTAGGCGGCGCGGGCGAGGCGCACGATGTGGTTTGTTGCAGAGATCACAAACGCCAGCCCGAATGCAGCGCCACAATGCCGCCGGAGAGGATGTCCC
>NZ_JADYVZ010000183.1:0-418 GCF_020194195.1 Bradyrhizobium sp. BRP19 | reverse complement strand
GGGCCCGGCAGAAACAGGGCGTCAGGGTAGTGTTATGGATGCTCCCTCAACTCCAACCGTGCCGGTGCCTGGCTGATCTTCTCGCAGTCGCGGCAGGAGAACTTCTCTCCGCACCGTCTCGATTTGGTTGATCCGATCATAGCCGCGCTCCTCGCTTGGGGTGACCCAAACGCGATGACTCTCGTCGAATTGTCACCCAGTCGACCTTTTGGGTTTGAGTATGTTTCGCGCAAGCGCGTGGCGTTTGCCGCGACGCCTCGCGGCGGATTGAAGCCCAAATGTGGCCACCCGAAGATGCAGCTCGCTCGGGGCAGATGCAACGAGGCGCTCCGAGAGAGCTTGATCCTCACGTGGCGTCAGGTTGTAGGTTTGGAAAAAGCGATGACAAAAGCGCCACCCGCCCAGACGCGTATGGCTC
>NZ_JADYVZ010000182.1:0-418 GCF_020194195.1 Bradyrhizobium sp. BRP19 | reverse complement strand
TGCTTGGCGCGGGGCTGGCTGCGCTGCTCGTCGGGACGGTACGGCCGAATGTGCGCTGGGCAGATCCGGTGCCCCGGGGGCTGGGCGGCGTGGTGGCGGTGCTGTCCACGCTGCGGCTGGCCGAGATGATCACGGGATGGCCGATCGGGCTCGACTTTCCGGGCATGCACACATGGCTGGACCGCCAATGGGTGACCGGATGGATTGGCGGCATGCACCCCAGCCACGCGCTGGCGATGGCCGCATCGGCGACGGCCCTGAGCCTTGTGCCGACGTTGCGCAAACCGCACCGCGCGCGGTGGTTCTGGGGCTTGGTCGGCCTGGCGATGCTGCTCTGCGCGGGCGACCTGCTTGGCCGCGCCATGGCGCTCGAATATCTGTACCCGGCGTGGTTGGTGTGGCGCGCCTCGGACGTAGC
>NZ_JADYVZ010000181.1:0-418 GCF_020194195.1 Bradyrhizobium sp. BRP19 | reverse complement strand
GCTGGTGATGATCCTGATTCCGTTCAACAACCTGGTGCTGTATCCGGCCCTGCGCCGCTTCGGCTTCGAACCGACCGCGCTGCGCCGCATGACCGCCGGCATCGCCTTCAGTGGCCTGGCCTGGATCGTGGTGGGTGGCATCCAGGTGGTGATGGACGGCGGCAACGCCATGTCGATCTTCTGGCAGATGCTGCCGTACGCGCTGCTGACCTTCGGTGAGGTGCTGGTCTCGGCCACCGGCCTGGAGTTCGCCTACAGCCAGGCACCGCAGGCGATGAAGGGCGTGGTGATGAGCTTCTGGAACCTGACCACCACCATTGGCAACCTGTGGGTGCTGCTGTCCAACGCGGCGGTGCGCAACGACACGGTCACCCACCAGATCGCGGGCACGGGCCTGAGCGAGGCTGCGTTCCTGATG
>NZ_JADYVZ010000180.1:0-419 GCF_020194195.1 Bradyrhizobium sp. BRP19 | reverse complement strand
TGCAACTGTAATGCTAGCACTACTTTGGCAGATTGTTGGATTTGGGCTCTTTATTAGGATTCCCGAATCGATTTTTCAATGATTCATGGGTGGTCGGCTCTTGGAGGGCTGACCATGGCGGAATGGGAAGACGAACTCGAACGCTGGCTGAAGCCGTTCCTGGACCGGTTGGGTCATAAGACCGGCAGCGGATGTGTCCCCTGTACGTTGCGGGATTGATCGGCCCGGGCGATCGCAAGAGCGTTCAGCCGATGGCAGAACGCCTTGCAACCGGCAACTACGATCAGCTGCACCATTTCATCGCCGAAGGTGTCTGGGACGCATCACCGCTGGAATCTGAGCTGCTCAACCAGGCGGATCGGCTTGTCGGCGGCAAGGATGCGGTATTAGTCATTGATGACACCGCAATGCCGAAAAAG
>NZ_JADYVZ010000179.1:0-419 GCF_020194195.1 Bradyrhizobium sp. BRP19 | reverse complement strand
GGGAATGGTCGTGAAGAAGCCGCCAATCATCGGAAATAAGCCGAGGATAACCAGCATTACCGCGATGGTTCGCCCGACATAACGTGAAGCGACGCCAGTCATCTGAATAACCCCATTATTTTGCGCAAACGTGGTTAATGGTAATGAACCGACAGCGGAGGCGATAACAGAAACCAGACCATCTGACAGCACGCCGCCTTTCAGTCGGGACTGATACTCTTCCCCCTGAATGGGGCGGCGGGAAACCATTGCCGTGGCGGTGATATCGCCGACTGCTTCCAGCACGCTAAGCAGATAAATCGTGCCAACCACCAGGAACTGATGGAAGCTAAAACTAAAGCCGTATTTGAACGGATGCGGGATGGTGATTAACGGCAAATTGCGCATACTGCTGAAATCCACCATGCCCAGGCATAACG
>NZ_JADYVZ010000018.1:0-127259 GCF_020194195.1 Bradyrhizobium sp. BRP19 | reverse complement strand
CGCCGCCCCTCCTCCGCCGCCCAATATCCTGCGTAGTTCACCTTGATCGTCTCATAGGCCAGCGCGAGGTCGGACAGCGGCTGGCGTCCGGTCGCGACGCATTCCATGAAGTCCTGGATCTCCTGCAAATAGCCGCGCGTCCATTCCTCCTCGAGGCAGACATATTGCCAGCCGGTTTTGCGGTCGACCTTCTCGGTGATGTAGACGGAAGCGAGCTTCTCCTCGCTGGTCTGATAGCTCATCAGATGATTGTTGGGCGTGATGTTGGCAAACAGCGAGCCGCCGCTCGTATAGGTCTCGATCAGATTGCGCACGCCGCCCATGATCATGTCGCCGGAGAACACCGTCGCCTTGGTGCCGTCCGAGAAAGTGGCGGTGAGCGTGCCCCAGTCCTCGACATCGACGGGATTGGCCTTGATGTAGCTGCGCTCCTCCGGCTTGAGCCCGGCGGTGACGTTGCCGACATCGCCGGTGACGCTGGCCACATGGATGCGCTCGCCGCGCGCCTTGGCTTCGACCTGCTTCAGATACAGCACGGCCGAGAGGGGATGGCAGCCCATGCGGATCAGCGAGCCGCCGCCGGTCATCGCCCATTGCGCGGCATGCGCGGCGTGCGAGCCGGAATGGCTCTCCTCGCCCTTCATGAACAGGATCTTGTCCTTGGTCGCCTTGATGATCTCGGCGGTCTTGGTTACGGCCGGCGCGTAGATCCAGTCCTCGGCATACATGAAGAGCTTGCCCGTGCGCTCGATCGCGGCCCGCGTCCTGTCCATCTCTTCGATCACGCGTTCATACATCAGCGCCTTCGGCACGTGCTTGCCGATCGGCTGCTGATCGCCTTCGCGGCCGAAATAGCCGGCGAACGGCTTTTCGCAGATGACGTGCTTGCCGGACTGCATGGCGGCGACGATCATCTCGGCGTGAAGATTGGGCGGGGTGCAGATGTCGACGACGTCGAGATCGCGGTCGGCGATCAGCTCGGCGAAGCTCCGGTAAACACGCGGGATATTGTGATGCCCGGCAAACGCGACAACCTTGTCGCCGCGGGCAGCAACCGCCGCGACCTCGACGTCAACGCCATAGACGCGCCGGAACGCATACATGTGCAACTCCGACACGAAGCCGCAGCCGACGAGTCCTACCCTGATCCTTGTCATAGCGCCCCCTTTGCATTGGGCGGCACTATAGCGCGCTCGGACGCCTAATCCACCGAGACCTGAACGACGCCCGCGCCCATGATGCATGGACCCGGCAGGGCCATCACACGTTGTTACTGCCGGTGGAACACCAGCGTGCGGACTTCGATGCTCTCGCGGGGCGCAGCATCGGCCGGCGTGGTCGGATCGACGAATGCGGTATGCGGCCCGAAACGGGTCCGGCCGTCGGTTGCGGAATCGTAGCACTTCAGCAGCAGCGCCTCATCCGGCGTCATCTCCGGGAAATAGAACCAGCGGTGGTTCGGATTGTATTTCACCGAATAGGTCTCGCCGCGGCGGTTGGGATAGATCAGGTCGGAAGCGACGAGGTCTTCCGGCTTGACCGTGGTGCCGTCGGCCATGGCGAGCGGTGAATCCCGCAAGGGACCGCCGATCGGCCGCCACAGATTGATCACCTGCACGCGCCCCTTCAGCAGCTCGTCGGCTTCATCAGGCAGATGCTCGCGCACGCGGTTGGCGCCGGAGATTGCCGTCTGGTCGACATGGACGCGCGTGGCCGGCTGACGCGGGCCGCCGTCGCGGATATCCGGCGCGCCTTCGACACGCTTGCGCACGGTGTGGTCGAAGATAACGACGCGGTCGGCCTTCAGCGTCGCGCGCAGGAACGCCTCGACCGCTGGATAGTAGACGCTGCGGATTTCTTCGTCGTTGTAAAAATCCTTCACCTGGGTCGGATGACGCACCAACGCAAAGCCCTCGCGATCCAGCGAGAAGTTCTGCGCGATCAGCCGCGCATCGAAGATCGGCACCTGATGCGGCTCCGGCAGCGAGGTGGTTTTCGGCTCACCCGGCGGCGGATCGAACGCGTAGGTGCGCGGCTTGCCGTCGATCGGTGCGAGATAATTGAGTTCGGCGGTGACGAAGGGAAGCGATTCGATTTTTGTTTCTTGCAGGCCCATGGCCGGTCTCCCGATGTGGTCGTCGGACTGATTTCTGCAGGAGCCCGCCGTGGCGCAAGAGCTGCGGTGCAAATAGCAATACTGCTGTTGTCGGGCGGAGAGAATGCAGAAGGAATATTTCGAAGAAGGCGATTGTGCTGGAACGTGCTCGTCCCGCTTCACGAATGCTTGAGTGACTCGTAAGCTCTCACACCCACAATCGTCATTCCGGGGCGCCCGAAGGGCGAGCCCGGAATCCATCGAGCCGCAATGTCCGTCCAAGAATGGATTCCGGGCTCGCGACTTCGTCGCGCCCCGGAATGACGACGGCCCTGCAGCGCGTCCGGGACACGAGAGTGTGCGTAAAGGCTACAACCCCACCTTCGCGATCGCGTCCGTGAACGAGCGATCGACGATCTCCGCGGCATCCAGCTTCTGCTTGATCAGGCCCCAGCGGAGATAGAGGTCGATCGTCGCCTGCTCGTCTTTGACCACGCCGTCATCGATCGGCGCGATCCTGATCTTGGCGCGTGACAGCCAGTTCTGCGGCACGGCGGTGGGGATGTTCATCAACCTGCCCCAGGTCGCGGCATAGCTGTCGATATTGTTTAGCGACCAGGCCCGCGCCGCCGTGAGGCGGCGGATGAAATCGGTCAGCTCGGCGCGCTTGTCCCTGATCGCGTCGGGCCGCGCTACCTGGAAGCTCAGCCCCGGCGTCAGCCCTTCCGAGGTGATGACGCGCCGCGACTTGAACAGCACCTCCTCCTGGCTCACATACGGCTCCCAGGTCGACCATGCATCGACCGAGCCTTGCGTGTAGGCGATCTTGGCGTCGGACGGCGCCAGGAACGCGATCTGGACGTCGTTCGCGCTCCAGCCGTTCTTCTCCAGCGCAGCAAGGATCAGCTGATGGCCGATCGAGCCGCGGCCGGTCGCGATCTTCTTACCCCGGAGATCGGCAAAGCTCTTGATCGGCGAATTCTCGGGCACGAGCATGGCGAGCCCCTCGCGCGTCTGCCGGATAGCAGCGATCGCCTTCACCGGCGCGCCCGACGCGGCGGCGAAGGTGAAGGGCGCATCGCCAACGAGGCCGGTCTCGATCGCGCCGGCGCTGAGCGCTTCCAGAAGCGGCGCGGCCGCCGGAAACTCCCTCCACTCGATCTTGTAGGGGACGTCCTTGAGCACGCCGGCCGCTTCCATCACGGCCTGCGCATTGCCCTTCTGGTCCCCGACACGGAGCGTGGTTTGCGCAGCTGCGACTTCGAACGAAGCGAACAGCAGCGCGCCGGCCAACATGAGGCGGATCATTCTGCGGCCTCGCCGCGAACGGCCTGGCGCTTGGCGACCAGCTCGCGTGTCAGCGGGATCAGCTCCCGGCCGTATTCGATGCTATCGATCAGCGGATCGAAGCCGCGGATTAGGAAATGGCTGATGCCGAGATCGTAATAGTCACCGAAGACCTCCGCAACCTGCTCGGGCGTGCCGACCAGTGCCGTGGTGTTGCTGTTGGCGCCGGTCAGCTTTGCGATCTCGGTCCAGAGCCGCTTGTCGATGCGGCTGCCCTGATCGGCGAGCGCGAGCAGGCGCCGTGCGCCGGCGGTGGCATGCCCGTCAGCGGGCTTGCGATAGCCGGTCTTGTCCTGGAGCGCGGTGGCGCGCGCGAGAATTTCCTCCGCCTTCTCCCAGGCCTGCTTCTCGGTCGGTGCAATGATCGGCCGCACCGACAGGCTGAAGCGCGGCGTCGGCCGCCCCTGCCGCACCGCGGCGTTGTGCACGCGCGAGGTGATATCGCGCACCTGCGCGTAGGATTCGCCCCACAGCGCAAAGGTGTCGGCATGCTTGCCAGCGACGTCGATCGCCGCATCCGAGGCGCCGCCGAAATAGACGCGGATGCCTTCGGGGCGATACGGCTTCACCTGCGAGAAGGCGTTCTCGACCTGGTAGTACCTGCCCTTGTAGCTGAACGGCTTGTCGCTGCTCCATTGCAGCTTGAGCACGTCGAGGAATTCAGAGGTGCGGGCATAGCGCTCGTCCTTGTCGTCGAGCGTGTTGCCGTCTTGCCGCAGTTCGGTGGCGTTGCCGCCGGTGATGACATGGAGCGCGACGCGGCCGCGGGAAAACTGGTCGAGCACGGCGAACTGCCGCGCCAGCAATGTCGGGGCGGTAAAGCCGGGCCGCTGCGCGATGAGCACGTTGAGCCTCTCGGTGTGATTGAGCACGTGCTGGGCGACCTGGAGCGCATCGGGCGAGGTCGAATGAAACGCCAGCAGCGCGCGGTCGAAGCCGGCATTCTCATGCGCCTTCGCCACCGTCTCGATATGGGTCGGATTGAGCACCGGTCCTTCCCGGACGATGGTCTCGGACGAATTGTTGTTGCTGATGAAGCCGATGAACTCGATCGACATGATCGTCTCCCTGTTGATCCCTAGAGGCCGAGTGCGAGGCGGCCGAGGCCGATGCGCGTGGAATCATCCTGCGGCGTGTGCACGCGGCCGCACAGCACGTCGCGATAATGCCGCTCCAGCGGATTGGCGCGGCTGAGCCCGTGGTTACCGGTCAACGACAGCGCGTCCTCGACGACGGCAACGGCGTTGTTGGTCACGGTCAGCTTGATGACGTTGGATTCACCGGCAGAGAGATCGACGCCATCGTCGAAGTCGCGGGCAGCCGTGTCGATCAAACGTGCGTTGACCGCAAGCCGCGCCTCGATGGCCCCGACGATCTCCTGCGCGCGGGCTAAGGTCGCCAGCGGCGCGCCGAGGCTGGCAGGCACGCGCTGCTTCAGGAAATTGATCAGCCAGTCGCGCGCGGCGCGGGCAACGCCGTCGTAGATCGCGGCGATGAAGACGGTGTGCACAGTCTGCTGCGTAACGTCGAGCGTGCGCCAGTCCGCCGGCTTGCGCAAATCGACCTCGGCATCGAGCGGGACCACGACGTCGTCGAAGATGACGTCGTGGCTGCCGCTGGCGCGCAGGCCGTGATGGTCCCAGGTCTGGACGATGCGCGTGCCCGGCAGGCCCGCCAGCACCAGGAACTGGCCGACGCGCGGCTCCGCCTCGTCGGTGCGCGCCCAGACCAGGTACCATTTCAGGATCGGCGATCCCGTCGAGTAGATCTTGTGGCCGGAGAGGCGCCAGCCGGTTTCGGTGCGCCGCGCGATCGTCGCCGGCAACCCTCCGCGCGCAGGCGAGCCGAGCTCCGGCTCCACGCGCAGGGCGTTGATGAGCGCGATGCCCTCAACACTTTCGCGCGCGAGCTTGCGCGACAGTCGCGCCGGCCAGTTCGGACTGCGCGCCATCTCGAGATGATTGATGTAGTGCATCGACAGCACCAGCGCGGTCGACGGATCGGCCTTGCCGAGAATGCCGAGCACGCGCGCGGCATAGCGCGCGCCGGCACCGGCGCCGCCATGAACCGCCGGCACCGTCAGAGACAGCAAGCCTGCCTCCGAGAGCTCGCGAAAATTCTCGAAGGGAAAGCTGCCGAGCCGGTCGTGCTCGGCCGCGCGCGCCGCAAAGCTTGTGGCAAGCGTCGCTGCGCGGGCGATGTAGTCGGGCTCGCTGTGAGCCGTGCGGCCCTTGGCTATGGAGGTCACCATGTGGCATCTAACCCCAACAGCCCGAGGATCTGGCGACGCAGGTCGGCCAGATACGGATCGCCGCGATGGCGCGGATACGGACGGTCGACGCGGATATCGGCCTTCACCCGCGCGGGACGATCGCTGAACACGATGACGCGGTTGGCGAGCACCAGCGCCTCCTCCGCATCATGCGTCACCAGCAGCGTGGTGAACCCCTTGCGCTGCCAGAGCGCGACGAGCTCGGCCTGCATGGTGATGCGGGTCAGCGAGTCCAGTTTCCCCAGGGGCTCATCCAGGATCAGGATCTTGGGATCGTTGACCAGCGCCCGCGCCAGCGCGACGCGCTGCGCCATGCCGCCGGAGAGCTGGTGCGGATAGGCGTTGCGGAACGGCGAAAGCCCGACGAGGTCAAGCG
Source organism: Bradyrhizobium sp. BRP19 (assembly GCF_020194195.1). NCBI lineage: Bacteria > Pseudomonadati > Pseudomonadota > Alphaproteobacteria > Hyphomicrobiales > Nitrobacteraceae > Bradyrhizobium > Bradyrhizobium sp. BRP19. The sequence goes on along the minus strand of NZ_JADYVZ010000018.1, from coordinate 121,169 downwards.
CGTCATCGACGCGCTGGCGCTGGCTCCTCAAAATGCCCTGGGCCTCAAGGCCCAGGGCGACGTTGTCCCAGACCGACCGCCAGGGAAACAGGGTCGGATCCTGGAACACGACGACGCGCGAGGGATGCGGGTTCCTGATGCGCTCCTCGTCCTCCCGCAGCCTTCCCGCCTTCGGCTTGTCGAGGCCGGCGATCAGCCGCAGCAAGGTCGACTTGCCGCAGCCGGACGGGCCGAGCAGCGCGACGAACTCGCCGGGCTCGACCGAGATGCTGACGTCGCTCAGCACCGGCAGCTCGGTCCCGTCGATGTCGAAGGCGTGGCTGACCTGCTCGATATCGAGCGCGGCGCCGGTGGCCGGATGCGTGACCGCTTCGGCGAGAGCTGTGGCTACCATTTGACGGTCCCCTTCTGCCAGACCAGGAGGCGATCGCGGATCGCAAACAGCAGCGTGATTGCGCCGGAGCAGAGCAGCGACATCACGATCAGCGCTGCATACATGTTGGCGTAGGCGGCCCAGCCCTGCGCCCATTGCAGGTACCAGCCGAGCCCGGCCTTAACGCCGATCATCTCGGCGACGACGAGCACGGCAAAGGACGAGCCGAGCCCCATGAACAGGCCGACGAAGACGTGCGGCAACGCGGCCGGGATCGCGACCTTCAGCACCAGGAACGAAGGCTTTGCCCCCAGCGTGCGCGCGACGTCGTAATAGGCGTTGCTGACGCTCGCGACGCCCGACCAGGTCAGCACGGTAACCGGGAAGCCCGTTGCCAGTGCGATCAGGAAGGTCGAGGCGCTCCAGCTCGACGGAAAGGTGAAGAAGGCGATCGGCAGCCAGGCGGTCGCCGGCAGTGGGCCGATGAAGCGCAGCACCGGATGCACCCAATAACCGACCGCGCGCGACCAGCCGATCGAGACGCCGGTTAGAAAGCCAATCGTGGCGCCGATCAGATAGCCGCCGAGCTGGAGCTTGATCGAGGCAAGGACGCTGTCGAGCAGCTTCGGCAGATCGTCGGTATAGACCTCGATGATCGCCTGCGGCGGCGGGAAGAACGGCAGCGGCAGCCAGGCGAATTTTGCCGTCGCGACCTCCCACACCGTCAGGAACACCCCGAGCGCGACCAGCCATGGCGCGCGCTTGTGCAGCGCCTGTCCTGCCGATCCCAGATAGTCGGCCCCGACGGTGCCGAACAGCGCGAGCGCCGCGATGATGAAGGCGGCGATGCCGAGTGAATGCGTGCGCGACCAATCGCCGACATCCTGCCACCACAGGCAGGACAGGCCGAGGGCGATCCAGGCGACGCTGGCGAGAACGCCGGCGCCGGACTCCCGGATCCAGCTCGCCAGCAGCGGCACGCGCGAGGTGCGCGGCGCGCCCGAGGCAAGGCCGTCAGACAGCGAATACGTCGACATAGATGCGCTCCGCGAATTTGGCGGTGTCGGTGCTCTGCTTGAAGACCTGCACGCTCTTGAGGTCGTCGGCGTAGGCCTTGAGCTCGCGCTTCAAGATCTCGCCGACGGGATGATGATGGTGGGTGTGGTAGCGCACCATGCCCTCGATATCGGCGAGCGTCGCCGCCTTCGGCGCATAGGGCTGGAACGATTTCGCCGCGAGCGTCGCATTCTGCGCGGTGAACATCGCAGCATCGAGCAGCGCCTGGGTGATGGCGCGCGCGACTTGAGGCTCTTCGCGCACGAGCGAGCCGCGCAGGCCGAGGATGCAGCAGCTCTTCTCGCGGTACTCCCCATCGAGATTTGAGGCGACCTCCTTGTACTGTGTGTCCTTGAGCCAGAGATAGGCGAGCGGATCGGACGACAGGAACGCCTGCACCTCGCCCTTCTCCACGGCAACGTTGAGCAGATTGCCGGGATAGGCGCGCCAGTCGACGTCCTTCACCGGATCGATGCCGAGTTTGGCCAATTGGATCGAGAAGAAGTTCTTGTCGGGACCGGCGAGATCGCCGACCGCGACGATCTTGCCCTTGAGGTCGGTCAGCTTCGAGACGCCGGAATCGGTGCGCGACAGCACCCGCATGCAGCCGCCATGGGTGCCCGCGGCGATCTTGACGTCAAAACCCTGCTCCAGGGGCTTCAGCCAGCGCAGCGCCATGCCGAGACCGGCATCGCTTTTGCCTGTCGCGATGGCCTCGAGCAGCTGGTCGGTCGAGCCGGAATAGTTGACGAGCTCGACGTCGAGATTATGCTTCTTGAAGAAGCCGTGCTCGATCGCGACCGGCACCGGCGCGAGGCAGACGGCGCCGGCATTCCACGACAGCTTCAGCTTGCGCGGCGCGCCAGTGAGCGCGGGTGCGTCAGAGGCCGTGCGGCACAGCGGAAACTCGGGGAAGTCGACACCCGGCGCGATGGCGCGCGGTGCGAAGGCCTGCGCACCCAGCGCGCCGAGCGGCGCCGCGAAAGCGGCGGCAAGCCCTGCCTGAAGCATGTGGCGCCGGTCGAGTTTCGATCCGCTGCGCTGGTTGTCGTTGTTCATCAGCCCCTGGCTCCTGCGCTGGCACGGCTCCGCCTCGTGCGCAACGGGTCGCGTTGCGCATGTTCCGTGCGGAGCTGCGTTGAGAGAAAATTGTTCCGTCGGCGCTTCCCGCGCCACGTTGATGCGATGCGCAAATCATGCGGCGCGTTCGCGGCATCGTCAATGAAATGGATTTTCGAATGTTGCGCGCAGGAAAGTCATTTCTCTCCACCCGCGCATGCGGGAGCGATGAAAGGATTTTCGCAGATGCATGGGCGTTCAAGTTCAAGCGCGACGCCCTTGACTGCCGCGTCCTTGTCCAGTTCGGCCGTGCACGCTGTGTATTCTCGAAAGCAGCGCTCCGCTGAAACGTCATTGCCTGAAGCGCGCACAATACGGTTGGCCATTTCATTGACGGCGTACCGCGCGCTCATAGACTTGATCGTGTCGCTGCACCGTTCGCTCACGCATCGTGAGCAACGCAACAAGACGGATCCAATGAGCATCAACTCTCACGACCATTCCATCACACGCCGGCTCGCCACCTCGCTGCTCGCCGCCGCCATCACGCTATCGACCGCTGCCGCATCGCTCGCCGCCGACATTGTCGTGCTGCGCGTCGGCGACCAGAAGGGCGGCAATCGCTCGCTGCTCGAAATCTCCGGCTATGCGAAGGACCTGCCTTACAGAATCGAATGGTCGGAATTCCCCGCGGCCGCGCCGATCCTCGAAGCGCTCAATGCCGGCGCGCTCGACGTCGGCTACACCGGCGATCTCTCGTTCCTCTCGGTCTATGCCGCGGGCGCGCCGATCAAGGCGATCGGCGGCACGCGCTCGGATGCGAAGACGCAGGCTATCCTGGTGCGTCAGGATTCGCCGATCAAATCGGCGGCCGACCTCAAGGGCAAGCGGCTCGCCGGCACACGCGGCGGCTGGGGCCAGTTCCTGATCGATGCGACACTGGAGAAGGCAGCGATCAAGCTGGAGGATGCGACCTTCGCGCCGCTCGGCCCGGTCGATGCCAAGATCGCGCTGCTCGCCGGCTCGATCGACGCCTGGGCGGTGTGGGAGCCCTACGTCTCGTTCGCGACGTTGAAGGACAAGGCTCGCGTCATCGCCAACGGCGAAGGGCTGACGCCGACCATCACCTTCATCGTCGCCTCCGACAACGCCATCGCCACCAAGCGCGCGGCGGTGCAGGATCTGGTGCAGCGCTTGAACAAGGCGCGACTGTGGTCGCTGGACCATGTCGCCGAATACGCCAAGAACACGGCCGAATTGACCAAGCTGCCCGAGGACGTGCTGCTGTCGGCCTACACCGCGCAGCGCACCGGCCCGATCGTGATCGACGAGAACGTGGTCAAGGAGGTGCAGGAAGCCTCCGACCGCGCGACGCGCTACGGCATCCTGCCGAAGAAGCTCGACGTCAGCAAAGCCGTCGACCGCAGATTCACGGCTGCGGCCGCGGGATCGAATTAGGGGACGGCGGGATGCACAGGCTTCACCTCAAGCCCGCCATTGCATCTCGCCGCGATCAGGCTCATGCATGTTGCATGCATGAGCCTGATCGTGTGGCTGTCATTCTAGCCGCGCGGTGCTCACCAATAGGCGCGGTAGTAGGGACGGGGATAGACACCGAACGGGCGGTGATAGACCCGGTACGGCCGATAATAGCCATAGCTGTAATACGGACGGTACGGCCGATAATATCGCGGATAGACCGGTGCGTAGCCGTAGCCGCCGTAATAGGCGGGGGCGTAACCATAGCCGTAGCCCGGATATCCATAGCCGTAGCCGCCATAATAGGGCCGGCCATAATAGCCGTAGCCGTAAGGAGACCCCGCGGCGATGGCGCCGCCGATGAGCGCGCCGGCTGCGAGACCGCCGAGGGCAAAGCCCCAGCCGCTGCCGCGCCAATGCACCGGTGTGACATTGTCACCGGCCGCAGCCTTCATCGTCGCAACGTTGGTCGGCATCGGGGCCGCCGTGGCCTGCCCGATCTGGGCCACCATGACCACCCCGGCCAATGAACAGGCAATCGCCGTCTTCCAGATCCTCATCGTCCTACTCCCTGTCTGACCTTTCGCTTGGAAAAAGGATCGCAGCGTCATGATCGGACATCCTTGCGCCAAGTCAAAGCATTGAATTTCAAAGCCTGGAGTTTGCGTGCACCGCACAAGACGCTTGCCTCCGTTCTGATCAACCGGTGCCCGGCGACGTCATCGCCTGTGACAGCCGCGCGACGGTGGCTGAGGCCCGATCACCCCGGCAAGGCATTAAGCTTCCCGTGCATTCGCAACCAACAACCACCTTCACGATTTACTATTCGTGCCATTACTATCGGTTCCAATGTGCGCGGCCGGGAGGCTTCTCGCGAGCGCCAGAGTTGTGGGAGGATCACATGAGTGCCGCGAGACCCGAGCCGCTTGCCCGTCAGGCGCTGGCGTTTGTCCTGGCCGGAGGACGCGGCAGCCGCCTGCTGGAGCTGACCGACCGCCGCGCCAAGCCGGCGGTCTATTTCGGCGGAAAGTCCCGCATCATCGATTTCGCGCTGTCGAACGCGGTGAACTCCGGCATCCGCCGTATCGCGGTGGCGACCCAATACAAGGCGCACAGCCTGATCCGGCACCTTCAGATGGGCTGGAACTTCTTCCGCCCCGAACGCAACGAGAGTTTTGACATCCTGCCCGCCAGCCAGCGCGTCTCCGAGAGCATGTGGTATGTCGGCACGGCGGACGCGGTGTACCAGAACATCGACATCATCGAATCCCACGCCTGCCGCTTCATCGTCGTGCTGGCCGGAGACCACATCTACAAAATGGACTACGAGGTGATGCTGCGCCAGCACGTCGAGAGCGGCGCCGACGTCACCGTCGGCTGCCTGGAAATGCCGCGGACCGAATCTTCCGGTTTCGGCATCATGCATATCGACGAGAACGGCTGGATCCAGGAGTTCCTGGAGAAGCCGAAGGATCCGCCGCCGATGCCGGGCAAGCCGGACGTCTCGCTCGCCAGCATGGGCATCTACGTGTTCGACGCGAAATTCCTGTTCGATCAGCTCAAGCGCGATGCCGAGGACCCGAACTCGAACCACGATTTCGGCAAGGACATCATTCCCTACCTGGTCAAGAACGGCCGCGCCATGGCGCACCAGTACTCGACCTCCTGCGTCCGCTCGGGCAGCGACACTCGCGCCTATTGGCGCGACGTTGGCACGGTCGACGCCTATTGGGCCGCCAATATCGACCTCACCGACGTGGTGCCCGAGCTCGACCTGTTCGACCGAGCCTGGCCGATCTGGTCCTATGCCGAGATCACGCCGCCGGCGAAATTCGTCCATGACGAGGAGAGCCGGCGCGGCCAGGCGGTGAGCTCGCTGGTCTCCGGCGGCTGCATCATCTCCGGCGCGTCGCTGCGCCGCTCGCTGCTGTTCACCGGCGTGCGCATCAACTCCTACGCCAATGTCGAGAATGCCGTGATCATGCCTTACGTGAGTGTCGGCCGCGGCGCCCGCTTGAGGAACGTCGTGATCGACCGCGGCGTCGAGATCCCGGAAGGGCTCGTCGTCGGCGAGGATCCCGAGTTCGACGGAAAGCGCTTCCGCACCACCGAGCAGGGCATCTCGCTGATCACCCAGCCGATGATCGACAGGCTCAATACATGACGCCTGTTCGCGTCCTCGCGGTCGCCTCTGAAGTCTATCCCCTCGTCAAGACCGGCGGCCTCGCAGACGTCGCCGGCGCGCTCCCGGTTGCGCTGAAGGCCCATGGCGTCGAGATGCGCAGCTTGCTGCCGGGCTATCCCGACGTGATGCGCCTTTTGTCCGGCACAGAGGAACTGCGGCGCTGGCCCGATTATTTCGGCGGCCCCGGCCGGCTGCTGGCGGGCTCGCATGCCGGGCTCGATCTGTTCGTGCTGGACGTGCCGCATCTCTATGCGCGGCCGGGCAACCCCTATGTCACCACTGACGGCGTCGACTGGGCGGACAACGGCGCGCGCTTCGCCGCGCTGTCGCGCGTGGCGGCCGATATCGGCCACGGCCTCGTGCCGGCCTTCGTGCCCGATGTCGTGCATGCCCACGACTGGCAGGCGGGGCTCGCGCCGGCCTATCTGCACTACGACAATCGTCCGCGGCCCGGCACCGTGATGACCATCCACAACATGGCCTACCAGGGCAAGTTCGCCCCTGAGCTGATCGGATCGATCGGCCTGCCCTGGCATGCCTTCAACGTCAACGAACTGGAATATTTCGGCGGCATCAGCTTCTTGAAGGCCGGCTTGCGCCTTGCCGATCGCATCACCACGGTATCGCCGACCTACGCGAAGGAAATCCAGAGCGACGAAGGCGGCATGGGCCTCGGCGGCCTGCTTCGTGAACGATCGAGCGTGCTGAGCGGCATCCTCAACGGCATCGACACCGAGGTCTGGAATCCGCAAACCGATCCCCACATCGCCTACCGCTTCGGCGCGGAAGACCTGACCTTCCGGGCCGCGAACAAGGCGGTGCTGCAGCAGCAGTTCAACCTCGATTCCTCGGACGAAGCGCCGCTGCTCGGCGTCATCAGCCGGCTGTCGTGGCAGAAGGGGCTCGATCTCCTGATGGAGGCCATCCCGACCATCCTGCGCGAAGGCATGCAGCTCGCGCTGCTCGGCAGCGGCGACCGCGATCTGCAGGATGGCTACCAGGCCGCGGCCCGCGCCAATCCGGGCCGGATCGGCGTCGTGATCGGCTATGACGAGATTCTCGCGCATTTGATCCAGGCCGGCTCGGACGCGCTGATTGTGCCGTCCCGCTTCGAGCCGTGCGGCCTGACCCAGCTCTGCGCGCTGCGCTATGGCGCCGTGCCGATCGTCTCGCGCGTCGGCGGCCTCGAAGACACCATCGTCGATATCGGCGAGGCCGACGCGTCCGGCCACGATGCCACCGGCTTCAAATTCGCCCCCGTGACGGCGGATGCCCTCGCCGGCACGCTGCGCAAGGCCAACACCGCCTTCCACGACAAGCTGACCTGGCGCCGCCTGCAACGCAGCGGCCTTGCGACCGACGTCTCCTGGCGTAATCGCGCCGGCGACTATGCCTCGCTGTACCGCGATCTCATGGCGGCGCGCGCGTGAGGCAGAGCCGAATCCATGCTATAGAGCCGACATGGACCCCTTCGCGATCAAGCTGCTCGGCTTTGCCGCCGCCACCTGCACCACCGTCGCCTACGCGCCGCAGTTCATCAAGGTCTGGAAGACCCGCTCGGCGCGCGACATTTCTCTCGGCATGTTTCTGGTCATGATGCTGGGCCTCACGCTCTGGCTCATCTACGGCCTGCTTTCAGGCGATGCCCCCCTGGTCGCGGCGAACGCCGTCACCATGGTTCTCGCCGGCGGCATTCTGGTGATGAAGCTGAGATATGGGTGAGGCTTTCTTCGCCTCTCCCCGCTTGCGGGACGACGGAGAAGAGATCATTACCCAAACACATACGAGGCCATCGCCACATGCGCGACCTCGTCGACGAAGACGCGCCGTCCGACGTCGCTTCCCGCAGCACCGGCCGCCACCATCAGCGGCAGCAGATGGTCCTCGCGCGGATGTGCAAGGCGTGCGCTCGGCGCATTCTCCCAATCGACCAGCATGGCATTGCGGCGCGCCGCATCGGGGTTGCTGATCGCCTCGTTCAGATAGGCCTCGAAATCATACGAGACGGGCTTGGACTCCGGACGGTTGAAGCCGCGCATGTTGTGATAGGTCAGGCCGCTGCCGACGATCAGGATGCCTTCGTCGCGCAAGGATGCGATCGCCTGCCCCACCTTGACGTGCTCGGCCGCGTCATAGCTGGACTTCAGCGACAGCAGCACGATCGGCATGTCGGCATTCGGATACATCAGCCCGAGCGGAACGAACGTGCCGTGATCGAAACCCTGGTCGGGATCTTCGCGGCAATCGAGGCCGGCATGCGTGAGCAGCGCCTTCACTTGCGCGGCAAGCTCGGGCTTGCCCGGCGCCGGATATTTGATGTGGTAGGTATGCTCGGGGAAACCGTAATAATCGTAGACCATCGGTGGATGCGGCGAGGTCGACACCGTGAAGGCGTCGGCTTCCCAATGCCCGGTGATGACCAGCACGGCCTTCGGCCTCTCGGGCAGAAGCTGCGGCAAGTTCGCGAACGCCTCGGCGGTCTTGGCATATTGCACCCGCCTGTCCTCCATGAAGGGCCAGGGGCCGCCGCCATGCGACAGGAACAGGGTCGGAAGTCGCGTCATCGGCTCGTCTCGTTGACAACAGGCACGTGCGAGCGGTCCGCACGATCGGCGATGAGCATAGGCAAAGCGGCATGGTTAGCAAGTCGTTAACGATTTGCCGCCCAGAATCCCCGGCGGGGCCGAAGCAGTCGGCCTGAAGACAAGTGAGACGTGCGATGAGGAAGTTTGCGCTAGGGGACGTCGTCAACAGTGACAAGGGCCGCCGCGGTGTCGTCCGCGCCGCCTTCAAGTCGCGGGATGGCCTGCAATTCTATGCGGTCGAGAAGGACGGCGCGATGGATTACCTGGAGGAAGACCGGCTCAGCCCGGCGCCGCGCGTCGAGCTCGCGGCTTAAATCCGCTTCATCTCCGGCCCTCATTTGCGAGCCGGTCGAGACGATCCGCGATCGGATCGTCGCCGCTCGCGATGCCGTCGTTCGTGATCAGCAGCAGGCGATCGCCGCTGGCTGCGTCCCAGCGTGGCAGGTCGGGACCATGTAGGTCGGGACCATTGGGATCGCCACTTCGGGCGAAGTTTATCCAATAGGCGCGCATGCGGCCTGCGACCTCGCGGTCGCGCCGCGACAGGATGCCCGCACCGGGCACGCCTTCCGTACCGAAGATGAACTGCAGCTCGCGCCCGTGGCCGACGTCCGGATTGGCGCGCCTGGCCTCCGGCACATAGGCGAAGCGGTAGCGAAAGGTCGGCGCGCCGCCTGCCGCGTGCAGACGTGCCAGCAGCCGCACCGGCTCGGAAAAGACCTTGTCGGTGTAAATTCTTGCCGCGAGATCCGAAGGTCTGGCGAGATCGGGATAGAGCTTGCGCAATTCGCCGCCGCCCGCGCCCGGCGGCGCAAGCTCCTCCTTGATCGCGGTCTCGTTCTCCAAGCCGGTCTCATCCTCGTTCGAGCCGATGATCAGGGGAATGCGGCTCTGGCGTCCGGCCACAAAACCCGCGGCGAGGTCCTCGGTCACGAGACGTCCATCCATCATCGGTGCAAAGCTGTGCGGCGATGTCTCCAGCAATTGTTTCTCGGCGGCCAGCAGGCGCCGCGGCTCGACCGCGCGCAGATCCGTCTTCGGCGAAAGCGCGGTCACGAAGAGCCGGCCGATGGCCTCCGCCTCTTCCGCCGAACGCAGGCGCGCGCGGCCGGGCACCGATTGCAGAATGGCCTTGTGGAACAGATCGCGCGCTTGCGCGGACAGCATCAGCAGCGCAATCGATGTCGCGCCTGCATCGCTGCCGAACAGCGTGACGTTATCAGGATCGCCGCCGAACGCCGCGATGTTGTCGTGCACCCAGTGCAGCGCGGCGATCTGGTCCATCAGGCCGAAATTGCCGGAGCCGGCGTCCGACAGCGCGGGATGCGAGAGCCAGCCGAGCACGCCGAGGCGATAATTCACGGTGACCACGATGAGGCCCGCCTGCGCCAGCTTGGCGCCATCGAACAGCGGATCGTTCGCGGTGCCCGTGACGAACGCGCCGCCAGGAATGAACACCATCACCGGCAACGGGCCGTCGACCCCGAAAGGACGAAACACGTTCAGCGTCAGGCAATCCTCGCTCGCCGCCGGCAGCGCCGGCTGAAGGCACGGCGCGCCGTATTCGTAGGCGGTGCGCATCTCCGAGCTTTCGGTCGTCGGCTGCGGCGGTTGCCAGCGCAACGCGCCGAGCGGCGGCGCCGCGTAAGCCAGCCCCTTGAACGAGGCCACCTCGCCTTCCACGGCGCCGAGCATCTGCCCTTCACGGGTCAGCGCGAATGGAAACTGCCCGACCGGCTGGGCGACGGCCGGGTCGGCACCACACAGGACTGCAATAGCCGCAACGAATGCAAGCAGGGCCCGCATCTTCGCAACGATCTCGATGAAGGGTTTTGCCAGGTTATGTCCGAAGCCGTCGGCGAGGCAACCCTCGCGCACCTTGAGCCTAACCGCCTTTGCCAATCAGCTCCGCGAGCGCGTGGCGCGCGACGATGCCGAGCTCGCCGAGCGTGGAGTGTCCCGCCCGCGCCGCCTCGATCAGGCGCTCGGCGATGAACCTGCGGCTGTCGTGATCGCCGCCATGCGGCAGTTGCCGGCACGTCTGCTCGAGGACGACGTCCATGTTCGCTTTGGTGCGTTCACTCAACTCTGTCATGACGCCCGGGCGGTACGCGTGGCTTGTAAGCGCAAGCATACACAGAAGGACGATGGCTGATTACCCCGGGCGATCACGGCCATTGTGCATCGCGGTGCGTGTGGTGCCGCAAGATTCGCGCGGTCACGAAGCCGCCGCAAACGACCACCCTAAGATTGCACTTGCTCTAATGACAAGCTGAGCCTGCGGCGATAGCCTGCCGCCAAAACAAGACATCCGGGAGGAATACCATGCCTGACGCAGTGGTTGCCACACGTGCCTCCGATGGGCGCGGAACCGCTCAGCAGGTCGATGTTGCCGTGGTCGGCGCCGGATTTGCCGGCCTCTACCTTCTCCATCGCCTGCGCAAGACGGGGTTCTCGGCAGTCGGGCTCGACGAGGCCGGCGATGTCGGCGGCACCTGGTATTGGAACCGCTATCCTGGCGCGCGCTGCGACATCCAGACCATCGACTACAGCTACACGTTCGATCCGGAGCTCGAGACCGCCTGGACCTGGTCGGAGAAATACGCGACCCAGCCCGAGATCCTGCGTTACCTCGGCTTCGTCGCCGATCGCTACGATCTGCGCCGCGATATCCGTTTCAAGACCAAGGTCACCGAAGCCAGATGGGACGAAGCGTCCGGGCGCTGGCTCATCACCACGGACAATGGGCCACCCGTCTCCTGCCGCCATTACATCATGGCGACCGGTTGCCTCTCCGCGCCAAAGCCGCCGGAGATCGACGGCGTCAAGGACTTCAAGGGCGAGGTCTATTTCACCGGGCGCTGGCCGCATGACGGCGTCGATCTCACCGGAAAACGCGTCGCCGTGATCGGCACGGGCTCCTCGGCGATCCAGTCGATCCCTGTGATCGCCGAGCAGGCTGCGCATCTGACGGTGTTCCAGCGCACACCGAATTTCGCGTTGCCGGCGCACAACGGCCCTGCGCCCGCGGACCGCATGAGCCTGTTGCAGAGCGACCGCGCGGCCTATCGCGAGCAGGCGCGGCAGTCGATGGCCGGCGTGCCCTATCCGCAGCAGACGGTCGTGAGCTGGCAGCTCAGCGATGCCGAGCGCCGCGAGCGGTTCGAGCGCGCCTGGGCCGCCGGCGACCTCGTCCACATCCTGACGCAGCTCTGGGCCGACCAGGCCGTCGACGTCGACGGCAACAAGATCGTCCAGGATCTGATCCGCGAGAAGATCCGCGCCGCCGTCAACGATCCTGAGACCGCCGCGGCGCTGATGCCGGACGACCATCCGTTCGGCGCAAAGCGCCCCTGCCTCGAGACCAATTATTACGCAACCTACAACCGGCCGAACGTCACGCTGGTCAATCTGCGCAAGGAGCCGATCAAGGCGATCACCGCGAGCGGCATTTCCACGAACGGCCGCAGCTTCGATGTCGACGTCATCGTCTTCGCAACCGGCTTCGACGCCATGACCGGCGCGATCCGTGCCGTGCATCCGATCACCGGGCGCGGTGGCAAGTCGCTGTCCGATGTCTGGGCGCAGGGGCCGCAGACCTATCTCGGCCTCACGGTCGAGGGCTTCCCGAACTTCTTCATGATCACCGGACCCGGAAGCCCGTCGGTGCTGTCGAACATGGCGGTGTCGATCGAGCAGCATGTCGACTGGGTGGTCGATCGCGTTGCATCGCTGCGCGATGCCGGCTTCACCACGATCGAGCCGACCGAGACGGCACAGGCCGGCTGGAACAGGCACATGGCCGACTGCTCGATGCTGACGCTGCACCGGCTCGCCAACACCTGGTACACCGGCGCCAACGTGCCCGGCAAGGTGCAGGGCCTGATGCCCTATACCGGCGGCGTCGGCCCTTATCGCAGCATCTGCGACGAGGTGGTCAGCCGCGGCATGCTCGGCTTCAAGCTCACCGGCCCCGATGGCGCCGTCCAATGCAATGACGGCGAGGTGGTGCGCCTGCAGCCGGACGTGCGGCTGGTGCTGAACCTGCTCGCCTCGCTCAACCTGCCGCCGATCGAGTCGATGGGCGCGCTCGGCGCCCGCGCCTTCGTCAACGAGTTCAACAAGGGCCGCCCCGCGGGTCGGCCGATCGGCGAGATCGTCGACGGCACCCTGCCCGTCGCCGACGGCGCGTTGCCCTACCGCGTCTACAAGCCGGCAACGCCGGGACCGCATCCGGTCGTGGTCTATTTCCACGGCGGCGGCTGGGTGCTCGGCGACGAGCAATCGGACGAGCCGTTCTGCCGCGACATGGTGCGGCGGACCGGCATGATGTTCGTCAGCGTCGGCTATCGCCACGCACCGGAGCATCGCTTCCCGACCGCGGCCGAGGACGGCTATGCGGCCACGCGCTGGATCGCCGAGCACGCCGCCGAGCTCGGCGGCAGGCCGGGCCCGGTGCTGGTCGCCGGCTGGAGCGCCGGCGGCAACATTGCGGCCGTCACCTGCCAGCTCGCGCGCGACCGCGGCGGGCCCTCGATCGCCGGCCAGCTTCTGGTCTGCCCGGTCACCGACTGCAGCTTCGATCGGCCCTCCTACAACGAAAACGGGACCGCCTACTTCCTGACGCGCTCTCTGATGTACTGGTTCTGGGACCTCTATTGCTCGCCGGCGGACCGCACCGACCCGCGGGTCGCCCCGCTGCGCGGCAAGGTTGCCGGCCTGCCGCCGGCCCTCGTGGTCACCTGCGAGTTCGATCCGCTGCGCGACGAGGGCATCGCCTATGCCGAGGCAATGGCCGCAGCGGGCGTGCCGGTCGAGCAATTGAAGGCGCGCGGCCACTTCCACTCGTCCTTTGCGATGGTGGACGTGGTGATCACAGGCGTGTCGGGACGGGTGCAGATGGCGGAAGCCTTGCGGCGCTTCGCCGGACTGCCGCCCAAGATCAGCGGCAGTGACGGTCACGGAGATGGTCACGCCAGCCCGCGGCACGAGATCGCGGCGGCGGCGAGCTGAAACGGAGCGGCCGGGACGCTTCCCGGCCGACCCGGCGATTGGCGTGGGCCCGGCTGCATCTGCAGATGCAGCTACGATTGATGATCAGGCAGCAACATCGATGCGGCGATGAGGCCGCCTGCCGATCCCAAAGCCGCAACAAGCCAGGGCCACGCGTAACCGGCAGCCGTTCCTTCGTCCGACAGAATCGCACCGAGCGCTGCGATGCCGAGTGCAAATCCGGCCTGCCTCATGACCACGGTGACCGCCGAGGCCATGCCGGCTTGGGCCGGAGGCACCAACGCAACGACGGCGCTCGACAATTGCGGATGCGCGAGGACTGCGCCAATCCCGGTCAACATCATTCCGCTTGCCGCCGCAGCGAGAACGACCTGCGCATTCGGGAGCCAGCCGCTCGCCGCCAGGACCAGAATGAGATCGCCTGCGAGCAGCGCCAGCATCGCCGTCGCGAACAGCCGGCGCCAGCCCCAGCGTGTTGCGAGGCGAGCACCATAGGGCGGCAGCACAAGCATCGGCAACGTCGCAAAGAGCATTGCGAAGCCAACGGACGGGCCTGACCAGCCGAACGCTGCGTTCAGGAAGGGAGGCAGATAGACGAGAACCGCCCAGTATCCAACGGAAACAGCAATCAACAGCGAGGAAATGCCGACCATGACCGGCCGCATGAACACAGCGGGGTCGAAAATCGGCACGGGCCGCCGCCGCTGCTGCATCACGAAGATGGCGAGCAGACAGGCGCTCAGCCCGAGGCCCGCTGCAATCCGGGCCGGCACTTCACCTCCCTTGAGCAGGCTCTCGATCGCAATCCCAAGCGCAAGGGTGAGAAGCACGACGCCGCTCCAGTCCAGCGGGCGGCCGGCAGGATCACGCGATTCTGCGACCAGTCGCGGAACGGCCAGAAGCGTGAGCAGACAAAGCGGGATATTGGCCAGGAAGATCCAGCGCCATCCGAACCAGGCCGAGACAAGTCCCCCGAGCGCTGGTCCGAGCGCCATGGCGGTGCCTGAGAGCACGCCCATGAACGCAAAGGCGCGGGCGCGCTCGTCAGGCCGAGCATAGGCATTCGCAAGCAGCGCAATGCCTCCCGTGATGACGAAAGCCGCGCCCAGGCCTTGAACTGCGCGCCCGGCCCACAGCATTGGACCGCCCGCCGCGAAGCCGCAAATGATCGATCCGACCAGGAACACGACGTTGCCGCGAAGCAAAGCGCGTCGACGTCCATACTTGTCGGCTAGCGCGCCCGCAGCGAGCAGCCCACCGGTAAATGCCAGACTGTAGGCATCCATCACCCAGGCGTAGGCAGCGCTGCCGAAACCGAGTTCGGCTGCCATGGCCGGCATCGCGACAACAACCGCGGTCACGTCGAATTGCGTCAGAAAGGCCGCCATGCCGAGCACCATCGCCGGCAGCAGGTCCTGCCAACGGCTTGGAGACTGCAGATCGGGTTCAGGCGTGATCATCGTTGTCCCATGGTGAAAGCATCTGGTACCGCTATGCATGTCGGGGCGAGGCCTGCGCCAATGCAATGCATTCACATCGGCATGAAAATGATTCATGATGATGCAATGCGCTCATTTCCTCCCTTTGACGGGCTGATTGCGTTCGAGGCAGCCTTGAGACATGCGAACGTCACGCGCGCCTCCGCGGAGCTTGGGCTCACGCAGAGCGCGGTCAGTCATCGGCTCCGCAAGCTCGAGGACTTCGTCGGGACGCCCCTCCTCATCCGGCAGCCGAGTGGCCTGTGTGCCACGCCCGCCGGCATTGCCCTCTCCAACGAGTTGGCCGGTTTGCTCGACAGGATGGCGGATTTTCGTGCGCTTTGTCGCGCCGCCGCTCCGCCACCGGCCTTGAAAGTCGGCGTCGGTGCAGCGCTTGCCGACTATTGGCTCGTGCGCCGCTTGCCCGATTTTGCGCTAGAGCATCCCGGCATACCGGTTGAGCTGGCCGTACGTGAAGCCGACGCACATGCGAGGTCGACCGATCTCGACGTCGCGGTTGTGTGGCAACCAGCAGCCGGCTTGAGGCCAACGTCCACGCAGCGTTTGCTAGTTCGCGAGCATGTTTACCCGGTCTGCCACCCACGCCTGCTGCCTGGCCAGCAGCCACTGACCGACGTGACGCGCCTCAAATCGTTGCCGCTGCTGCACAAGGGCCGGTCCGGCGATGACCGCGGGGTCGAATGGTCGTGGACCTCCTGGTTCGAACGATTGGGTCTCGGCCGCCCGCCACCCGCCGAGATACGTTTTGCGACGATTGCCACCGCCATAGCCGCCGCCCTCGCCGGCAACGGGATCGTGCTCGCGCGTTCACTGCTGGTCCAGGATGCCCTCAAGGATGGCAGGCTGGTGCGGGTGCTTCCGCAATCCTGGGACTTGCCGTCGAGCAAGGCTCAAATCGTGCGCTGGCCCGCGGCCATGGCCAAAGATCCCCGCGTGAAGGCGTTTGTCCGCTGGATATTGCAAATTCCGAAGATTCCCAGCGATTGAGCCGTACTCCGTAGCGGATGAGCCGGGAACCTTTTCCCGGCTGCCGCGTTGGCTGACCTGTGGCATTGAGATGCAGCGACAGATGTATGGGCCCCGGCACGCGAGCACGTGTGCTGGGGTCGTGTTTTGCGTGAGGCAGGGCGATGGGGGACGTGGTCGGGGATTCAAAGGTCAATTTCGGCGCGCTTGCGGTGCTGCATAAATGGCCATCACTTGCCAATCAGCGCCAGCCTGACCGGGAGCCCTACCAGCTCATCGAAGGCACGCTCGACGATTGCATCTCGGCTTTCATGCAGAAACCGGCGACGACCCGGCACCTCTACGAGATCCGCACCGTAGCGCAGCCGCCGCTCGTCACCGAGATCCTCTCCCCCGAACACGTCCTCGAGCTGTCGCGCTTGAGAGAATTTCTCTGACGCCCTTCACAAGCGTGCGAGCAGGAACCTTCTTCCGGTTCTTCCCGTTGTCAGGGATCAAAGCAATGACGTGAGCGCCTCGAGATGTTTGACGCCGGCGTATCATCACCGATCGTGCCTTACGGAGCGGACCAGACCCTGTTCGTGGTGGTTGATCGCCGTGACGAGGCGACCGAAATCCGCATCGAGCGCAGCGATCTCGACACCACGATCGGCGAGCTCGTCGCCGGCTGCTTCAATGACCCGATCAAGGTGATCTCGTTCAACACGCTCGAGCACTGGATGAGGGATATCTCGTGCGACGTCGCCGGCGAGATCCGCGCACGCTGCGACATCTATGGAATAGAGCTCCCCGATTATCTCAGCGACTTCATCGAAAGCCATTCCCAAAGCGCGATGAAATGAAGCTCACTTGCCGAAAAGGACGGAGGTGCGCTCCCTCCCTGCTTGCGGGAATGACTATCGCATTTGGGAGTTTTTCTCTGCGGCCATCCTTCGAGACGCCCGCTTTGGGCGGGCTCCTCAGGATGAGGGCGGAGTGCGCGGCAGCAGTTTCAACGAGCACTGATGCTGATTAGCCTCATCCTGAGGAGGCGCGTCAGCGCCGTCTCGAAGGACGAGGCGTGCGCGCTGGCCGCCGCCACAAGTCATATCCGATAGCCCTGCGCTTGCGGGAGAGGGAGTGCACCTCCCTTGTAGCAATCGAACCTGATCGCATCGTGCTTTAGTTGCGGCGGCGTTTGCCGGCGATGACCTCGATCTCGCGGCGGCGTTCGCCCGCGAAGGTCAGCAGCTTTTCGATCGTCAGCGTATCCGTGATCCGTTTGGCGAGCCGCTCGGCGCGCGCAGCCTGATCTTCGAGATACTGGATCGTGTTCAAGCGTCGCCTCCCCCAAAGCCCCGAATTGTGCGGACAGCCATGGTGCTTGAGAAGCCGCTAACAGCCGGTTAAGCGCGCCCGCACGGTCGCGACGCGTGGCGCCCTATTGCACGACTTCAAGCCTGACATTGGTAATGCCCTTGTCGACCATGCCGAGCGCCTCGGCGGCCGACGGCGAGATGTCGACCACGCGTCCGCGCACGAAGGGCCCGCGATCGTTGACCCTGACCGTAACGAAACGGCCGGAGGAGGTCTCGGTAACGCGCAGCTTGGTGCCGAACGGCAGGGTGGGATGCGCCGCGGTCAATTCGTTCCTGTCGAACTTCTCGCCGCTCGCGGTCTGCGTATCCGAATAGAAGCTGGCGATGCCGTGCGAAGCGGTTTGCTTTGCGTCGCGGGCGGGGACGCGCGCCCGGCTGATCGGGCGTGGATGCAGCGCCGCCACCCGGTGCGGGCGCTCGACCGCGGCTTGCCGGGTCGTTCCGGCGAGATCGGCTTTCTGACGGCCGACCGGCGATTGCGAGCAGGCAGCGAGCGATGCGGCACCCAGGACCGCGAGCAATAACCGGCTCGAGCTCGCCAGCGACATCCGGGCAGTTTCGGCACTTGCAATGCGAGACATGATGCGCCCTCCGAACAACCCCAAGTTTCGGTGGGCAATGAGGGCAGAACCTTGTCGGAACAAAAGCGGCTCTGGGGCCGCCTTCGTTTCGCGCCAGCTGTGGCGATTCCACCACAGTGACCTGTTCAGAAACGGGACAGATCGGTGAAGGATGCAGCCCGATACGGCCCGCGAGCCGCGCGTTTCGGCGCGGCCCGATCTCTAGTACTTCGGCTCGTACATCTGCGACTGGACCAGAGCCTTCACGTCATTGGGCGCGGGTCCGTCGGCGAGCGCGCGTTGATAGGCCACATCCGCAACCGCCGCCGCGATGCGCACGGAGACCTCGCGGATGCGCGGCAGTGCCGGATAGAGGCTGCCCTGAGCGAGGTCCTCCTTGCCGACGCAATCGGCGAGCGCGTGGGCCGCCGCCATGAACATCTCGTCGGTCACGAGGCGCGAGCGGCTGGCGATGACGCCGAGGCCGACGCCCGGGAAGATGTAGGAATTGTTGCCCTGGCGCGGCACGAAGCTGCGGCCGTTGAGCTTGACCGGATCATACGGACTGCCGCAGGCGAACAGCGCGCGTCCATCCGTGTAGCGATAGGCATCCTCCGCCGAGCACTCGGCTTTCGAGGTGGGGTTGGAGAGCGCGAACACGATCGGCTGCTCGTTGAGCTCGGCCATCGCCTTGAGCACGTCGGGCGTGAAGGCGCCGCCGACCGCGGCGACGCCGATGATCGCCGTCGGCTTCAGCGTCTTGATGGCGGTGAGGAAGTCAGCGATCGGCGCCTGACCGGCATGGGCATAGCGGAGCTTATGGCCAGAAAGGCCTTCACGGCCGCTGACGACGAGACCGCGGGAATCCACCAGCCAGTTGCGGCGAAGCGCGTCCGCCTCGGACGCGCCTTCCGCCATCATGGCGGAGACCACGAGGTCGGCGATGCCGGTCGCCGCCTCGCCCGCGCCGAGGAACAGGATCTTCTGATCCTTCAGCTTGCCGCCGGAGATGCGCAGAGCCGAGAACAGGCCGGCGAGCGCCACCGCCGCGGTGCCCTGGATGTCGTCGTTGAAGACGCAGGCCTCGTCGCGATATTTGTGCAGCAGCTTGAACGCCGAATGATTGGCGAAGTCCTCGAACTGGATCAGCACGCCCGGGAACGTCTTGCGCGCGGCTTGCATGAACTCGTCGACGAAGCTGTCATAGGCCTCGCCCGTCAGCCGCCGCTCGCGCAGGCCGAGATAATAGGGATCGTTCAACAGCTCTTCGTTGTTGGTGCCGACATCGAGCACGATCGGCAAGCACGCTTCCGGATGCACGCCGGCGCAGGCCGAATAGAGCGATAGCTTGCCGACCGGGATGCCCATTCCGTTGGCACCGAGATCGCCAAGTCCCAAAATGCGCTCGCCGTCGGTGACGACGATCAGCCTGGCCTGGTAGGGCCAGTTCTTCAGGATCTCCGCGATCTGGCCGCGGTCGCGCGAGGAGATGAACATGCCACGCGGCCGCTGGAAGATCAGGCCGTATTTCTGGCAGGCAAGCCCGACCGTCGGGGTGTAGATGATCGGCTGGATCTCGTCGATATTGTCGACGACGACGCGGAAGAACAGCGCCTCGTTGCGGTCATGCAGCGCGTTCAGGGCAACGTATTTTTCCAGGTCCGTCGGCAGCGTGCGCAGATTGGTGAGCACGCGCTGAGCCTGGGTCTCCATCGTCAGCACGCAGGGCGGCAACAGGCCGCGCAAGCCGAGTGCGGCGCGCTCTGCTTCCGTGAAGGCCGTGCCCTTGTTGAGCAGGGGGTCGCGCAGCAGCGTCATGCCGTGCGCGGTGTCGGATGATGTCGAATGGGCGCTGACCCGAGCAGGTCTATTCACGATTCCCCCAAGGAGTTTCTTATTGAACCACGACCATTGTCGGCCAGCGTTCAATCGAGATCAAGGAGACTCCGGCCGCGATCGTGATCTCGCACCGCAGCAGATTTTGCAAACGCCTGGCACTTGCGCGCGAAAAGGTTTAACGCGCCAACCGGGGCGCGCGTTGGCGGAGCCGCAAATAAAGGCAGGCCGGAATTTGGGACTGCTTATCCCGCCGCCCGCCGAGGCGTCAGATTGGCAGCGCTGTCCGCCGGCGGCGCGATGTGCATCAGGATGGTCTGGACGGACGATGCAACCTCGATCCCGTTCTGCTGGAAGCGCAGCTTCATGCGGCGGTTGAATTCGCGCTGGACCGGCCAGCGGCCGGCCTCGGTGCAGCGGATCTGGCCGACGATCGACACCATCGCGCCGTCGACCTTGTCGACGCCCCACAGCTCGAGGTCGCCGCGGATGAGCGCGCGGAAGTCCGCTTCACGGCGCATCTCGTCGACGATGTCCTTGAGGATCTGGCCGGCGCGGTCGGTGTCTTCCTTGTAGGCGACGTTGACGCTGACCGAGGCGTTGCCGGCGCCGCGGCTGGCGTTGGTGATGGTCGTGACCGCGCTGAACGGCACGATGTGCACGGCGCCGTCGCCTGCGCGCAGGCGGATGGTGCGGATCGAGACGTTCTCCACGACGCCCGACAGCCCCGACACGCTGACGCTGTCGCCGACCTGCACCGTATTCTCCAGCAGCAGGAACAGGCCGGTGATGAGATCCTGCACCAGCTTCTGCGAGCCGAAGCCGATCGCAATGCCGACGATGCCGGCGCCGGCCAGCAGCGGCGCGACATTGACGCCGATCTCGCTCAACGCCGTGAGGCCGACGATTGTCGCGATCAGGCAGAGCAGCGCGGTGCGCAGCATCGGCTGGAAGGTGCGCAACCGCGCGGCACGGGCATAGTGCCCGTCCCGCGACAGCGTATTGATCTGGCGGTCCAGCAGCGCATTGCTGGCTTCCCAGATCGCCGCAGCGATCAACACGGCAAGGCCGATGGTCACCACGGCCGAGATCAGCCGGCTGCCGATCTGGCCGCCATAGAACCAGACGATCGCGTCCACGCCCCAGACCTCGAGCACCGCCACGAAACCGATGAAGGCGATCACGCTGGATACGATCCTGCGGAGCAGCGGCAGATAGCGGTTGGCACGGATCTCGAGGCCAGGAAAGCGCTGGAGGATCTCCGGCCGGATGCGGAAGCCGCGGTCGATCAGGCTCAGCGTCAGCATGATGACGATACGCGTGACCAGCGCCACCGCGATGGTGCCGACGAAATATTGCAGCAGCAGCGAATAGCCGTTGCGGATGTTGAGTGCCCACACCGCCCAGAGCGCGAGGTCGAGCGCGATGGCAAGATAGTGCCAGCCGCCGGCGATGCGGTTGCGCAAACGAGCCGCAATGCCCTGCCGCTCCGCCGGGGCGCGGATGGCATCGGCGACTTGGCGGCGGCATTGCAGGATGATGACGGCGATGAAGAGGTGCACGACCAGCATCACCATGCGCAGCAGCGCGGCGTAGCCGGCGCGGTGCAGGCCGAGCAGCAGCGCCACATTGGCAAAGGCGATGCCGGAGACGCCGACGCCGACGATGCGGCGCGCCCAGATCTCGATATAGGCGGCGGTCTCCGCGCGCACCGGAAACAAGCCGAACGGCCCCGCCAGCGCCCGGACCAGGCAGATGAGCCCGCGCGAGAACGCATAGGCGTTGACGACGGCGAGGATCACGAGGCGGACGGTTGTCGGTTCTCCAATCTCCGTCCCGAGCAGCGCGGTGGCGACGCCGACGAAGACGAGCACGGGAAGCAGCTCGAGCACGAAACGCCCGAGCACGAAGGGCAGGCGCAGCATGATCTGCCAAACCCGCGCAAGGCTGTGGCGTCGCTCCTGCATTTCAGGTGCAGGCGTAACGTCGGCGACTGACGATGGCGGATCGGCAAGCGGCAACGCGGGTGCCGGCAGGCGCGCGGTTTGCGGCACGCGTCCCTCCAGGAACGCGACCGGCCGGCGGATCAGGCGGAAGATCACCCATTCGGCCAAGAGGGCGCAGCCGAGCACCAGCGCCAGCTTCCAGGCGATCTCGATCAGAAGATTGTAAGCCGCGGGATCGTTCGCGGTGCGCACGATCCAGTAGTAGAACGCCGGAAAGTGCGTGAGCGTCCGCGCGATGCCGGCGATCTCACGCGAGATTTCGCCGATCTCCTCCGAGACCGTCAGCATGAGCTGCGCACCGAGGCCGTCGGCCGAAAGCGGGATCGGCGAATTCGGCTGCGGCGCGGCCTGTTGCGGACCAGACGCGTTGGCGATTGCACGGAGCGTATCGATCATCTGCGCGCGCTTCTTGTCGTCCTGAAGCGTGTCCAACGCACGCTTCGCCTCGTCCGGCGATAGCGCCGCGGCACCGTTCGCGGCCGGCGCATCGGCGCGGGCGCAGGAGAGAGAAGAGATTGCAAGGAAAAGAGCGGCGAGAAGCGCCGGGACAAGCTTTTGCGACACGCAGATTCCCTGGAAAAGTGAATGTGCTCGCAGGTAGCGTGACCGCCCCCGCCGAAGCACATCCGTCATGTCGGATCGGCGCTATTCGCCCCCCGCCTGTGTCGGAAGTTGGCCTTTGGGACGACATTCTCTTGGCATTTGCCGCAATGCAGGATCGGGAGCTGATGTCCCGTCAGTGCGCGCAAAGACCCGTTTGCGGATCGACCAGCAGGATTGAGACGAGCGGGGTGTCAAAAAAAAATTGGTGCGGCGGCCTTCACGGCCATCCGACACGACTAAAATACAGCGCCGGGAAGGTAGGGGCTTTGCCTCACTGATGCAGCCCGCTAAACCTTGTCCCGGCGTGCCGTTCGCGGTTTCCGCCGCTATGCGATAGTCCGAACGAGCTCCATCGCAATTAACGCGGCTGGATTTGCGGAGGTGGTGTCATAGACCTCCCCTTGCTCATGAGGTGGACGTTGCGCGTCGCTTGTTTGCGACCGCTATGATGCTCCTCCTGCGTCGCAAAACTGTCAAGCGGGATCAATGATCTGACGATCACATTTGACGATCCGAGTTCCGCCGTGCAAATCGCTTCCGCGCGAAGTGAGGGATTTCCGAAGGCAGCCGGTATGGTGACATCATGCCCCTGTTTTGCCCGACGATGCAAACGAATTTCGTAAAATCCGCATCGCGGATGATGAAGGCCGATAAGCCATTGATTCCGCTATGCCCGGCTACTGTGCATGGGGTTGTTTTCGCACTTTTGGTCGATGGCCGCCCGGCCATCTAGAGAAACATCTCCGCGAGGTCGACCGTCGAGGCCTTTCCGATCTGGTCGAAGTTTCGCGCCAGCCAGTTGCGCGCCGCCGCGCGGCCCTCATCGCGCAGGCGGCACAACAGGCTCCATTCGGGGTGGAACTGCGTGGCCGTGCCGAGCTGCGACATCAGCGCGTCGTTGCCGATCCAATGCATGTACATGCGGCTGTGCCTGTTGCTGTCGAGCTCGCCGTCGTCGATCAGCCGGGTGGCGAAGGCGATCGCGCGCATCTCGCGCATCAAGGACGAATTGAAGCTGATCTCGTTGATGCGGTGGAGGACGTCCGCGGCACTGGCCGGCAGCTCGTCGCGCCGGATCGCCGTCACCTGCACGATGACGACGTCGTGACTGCCCTTGCGGTAGATCAACGGATAGATCGCGGGATTGCCGAGATAGCCGCCGTCCCAGTAATGCTCGCCATCGATCTCGACGGCCTGGAAATAGGGCGGCAGGCATGCCGAGGCGAGCACGGTGTCCGCCGTCAGCAGCGGGCTCTGAAACACCTTGATCTTGCCGGTGCGGACGTTGGTGGCGTTGAGAAACAGCTGCGGCGCCTCGGGCGAGGAATTGAGCCGGTCGAAATCGATCACGCGCTGCAGCAGCGCGCGGAGCGGATTGAAATGAAAGGGATTGAGCAGGTTCGGCGGCAGCGTGTGTGTCAGCGTATGGATGAAGGCGTGGACCGGATGATATTCCGGCGGCAGCTTCAGGGCCTGGATCCACTGGTTCAGCGGCGACATCAGATCGTACGCCATGTCCATGCGCGAGACTTCGTACCAGAATGCGTGCAGGCTCTCCCGCGCGGCCTCCGCGCCTCCGTGCGCCATGCCCGAGGCCATCGCCACCGCATTCATCGCGCCGGCACTGGTCGCGCTGATCGCCTCGATCGCGAGCCTGCCGTCCTCGAGCACCTGGTCGAGCACGCCCCAGACGAAGGCGCCGTGCGCACCGCCGCCCTGGAGCGCGAAGTTGACGTTCTTGCAGTTCGTGGTCCCGCCGGCTGTCACTTTGCTTGCCTCTTGCCTCCCGTGCCTTCTTTCTCCAGCGCCTTGCGCACCTGCTTGAACTCCTCCAGCGAGGCCCTGTCGGCGCGGGGGAAGCGCAGGTCGAGCTTTTCCAGCTCGGCATTGATCACCGAGCCGATCACGACGCGGGCGAACCATTTGTGGTCGGCGGGCACGACATACCAGGGCGCATGGGACGTCGCCGTGTGCCGGACGATGTCCTGGTAGACCGCCTGGTAGCGCGGCCACAGCGCGCGCTCCCTGATGTCGTCCATGGAGAACTTCCACTGCTTGGCCGGATCGTCCAGCCGCGCGAGGAAACGCTCGCGCTGCTCTTCCTTGGACAGGTTGAGAAAGAACTTCAGCACCACGGTGCCGTTGCGGCAGAGATAGCGCTCGAAGGCGGAGATGTCCTCGAACCGCTCCTTCCAGATGTTCTTGGTGACGAGCTTCGGCGGCAGCTTCTGCTTGGCGAGAATCTCGGGATGCACGCGCGTCACCAGGCATTCCTCGTAATGCGAGCGGTTGAAGATGCCGATATGGCCGCGCTCGGGCAGCGCGACCGCATGACGCCAGAGGAAGTCGTGGTCGAGCTCCTTGCTGCTCGGCGCCTTGAAGGCCGTGACCTCGCAGCCCTGCGGATTGATGCCCTCGAAGATCGCCTTGATCGCAGAATCCTTGCCGCCGGCGTCCATCGCCTGGAATACGATCAGGAGCGACCAGCGGTCCTGCGCGTAGAGCTTCTCCTGAAACGCGATCAGCCGCTTCTTGTTGGCATCGAGGATCGCCTGCGCCTTCTCCTTGTCGAGATCGCCCTTCTCGTCGGTCTTGTGGTCCTTGAGGTGAAACTTGCCCGAGCCATCGTAGCGAAACGGCGTGATGTAGCGGTCAAGCTCCTGGGCGAGCGACTGGGACGACTTTTTGCTCATGAGCGCGGGGCACCTTGCGTTGCAACTTCAATCGGTCGAGCAAGCTACCAAGGATGCCCTTGGGAAGGAATATGATGAAAAGCACGAGCAGCACGCCGTAGACGAGATTGTCCCAGCCGACCGCCTTGGTGCCGAAACCGATGCGCAGCGTTTCCGCCAGCAGGATGGTGATGATGGCGCCGACGGTCGGACCGAGCGAGACGAACAGCCCGCCGACGATCGCGGCGAACACCATCTGCAGCGAGACCGCGATGCCGCTGACCGTGTCGGGCGTGATGAACATCTGGTACTGGCAGTAGATCGCGCCCGCCAGCGCCGTCATCAGCGCGCTGAGCAGCGTGATCTTCAGCTTCTCGGCGGTGACGTCGACGCCGGCCGCGGCGGCGGCATCCTCGTCCTCGGAGATCGCCTCCAGCGCATAACGCGCCATGCTGCGGTCGACCCAGTGCCAGACCACGATGCCGAACAGCCAGACCGCAAGCGCGATCAAGTACCAGGTGGTCTTGTCGTCGAATTGCAGCGCCAGCAGCCTGTTGCCGGACGCGCGGTTCGGGGTGTAGCCGAGCGAGCCGCCGGTATAGTCGCGCGTCGCGGTGATGACCTGGAGCACGATGCCTGACAGCGCCAGCGTCACCAGCACGAAATAATGCCCTGTGATACGAAAGCGGAAGCAGGGATAGCCGACGATCATCGCCAGCGCGCCGGCCGCCGCCATGCTGATGGGAATGCCGATCCAGGGCGACAATCCTGCGTGATTCCACAACAGCGCCGTAACGTAAGCGCCGATCCCCATGAAGCCGCCATGGCCGAGCGAGACGAGGCCGAACCTCCCCATCATCGACCAGGACGTATAGGCGAACGACCAGATCAGGATCAGCACCAGGATGTGCAGATGATAGGGATCGCGATAGACGAAGGGCAGCGCGACCAGCGCCGCCAGCCCCACGCCCCATGCAGCAAGCCGCCCCTGCCCCATCATCGGCGCCTCGCAAGCAGGCCCGCGGGCCGGATGAACATCATGACGATGAAGAACGCGAAGGCCAGCACATAGCCCCATTCGAGGTCGGAGAACAGGCCCCCGAGCGAGATGATCTCGGCGAACACGAAGGCGGCGATGAACCCGCCGATGAAATTGCCGAGGCCGCCGAGCACGCAGATCAGGAAGGTGATCGGCCCGAAGGACAGACCGACGAAGGGATGCACGTCGTATTGCAGCACCAGGAGGCAGGCGGCGAGGCCGGCGAGCGCGCCGCCGAGCGCCGACGTGATCAAGTAGATCCGCTTGGTGTCGACGCCCATCAGCGCCATGATCTGCCGGTCCTGCGAGATGGCACGGATCGCGGTGCCGGTGAAGGTCCGCGTCATGAACAGATAGACCGCGACCATGCCGACCAGCGCGGCGACGAACGAGAGCAGTCGCGCGTAGCTGAAATTCATGTCGCCGAAGGCGAGCACCGGCAGGCGGATGCCAAGATTGCGGAAGTCGATGCCGAAGGCGACCGTGGCAAAGCTCTGCAGCACGAACAGCACCCCGCCGGTCGCGAGCAGCTGGTTGATCGGTGGTGCGGTCAGCAGCGGCGCGATGACGAGGTAGTGCAGCGCCGCGCCGAGCACGGCGACGAGCAGGATGGTGAGCGGTGCGGCAACGAAATAGCTGATGCCGTAGTACTGCACCATGAAATACATGCCGTACATGCCGATCATGACGAGCTCGGCGTAGCAGATCCAGGTCACGTCGATGACACCGAAGATCAGGTTGAGCCCCAGCGCAAGCAGCGCCAGCACGCCGCCGAGCAGGATGCCGTTGATGACGGCCTCCAGCAGGTAGATGTCGAATACGTCCAGGAACGCCTGCATGCCCATCACACCCCGAGATAAGCTTCCTTGACCGTGTCGCTCGCCAGCATCTCGGCCGAGGTGCCGGAGGCGCGGATCGTGCCCGCCTCGATAAGATAGGCGCGGTCGACCACCTTCAGCACCTGCTGCACGTTCTGCTCGACGATCAGCACCGTCAGCCCGCTGGCACGGATCCGCTTCACCAACTCGAACACCTGCTGCACCACCACCGGCGCGAGCCCCGCCGAGGGTTCGTCGAGCAGCAACAGTTTCGGATTGGACATCATCGCGCGGCCGATGGCGCACATCTGCTGCTCGCCGCCGGACATGGTTCCGGCCATCTGGTGACGGCGTTCCTTCAGGCGGGGGAACAGGTCGAACACCACCTCCAGCCGCTCGGCGTAGTGGTCCCGCGCCTCCTTCATGAAGGCGCCCATCTTGAGATTGTCGTCGACCGTGAGCTGCGGAAACAGCCGCCGGTTCTCCGGCACATGCGCAATGCCGAGGCTGACGATCTTGTGCGACGGCGTCGCGACGAGGTCGACGCCCTCCATCCTGATCGATCCGCGCGAGGGACGGATCAGGCCGGAGATGACGCGCATCAGGGTGGTCTTGCCGGCGCCGTTGGGGCCGATGACGCCGACGGCTTCGCCGGCCTTCACGTCGAGGTTGACGTCGAACAGCGCCTGGAAGGTGCCATAGCCGGCATTGAGGCCGCGAAGCTCCAGCATCACCTAGCCCCCTGCGCGGCGGCGCGCTTCGGCGGCCGCGGCCTGCGTGGTCTCGGCGTCGGTGCCGAGATAGACCTCGATGACGCGCGGATCGCCCGCGACCGCGCTCGGCAGGCCTTCCGAGATCTTCTCGCCGTGATCGAGCACCATGACGCGGTCGACCACGCGCATCAGGACGCCCATGATGTGCTCGACCCAGATGATGGTGATGCCGAGCTCGTCGCGGATGTTGCGCAGCATGTCCGCAGCCTGGTCCATCTCGGCCTCGTCGAGACCGCCGAGGCTCTCGTCGGCGAGCAATAGCTTTGGCGCGGTGGCGAGCGCCTTCGCCAGCTCCAGCTTCTTCAGCCCCGCTGCGCCAAGCCCATCGACGCTAGCATGGCGATCGGTCGGCAGGCCGACCATCGCCAGCGACCGCTCGGCCGCCTCCTCCGCCTTCGCGCGGCTGTGGCGGCCCTGGCCGTAGAAGCCGGCAAGCGCGACGTTCTCGAAAATGCTGAGGCGGCGGAACGGCCGCGGGATCTGGAAGGTCCGCCCGATGCCGCTGTTGATGATCCGGTGCGGCGCAAGACCCGCAATCTCGTGCCCGGCGAACAGGATCGATCCGGAGGTCGGCGCCAGCGTGCCGGACAGCATGTTGAAGATCGTGCTCTTGCCCGAGCCGTTGGGGCCGATCAGGCCGAGGATCTCGCCCTGATCGACCCGGAACGAGACGTTGTTCACGGCGGTGAAGCCGCCAAACCGCTTCACCAATCCGCTGACTTCCAACACCGCAGAACCCCGCTATTGATTGCTGTAGGTGGTGCCCTTGGGCAGCGGCAGCACGGCCTCGCGCTGCGCCTGGCTCTTGGGCCACACCACATAGGACTTGTCGTCGACGTATTGGATCACGACCGGGAACGAGCGCTCGTTCTGGCCGGCCATTGGCGAACCCTCGCCGTGGAATTTGACGCCGAAGCCGAGCATGGTGCCGCCTTCGGGTATGTCGGTGTCCAGTGCTGCCTTGCGCAGGGAGTCGGGATCTACGCCGCCATACTTCTTGATCGCTCGCGGCAGCACGTCGTTCAGGAACAAATAGGTGTTGGACGCAGCCATGCCGACATGGGCCGAACGGATGGCGACACCCGGCTTGCGCTTGTCGAACTCCTCGCCGACCGCCTTGATGATCGGCGGCAGCTTCGGATCCATGCTCTTCTGGTTGGCGAGCCAGATCGAGATCGGATCGGTGTTGAAGACATAGTTTACGTCGGCGCCCAGGCCTTCCTTCAGCTTCTCATAGACCCCGTAGCCGGCGCCATGTCCTACCAGTGCGCCGAACTTCAGCCCCTGTTCGCGGGCTTGCCGGAGCAATAAGGTGATGTCGGGATTATAGCCGGTATGGAACACCACATCCGGCTTGGCCCGCTTCAGCTTGGTGACCAACGCAGACAGATCCGGGGCCGTCGCCGAATAGCCCTCTCTGAGCACGATGTTGAAACCGGCCTTCTTGGCACCGGCCTCGTTGCCTTTGGCAACGTCGACGCCGTAGGCGCCGTCCTCGTGGATGATGGCGACCCGCAGGTCCTTCGGGTCCTTGCCCAGCTTTTCCTTCGCGTTCTGCGCGATGAAGTCCATCGTCATCATGCCGAACTGGTCGCCGGAGGCCTGCGGGCGAAACACGTATTTGTAGTTCTTGTTCTCCAGCACCGCCGACGAAATGCAGGTCGTGATCCACATGAACTTCTTCAGCTGCTCGACCCGCGCGGCCACCGGCACGCATTGCGCCGAGGAGAAGAAGCCGAGCAGCATGTCGACCTTTTCCTGCTCGATCAAACGGATCGCTTCATTGATGGCGATATCCGGCTTGCTCTGAGCATCGGCATAGATCGCCTCGATCTTGTAGCCTTCGACGTCTTTCGTGCTGTACTGATCCAGCATGATCCTCGCGCCGGTGTACTGAAGCTCCGAACCGCCGCCGGCGAGCGGGCCAGTCAGATCGTAGATGACGCCGATCTTGAGCTTTCTCTCTTGAGCCTTGTCTTGGGCCGCGGCAGACACCGCCAAGCCCGTCGCTGATATCGCGACCAACAGCCCACGTACCAAGCGGGCAGCCATGCGCAGGCGCATTAAAACCTCCCTGGACGATTTGTGCATTGCATTCTTGGTGCAATTCTTCGGCCCATCACATGGGCTGCGCGCGGCGATGTCAAGCCTCGCGCATCAGCGCGCTGCGAACTGCTGCTCGACGAAGGCCGTGACAAATCGCGGCATGGACGGCCTGAGATCGCTGGTCCCGCGCACGAGGTGAATAGCGGACAGCTCCGGCTCGGTCTCGCGCGCAAGGTTGGTTTCGATCCGGGCGCGAGCCACATCGCCCGGCATGCTCAGGTTGATGACCTGCAACATCGCGATCGTGGGGCCCGTGACCACGCAATGCCAGCCCGGCTCGATCCGATAGTCGGCCGCGGTCAGGCCGGTCTCCTCGCCGAGCTCGCGGGCGACACTGCCGGGAATGTCGAGCGCGCCGTCCCTGACATCGTCGAGATCCGGCGTTCCCGAGGGGAAATAAATGCGGCCCGCATTGGCGGTGTGGGGCGCCATCTCGCCCATGATGAAGGCGCCGTCGGAGGCGCGCAATGCGCCCATGCCGAAGCCGTTGAACACGGCCTTGTCGGGAAAGCCCCAGTCGCGCCAGGCGAGAAAGCTTGCGAAATCGGTCTCGAAATAGGTCGCCCTCAGGTAACCGTCGCTGAACACGGCGTCACGCCCGAGCAGGATGCGGCCGTTCCAGATCTTCGGCCGCTCGCGCTGCTTCTCGGCGAAATGCGCCGCGATCTCGGCGCGGCGCTCCTCGGCGAACGGCCACACGATCGGCCGCACCGCAAGATCGAGCGTCGCGACGCGATGTATGACCGGTGACGTCATGACGCCTGATACCACGCCATGGCGTCGGCTATTTGGCGCTCCCCGTTGTCTTCTTGGCCTGCTCGACGAATTTGTTGGTGAAGGTCTTGCTGACGTCGATCTTGGCGTTCGCCACCTCGGGCGAGCCGACGCTGAACACTGCAAGCACGGCGTCGGCGCCCTTCGGGTCCATCTTGCCGGTCTCGGAATACATCGGGATCGTATTCTTCAGTGCGGCAAGATAGAGGTCCTTGTTCTTGCCGACGGTCTGCTCGGGCATCTTCGCCATGATCTCCTCCGGCGTATGCGAATGGATCCAGGCGAGCGTGGCGAGGATCGCATTGGTGAGCGCCTGCGCCTCCTTCTCATGGCCGTTGATCCAGGCCACGGTCGAATACAGCGCGCCGCCCGGATATTCGCCGCCGAACGTCTCCAGCGTATCCTTCTGGGTACGGGTGTCCGAGAGGATACGCAGATCCTTGTGGCTGCCCTGCAGCACGGTCACGGACGGATCGAGCATCACTGCCGCGTCGATCTGGCCCTGCTCCATTGCGGCCACCGCAGTGGCGCCGAGGCCCACCCCGATCACGGCGACGCTGGTGGGATCGAGCCCGTTCTTCTTGAGCATGTATTTCAGGAAGAAGTCGGTGGAGGAGCCGGGCGCACTGACGCCGACCTTCTTGCCGGCGAGATCCTTGACCGACTTGATGTCGTTGGTGCGCGAGGGCGCGACCACCAGGACGAGGCCGGGATAGCGGTCATAGACCACGAAGGATTGCAGCTCCTGCTTCTTGGCGGCGAGATTGACGCAATGGTCGAAATAGCCGGAGACCACGTCGGCGCTGCCGCCGAGCACGGCTTTGAGCGCATCCGAGCCGCCCTTGAGGTCGACGAGCTCGACACTGACGCCGGCCTTCTCGTATTCGCCGAGCTGCTTGGCCAATACCGTCGGCAGATAGCACAGGCAGGAGCCGCCGCCGACCGCGATGGTGACCTTGCTTTGCGCCGCGGCAAGCGAGGTGGTGAGCGTCAGCGCGAGCAGTGCGCCGGCGAGCCTGGCAATCGTGTTCTTCATTGGTTTCCTCCGTTCGGCCGCCGGCACCATAGAGCAGCGGGCCTGGCTTGAGAAGCTCCGCCTGAGCGGGCTGGCCATCAGCCCCTCGGCGCAATAGCGGTGCCCAACACACGTCGCGATCGCATCGACGCGATCAAATAGACCTGCTTCCTACCCCCGCCCGTCCGACGCGGCCGGCCGCCACACCAGGAGGCGCCGCTCCACCAAGGTGACGCCGAAATCGATCAGGATGACGAAGGCCGACAGCACGAACATGCCGGCGAACACGCCGGCGACATCGAAGATGCCCTCGGCCTGCTGGATCAGATAGCCGAGCCCGGCCGCCGATCCCAGATATTCGCCGACCACCGCGCCGACCACGGCGAAGCCGACGGAGGTATGAAGCGACGAGAACATCCACGACAGCGCCGACGGCCAATAGACATGCTGCATCAGCTGCCGCTCGCTCATGCCGAGCATGCGGCCATTGTCGAGCACGGTCCGGCTGACCTCTTTGACGCCCTGATAGACGTTGAAGAAGACAATGAAGAACACCAGGGTGACGCCGAGCGCGACCTTGGACCAGATGCCGAGCCCGAGCCACAGCGCGAAGATCGGCGCCAGCACGACACGCGGCAGGGCGTTGACCATCTTCACATAGGGGTCGAACACCGCGGCGACCAGCGGCTGGCGCGCGAACCAGAAGCCGACCAGGACGCCGCCAAGCGATCCGATCACGAAGGCGAGGATTGATTCCGCGAGCGTGATGCCGAGGTGCTTCCAGATCACGCCGGAGGCGAACCATTTCACGATCTGGCTGAACACGTCCAACGGGTTGGAAAAGAAGAACGGCGGCAGCAGGATCTTGCCGAACACGGGAACGGTCGACAGCACCTGCCACAGCACCAAGCCGACGACAGCGACCAGGATCTGCAGCGCAAACAGCGTCGTGCGCGACATCAGACCACCTCCGCCGCCTGAGTGGACTGTGCGTACCCCTTCATCACCTCATCCTTCAGCACGCTCCAGATCTCGCGATGGAGCGCATGGAATTCCTTGTCGAGGCGCACCTCGAAAATGTCGCGCGGGCGGGCCAGGCCGACGCGCCAGTCACCGATGATGCGCGAGGACGGCCCCGCCGACATGATCACGACGCGGTCGGCGAGCGCGATGGCCTCTTCGAGATCGTGGGTGACGAACAGCACGGCCTTGCGGTCGGCACTCCACAGATCGAGCAGCAGATTGCCCATGACCTGGCGCGTCTGCGCATCGAGCGGCCCGAACGGCTCATCCATCAACAGGATCTTCGGATCGCGGATCAGCACCTGCGCCAGCGCCACGCGCTTGCGCTGGCCGCCCGAAAGCATGTGCGGATAGCGGTTCGCGAAGGCGCCGAGGCCGACGGCGGTCAGCCATTTCTGCGCCTGCGACAAGGCTTCAGCGCGCGGCGTGCCCTTGACCTCGAGTCCGATCGCGACATTGTCGAGCGCAGTCTTCCAGGGGAACAGCGCATCAGCCTGGAACAAATAGCCGGCATCCCGATTCAGCCCCGCCAATGGCTGGTCGAAAATCCTGACGCTGCCCGCGGCGGGCTTGAGCAGGCCCGCCGCGACGTTGAGCAGCGTCGATTTTCCGCACCCTGTGGGCCCGACAATGGCGACAAACTCGCCCTGTGCCACCGCGAGATGGGCCTTCTCCACCGCCGTATAGACCCGGCCGTCCCCCAGCCGGAACGCAACCTTGGCATCTTCCAGCGCCACTGCCGTGGGCGTCGTCATGTGCTTCCTCCAACTCAGGCCGATGCCTTAGCCGCTCGTGCGGCCAAGTTCAATCAAGCCGCCAAGCGTGCTACGCATGGGGACTTGCCGTGCTCTCACCCTCCCCTGGAGGGGGAGGGTCGGTGCGCATGAAGCGAAGCGGAATGCGAACCGGGGTGGGGTGACGGTTTCTCCGCGTCGAATACTGCCCGCGTCGACAGATCACCCCACCCCGCTCGCGCTGCGCGCGATCGACCCTCCCCCTCGGGGAGGGTAAGAGAAAAGAGAGCTCTCCCACGATGTCTTCCAAGCTGGCGATCAGCTACCAGCACGTCACCAAGCGCTTCGGCTCCCTTGCAGCCGTCGATAACGTGTCGCTCGACATCGCGGCGGGCGAGTTTGTGGCGATCGTCGGCGGCTCGGGCTCGGGCAAGACCACGCTGCTGCGGCTCGCCAACCGGCTGATCGAGGCCGATAGCGGCACCATCACCGTCGAAGGCGAGGACGTGCGGAATGTCGATCCGGTCGCGCTTCGGCGCCGGGTCGGCTACGTCTTCCAGAGCGGCGGGCTGTTTCCGCATCTGAGCGTCGCCGACAATATCGGCATCACGCCGAAGCTGCTCGGCGAGCCGGCTGCGGCCGTTGCAGGCCGCGTCGACGAGCTGCTGGAGCTCGTGCAGCTCGACCGCGCAACGCATCGCGACCGGCTGCCCGAGGCGCTCTCCGGCGGCGAGCGCCAGCGCGTCGGCGTGGCGCGGGCGCTCGCGGCAAGGCCCCGCATCGTGCTGATGGACGAGCCGTTCGGCGCGCTCGATCCCCTCACCCGCGATGCGCTCGGTGACGATTATCGCGCGCTGCACCGCAAGCTCGGCCTGACCACCGTGATGATCACCCATGACATGACCGAGGCGATCCTGCTCGCCGACCGCATCGCAGTGATGCGCGGGGGACGATTGCTCGCACAGGGTACGGCTGCGGAGCTCTCGAGCAGCAGCGACGATTACGTGCTCGAGCTGTTGCGTACCCCGCGGCGCCAGGTCGAGCGGCTGAATGCGTTGCTGCCGATGGGCGGTGCGGCATGAGCCTCTTCACCGATCCGCGCTGGGGCGAGGCGCTGTCGCATCTGCCGGACTACCTCGGCAACCATGTGCGGGTGAGCCTCGCCGCCCTCGCGCTTGGCCTCGCCGTGAGCCTGCCGCTGGCGATCCTGACGCGCAACCGTCCGGCGCCACGCGGCATCCTGCTCGCGTTGGCCAGCATCGTGCAGACCGTACCCGGGCTGGCGCTGCTCGCGCTGTTCTATCCGCTGCTGCTGCTGGCTGCTTCCGTCACGGTGGCTTGGTTCGGAATATCCTTCTCCGCGTTCGGCTTCCTGCCGGCGATGCTGGCACTGGCGCTCTATTCGATGCTGCCGGTGCTGCGCAACGGCATCACCGGCCTCAACGGCATCGATCCCGCGCTGATCGAGGCTGCCGAGGGCGTCGGCATGACCGCGCGGCAATCGCTGCTGATCGTCGAGCTGCCGCTCGCGCTACCGGTGATGATGGCGGGCATCCGCACCGCGGCGGTGTGGGTGATCGGCACCGCGACGCTGTCGACGCCGATCGGGCAGACCAGTCTCGGCAATTACATCTTTGCCGGCCTCCAGACCCAGAACTGGGTCTTCGTGCTGTTCGGCTGCGTGGCTTCCGCTCTCCTCGCGCTCGCAGTCGACCAGTTGCTTGGGCTAATCGAGAGCGGCCTGCGCCGCCGCAGCCGTGTGCGCAGCGGTCTCGGGGCGCTCGGAATCGCGGCGCTGGTTGCAGCAACGCTGGTGCCGACCATGGGGCGCTCGTCGTCAGGCTATATGGTTGGCGCCAAGACCTTCGCCGAGCAATATGTCCTGTCGGCATTGATGAGGGACCGCCTCGAGGCGGCGGGCCTCTCGGCGGCCGCACGCTCCGGCCTCGGCTCCAGTGTGATCTTCGGGGCGCTGAAGGCCGGCGACATCGATCTCTATGTCGACTATTCCGGCACGCTCTGGGCCAACCAGCTGCATCGCACCGACATCAAGCCGCGCGCAGAACTGGTGGCGGAATTGAAGACGGCGCTCGCCAAGGACGACATCACCCTGCTCGGCGAGCTCGGCTTCGAGAACGCCTATGCGCTGGTGATGCCAAGACGACGTGCCGATGCGCTCGGCATCCGAACCGTCGCCGATCTCGCCGCACATTCGGCCACGCTGTCGATTGCCGGCGACTACGAGTTCTTCTCGCGGCCCGAATGGGCTGCCCTGCAAAAGGCCTATGGGCTGCAGTTCCGCGCCCAGCGCCAGATGCAGCCGGACTTCATGTATGCGGCCGTTGCCAGCGGCGAGGTCGACGTCATCGCTGGCTACACCAGCGACGGCTTGATCGCCAAATACGAGCTCACAGCGCTCGACGATCCCAAACGCGCGATCCCGCCCTACGACGCCATCCTGCTGCTTGCGCCGAACCGCGCCGGTGACGCGCGACTGCAGGCGGCGCTCAAGCCATTGCTCGGCAAGATCGACATCGCCACCATGCGCGAGGCGAACCTGCGCGCCAGCGGCAATGATGCGAATTCATCACCGGATGCGGTGGCGAGGTGGCTGTGGGAGAAGGTGGGCGGGCGATAAGGTGAGACTTCGTAGGGTGGGCAAAGGCGCGTAAGCGCCGCGCCCAAGGTCTCTGCGTGTGAGAGGTGGTGGGCACGCTTCCGCCTTCGCTCTCCGAGCTACGGCGGACAAGTCGCTTTGCCCACCCTACGAATTTTCAGGATGACGGTAAGGGCTACAGCCCCCGGATCATCCCCGCATCGATCAGCAGCCGGTTCAGCCGCCGCGCTTCGGCGCCATCCTTGCAGCTGTAGAAGATGCCCTTGCAGCGGAGCATGATCTCCTTCTGCTCGGCAAAGGACGGGTCGAGCGGGATGCCGGCGGCTTCCTGAACCACCAGCGGCAGATAGGGACCGTCAATCGTGTCCATCACGGCCTGGCTTCCAACCGGCTCGAAATTGATGGCGTCGATGGCGTAATAGGTCGCGTAGAGGCGCGCATCGTAGGCGTCGAGCTTCTTGCCGATCGCGCCCTCGTCGAGCCCGGGCTCCAGGATAGCAGCCGCAAACTCCGGCTGATGATCGCCGTAGCGAACGATCAGGAATGGCTCGCCGGGAAAGGTCCTCTTCAAACCGGCAACGAACGCCTTGTACTGCTCTGCGCTCATGGTCTGGCGGCGCAGATATTCATCGATGGACGGCACATTGCCCGGCGCGCGCCAGTTCGGCAGCAGATCGGGACGGAAGCGGGTCTCCCAGGGGAAGTGGTTGGCACCGAGATAGATGAAGGCGAACAGCGGCTTGTTCGGCGGCTGCTGGCCGATCAGCTGAAGCGCCTTGTCGTAGAAGAAGCTGTCGGGCTCGACACCCTTGGCGCCCAGATCCTTGGAATCGAGGAAGCGCTCGATTCCCGTCGTCATCTGGAAGCTGCGCGCGCCCATGAAGCCGCCATGGGCGGGATAGAGCGACAGCGTGTCATAGCCGCAGCGGCGCAGCGCCAGCGGCAGGCCGCGCTCGACCCGGTTCGAGGCGATGCGGGTGACGAAATAGGCGAAGCGGCCGAATGAACGCGAGGAAAGCCCTGCGAGCACGTTATACTCGGTGAACCAGCTCGGCCCGCCATTGCTCTCGGCGAGGAACGTGCGCTGCTTGCCGTCCCACGATTTGAAATAGTCGCCATAGCGCGGCGGCACCTTGATGCCCTGGGCGGCGCGGATGTCGAAGCTCGATTCATCATGGATCATGATGATGTTGGGCCGGCGGCCAGCCGGGTGGCAGGCATCGACCAGCGGCATGTTGAGCCGCTCGCCGGTCGAAGCAGACGCCTCCATGAAGCCGTATTGCGCAAAATCGGAGACGGCCGTGACGCCCGAGCGGAAGAATTTCGAGAGATAGCCGTCGTCGTAATAGCCGCGCCAGGCCTCGTCCGGGTGATAGAGCGAATAGCAGACCAGGGCGGCAAGGCAGGCGAGCTTGCAGGCGAGCGCCGGCAGGCGGCGGATGCGGAACGGATCGAGCCACCACAGCGCATACATCAGCGGCAGCGTGACCAGACCGGCCAGGATCACCGACCAGCGTAAGTTCGGGAAGATCGTGAACAGGAACGCGACGGAGTCGCGGTCGATCATCATCAGGTCGATGAAGTTGACCGTCATCTGCACGACGTCGTGCTTGAGCCGCGACAGCAGCACCAGCA
This sequence comes from Bradyrhizobium sp. BRP19, assembly GCF_020194195.1. Classification (NCBI taxonomy): domain Bacteria; kingdom Pseudomonadati; phylum Pseudomonadota; class Alphaproteobacteria; order Hyphomicrobiales; family Nitrobacteraceae; genus Bradyrhizobium; species Bradyrhizobium sp. BRP19. The sequence continues at coordinate 83,385 of NZ_JADYVZ010000018.1, read as the reverse complement.
CGACCACCATGGTCAGCGACAGCGCACCCGACAGCGCGGGGCGACGCAGCAGCGTGATCCAGAAGAAGTTGAGGATGCCCCAGGCCAGCGCGAAGGACAGGCGCGAGCCGAAATCGGTCTCGGTCTCGTACATCAGGGCGAGTGCCGCCAGATGCGGCGCTGCAACCGCGAGCAGCCGCCAGATGCCGAGCGCGGCGACGCTCGCCAGCACGGCCGTCGTGGCAGAAGGACCTGGATTGGGCGCGGACGCCATCGACGACACGCAACTTCTGGTCCGGCGCGGTGATGCCAAGCCTGGCTGGCCGACCCAAAAACAGCCAGGGCGTCCGGAGCAGCCGGAAGCCTGCACCGTGTCATAAAACTGTAACGGAATGATCAAGGAGAGGCAACGCGCGGCGCGGTCCGACCTTCGCTTAATGTTAGCGGGCTGCGCCGTACGGCATCGACCAGAGCCGCTGGCCCGCTAGGGCTTTGCGATACCTGCGATGAACAGGTCGATCACCCCCTCCGCCATCCGCTCGATCTCGCCCTCCCCGACGCCCCAGCGCGGGAAATGGCCGTCGAGATTCATCCGAGCGAAACCGTAGACGAGGGCGCGCCCGGCGACCTGGATACGCTTGAGGTCGGCCGACCGCAGCAGGCCTTGCTCTGCCGCGTCGACCAGCATCTGCTCCGTTAGCGCGATCAGCTCGGCGTTGTCTCGTGTCAGGTCCGGCGAGCTGCCATGGGCAAAATAGCGCCCGGTCGAGATGATCTCGAAATGCGCGGGATTGCGCATGGCCCAACGCAAATAGGCGAGACCGAAGGCGCGGAAGCGGGCGAGCGGGTCGGCGGCCGGAGCCTCGCGCAGCGCCGCATCGATCTCGGCGCGAAAGCGCCGCTGCGCCTCCTCGGCCGCGGCCGCCATGAGCGCATCGCGGTTGGGAAAGTGTCGGAACGGCGCCCCCGGCGACACCGCGGCCCGGCGCGCGGCCTCCCGCACCGAGACTTCGGCGCCTTCCGCTGCGAGTTGCAGCGCAGCATCGATCAACACGCGGCGGAGGTCGCCGTGATGGTACGGCCGGGCTTCGGTGGCAGGGCGGCGGGCGCGCGGCTTGGACGGCTGATGGACCGGCATGGATCTTTCTAGCCTCACCCGAACGTGAATGTAAGCAATGATTACACCGTTGACGGCGCCTTCAACGCCAAATGTAATCGATGATTACATAGAGAGGAGATCGCCATGTCCGAACGTCGAAGCTGGCTCGAAGGCTGGCGCCTGCTGGCCGTTCTCTGCGTGAGCCTCGTCGCACTCAGCCTATGGATCGCCTCGATGCGGCAGTTCGAGGTCGAGGGCGTTCGCACGGTGATCCGCTTCACGGCGCGAAGCTCGCTCCTGTTGTTCTGCCTCGCGTTCAGCGCCGCGGCGCTGGCGCGGCTGTGGCCCAATGCCTGGACGCGCTGGCAGAAGCGCAACCGCCGCTATCTGGGCCTTAGCTTCGCGGCCTCCCACGCCATCCACGCGGTGGCGATCATGACGTTTGCCGGGATGGATCCGGCCGGATTTGCCGAGGCCACCTCGGCAGCCTCCTACGTCTTCGGCGGCATCGGCTACGGCTTCATCATCGCAATGGGCGCGACATCGTTCGACCGCACCGCCGCACTGATCGGCCCGCGCGCCTGGCGGGCCCTGCACCTTGTGGGCGGCTATTACCTCTGGCTCCAGTTCATGGTCTCGTTCGGCAAGCGCGTGCCGACGATGCCGCTCTATGCCGCCTTCCTGCTTCCGCTGCTCATCGTGCTGGCGCTGCGCATGATTGCGATGGCCCGCGATCCGCGTGGGCAGACCGTCCCGGCGGGCTGATGCGACGCCGTATTTGGCAGGAGCCGAGCCGCTCAACTGCGCTTCAGGCCGCGGAAAGAATGAGAGAGCGATGTCTCGCCGAGACGAAAAGAGCGAGACCGCTGTTTGCGATCTCGCTCGACCATAGCCGCCAAGATCCAAGATTTGGCTTGGCGAGCGAAGCTTGAATTTCGCTCGTCATTCCGGGGCGCGCGCTGAGCGCGAACCCGGAATGACGGCGCAGACGTCAGTTCTTGCTCTTGTCGACCAGCGCGCCCTTCTTGATCCAGGGCATCATGTCGCGCAGCTTCGCGCCGACTTCCTCGATCGGGTGCGCGGCGAGCTTGGCACGGGTCGCCTTGAACGAGGTCTGGTTGACCTTGTTCTCGAGCATCCAGTCGCGGGCGAACTTGCCGCCCTGGATGTCGGCCAGAACCTTGCGCATCTCCTTCTTGGTCTCGTCGGTGATGATGCGCGGGCCGGTGACGTACTCGCCGTACTCGGCGGTGTTGGAGATCGAGTAGTTCATGTTGGCGATGCCGCCTTCATAGATCAGGTCGACGATCAGCTTCACTTCGTGCAGGCACTCGAAATAGGCCATCTCCGGCGCATAGCCGGCTTCGACCAGGGTCTCGTAGCCGCCCTTGATCAGCTCGACCAAGCCGCCGCAGAGCACCACCTGCTCGCCGAACAGGTCGGTCTCGCACTCTTCCTTGAACGTGGTCTCGATGATGCCGGCGCGGCCGCCGCCGATGGCGGAGGCGTAGGACAGGCCGAGGTCGTGGGCGTTGCCCGAGACGTCCTTCGCAATTGCGATCAGGCAGGGCACGCCGCCGCCGCGCTGATATTCCGAGCGCACGGTGTGGCCGGGGCCCTTCGGCGCGATCATCAGCACGTCGAGGTCGGCACGCGGATCGAGCAGGTTGAAGTGAACGTTGAGGCCGTGCGCGAACACCAGGGCAGCGCCCTTCTTCATGTTGTCGTGCAGGTGCTCGCGGTAGATGTCGCCCTGGAGCTCGTCCGGGGTCAGCATCATGACGAGGTCGGCCCATTTGGCAGCTTCCGCAACTTCCAGCACCTTGAAGCCGGCGGCTTCCGCCTTCTTCGCCGAAGCCGAACCCTTGCGCAGCGCAATGGCGACTTCCTTTACGCCGGAATCCTTCAGGTTGAGCGCATGGGCGTGACCCTGGCTGCCGTAGCCGACGATGGCGACCTTCTTGCCCTTGATCAGGTTCAGGTCGGCGTCGCGATCGTAATAAACACGCATAGGTCGTTTCCTCGTTCAGGGCCGAAATCGGCCAATGGTCAGTGTCCGAAGGGTGAAATTTGCGGATTTCGGGGGCTGTCTAGAGCATTTTCAGCCCTTAGGGAAACCCGTTTCTGCATGGAAATCCGCGACATCATGCATCCATGAAAACGGGGTAGAGGGAGGCCAGCAGCAGGATCGCCATCAGGATGTTGAAGGCGCGGACCAGCCGCTCGGAAGTCAGAACCGGCCGCAATGCGGTACCGAATAGCGCCCAGACCACCGTCGAGACCGTGCCGACGACGAGGCTGATCACGGTCTGAATGGCGATGTTGAGCGGGAATTGGGCGATCGCCGCATAGGCAGTGATGGTGCCGATCACGATCACCCAACCCTTGGCATTGATCCACTGGAACATGGCCGCGCCCCAGAAGGTCATGGGGCCGCGGCCATTCTCCTCGCCCGGCTTGGCCGGACCGGCCATGGCGATCACAGCGGCGAGATAGATCAGATAGGCGGCACCGGCATATTTCAGGATGGTCTGGAGGATCGGATAGGCCAGGAACACGGAGCCGAGCCCGAGGCCGACCGCGGCGACCATGAAGGCGAAACCGAGCACGATGCCGACGATGTGCGGGATGGTGCGCCGGAAGCCGTAGGTCAGGCCGGAGGACAGCAGCATGATGTTGTTCGGCCCGGGCGTGAAATACATCACGACCATGAAGACGAGGAAGGCGTAGAGCAGCGAGTAGGTCATCATCACCCTCACGCAGTCTTCGGTAGAACTTGCGGGCGCTTCGCCAGCACCATCACGGCGATCCCAAAGATCACGGTCAGCATGCCGGCGAGGCGCAGCGGCCCGAACCGTTCGCCGAACACGATGCTGGAGGCCGCCGAGCCCACGAACGGCACCAGCAGTGCGAACGGCACCACTTGTGCAGCCGGATAGTCGCGCAAGAGGCGGCCCCATAGCCAATAGGCGATGCTGGTGGAAATGCCGCCGAGCATCAGCATGCAGAGCGCCGATGTGAGCGACATGTGCGTCAGCGACGTCCAGGTCGGCGCCGGACCGTTGGCGATCAGCGCCAGCACGAACAGCGGCACGGCCGAGGCGAGACAGAGCCAGGCGAAGAGATCGAACATCGGCACGCCGCGGGCGCCGCGCAGCAACAGATTGCCGATGGCGAAGCTGAGCGGCGAGACCATCAGAACCGCGAAGGCGCCGACGCTGAAATCATAGCCGACGGTGCCGCAGATCATCAAAAGGCCCGCCGCGGCAACGACGATCCCCAGAGTCTGCACCGGCGTCGGCCGCTCACCGAACGCGAGCGCGGCAAAGCCGATCGTGAACAGCGCCTGGCTCTGCACCACGACGGAGGTCAAACCCACCGGCACGCCGTGGGCGATACCATAGGCCTGAGACAGGAACTGGCCGAGGAACAGCGTGAAGCTGATCGCGATCAGCAGTGACCAGGCGACCTTCGGCTTGGAAATGAACAGGCACGGCACCGCGGCGATGGTGAAGCGTAACGCCGTCATCAACTCCGGCGACAGCTCGTCGAGCGCGATCCGGCTCGCCACGAAGGCAAGCCCCCAGATGATCGCCACCATGACGGCGATGAGGATGTCGGCCGGCTTCATTGTTGTTTCCGGTTCTGCTTTGTCTCGCAGCCCTGTTTGTTGTTTTGGTCTAGCCTTGCTCGCCGGCTTTCGGTTTTCGCAGCAGATACGTGCCGTGCATCGGCGCGTGGTAGTCGGCCGCGACCAGGGTGAAGCCGACGTCGGTCAGCATCCGCTCCATCACCCAGCCGAAGGTGGAATATTCGTCGCGCATGTGGGTCACCACGCCCTCGCGGGAGAAATCGTGGTTCTTGATCTGGAAGTCGGCCCATTGCTCGACGTCACGCTCGATCGCGTCGGGCATCGATGAGTAAACGATGTCGCGGAGATAAAATGTCGCCCCGGGCTTGAGCGCGCGAAAAATCCGCGACATCGCCACCGCCTTCCAGAAATCCGGCAGGTGGTGCAGCGTGAACTCGCTGACGATGAGATCGTAGGATTCCGGCCGGTAGGCGAAGCTCAGCAGGCCGGCGGATTGGGTGCGCACAGGCGCCTTGCGGTCGCGGGCGTAGATCTCGGCGAGCGCCAGCATGGCCGGGGAAATGTCGATGGCGTCGACGTCGGCCCCCATCAACGCCGCTTCGGTGGCGAGCACGCCGTTGCCGCAGCCGATATCGGCGATGCGCCAGCCGCGCTGGACCCCGAGCATCTTCAGCGCGGCGCGCGCGCGCAGATCAGCATCGTCATGGTTGTCGTAGATCGAGGCCACAGCGGGCTCGATCCCCATCCGGTTCCGCTCGTTGTAGTACCAGTCGCGCGCCAACATGGCTCACATCCCTTCAGGCCCGCGACCTATCGCGGCAACACCCGTGCGCGACACCTCGACGAGGCCGAGCGGGCGCATCAGATCGATATATTGATTGATCTTGTCCGTATTGCCTGTGATCTCGAACACAAAGCTCTCGGTGGTGGCGTCGATCACACGGGCGCGGAACGCATCCGCCAGCCTGAGCGCCTCGACCCGATGCTCGCCCTGCCCGCGCACCTTGACCATCGCCAACTCGCGCTCGATCGAGCGCTTGGTCTGGGTCATGTCGACGACCTGGTACACCGGGATCATGCGGTCGAGCTGGTTCTTGATCTGCGCGATCACCATCGGCGTGCCCGTGGTGACGATGGTGATCCGCGACAGATGCTTCTGGGCCTCGGTCTCCGAGACCGTGAGGCTCTCGATGTTGTAGCCGCGCCCCGAGAACAGGCCGATGACGCGCGCGAGCACGCCCGGCTCGTTCTGCACGAGCACCGCAAGCGTATGCGTCTCGTTGGGATCGTGACGGTCCTCGATGAAATAGGCGGATGCGGGCTGGTTCATTGTCGTCCCCTCTTGTCTCTCCGTCACGCCGTCGCCGGCGCGTCCGTCCCGACCCAACGGCGGAACAGATCGAAATCGATATTGCCGCCGGACAGCACGAGACCGACGCGCTTGCCCTTCAGCTTGCTCTTTTCCTGCAGCGCCGCCGCCAGCGCGGCGGCGCCGGCGCCTTCGGCGAGATTGTGCGTGTCGGTCCAATAGGCGCGGATCGCGAGCGCGATCTCATCGTCCGTAACCTGGACGATGCGCGAGGCGCCCTTGCAAACAAGCGCAACAGCTTCCGCGTCCGGAAAGCGTGTCGCCACGCCATCGGCCAGCGTATCACTGGTCTCGGTCGTTACGACCTTGCCGGCCGCGAACGAAAGCGCATATGACGGCGCCTCGGTCGATTGCACACCGACGATCTCCGTCTTCAGGCCCAGCAAGTCGCGCACCAGGATGCAGGCGCTGATACCGGAGCCCTGCCCGATCGGAACGTAGAGCACGTCGAGATCGGGCACCGCGCGGAACAGTTCCAGTGCGTAGGTCGCCACCCCCAGCACGAGGTCAGGGTGGAACGACGGCACCATGTGCAGGCCTTCGAACTGCGCGCGGCGCCCGGCTTCTTCGCGCGCCAGCTGGAAATCGTCGCCGTGCTCGACCAGATCGGCGCCGAACGCGCGCATGGCATGGTTCTTCTCAACCGAATTGCCTTTTGGCACATAGATCACGGCGGGCACGCCGTGACGCCGCGCCGCGAAAGCAAGACTCTGGCCATGATTGCCGCGGGTGGCCGAGATGATGCCCGGCACGTTCGGCCGCTCTCGCTTCAGCCGATCGAGATAGACCAGGCCGCCACGCACCTTGAAGGCGCCGGTCGGCGTGTGGTTCTCGTGCTTGACCACGACCGCGGTGCCGAGCCGGCGGCTGAGCAACGGCCAAGCATGCGCCGGCGTCGCCGGCACCGCCTGCCCCACGATCGCATGTGCGCGCTCGAGTTCGTTCAGGTCGAACATGGCGTCACACCAACGCCTTGCCGCCGGCGAATGCCTTCGCAGTCGCCTCGTCGTTGGCCTGCTCCGGCAGCAGCATCTCGTTGTGGGCCTTGCCGGAGGGGATCATCGGGAAGCAGTTTTCGAGCGCCGCGACGCGGCAGTCGAACAGCACCGGGCGCTTGACCGAGATCATCTCCTTGATGGCGCCATCGAGATCGGCCGGCTTGTGCACCTGAAGCCCGACGGCGCCGTAGGCCTCCGCGAGCTTGACGAAATCCGGCAGCGCTTCGGAATAGGAATGCGACAACCGGTTGCCGTGCAACAGCTGCTGCCACTGGCGCACCATGCCCATGTACTGGTTGTTCAGGATGAAGATCTTGATCGGCAGCTCGTACTGAACCGCCGTCGACATCTCCTGCATCGTCATCTGCACCGAGGCATCGCCGGCAATGTCGATGACGAGGCTGTCGGGATGGGCCACCTGAACGCCGACCGCGGCCGGCAGGCCGTAGCCCATGGTGCCGAGACCGCCCGAGGTCATCCAGCGATGCGGCTCCTCGAAGCCGTAGAACTGCGCCGCCCACATCTGATGCTGGCCGACCTCGGTCGTGATGTAGGTATCCTTGCCGCGCGTCTGCTCGAACAAGGCCTGGATCGCGTGTTGCGGCAGGATGACGTCGCTGCTCTTCTTGTAATAGAGCGAGTTGCGGGCGCGCCATTGCGCAATCTGCTGCCACCACGACTTGATGTCGGGCTTCTTCGCCTCCGCCTTGAACACCTGGAGGATGTCGCCGAGGACGTTGCCGCAATCGCCGATGATCGGCACGTCGACGCGGATGTTCTTGTTGATCGAGGACGGATCGATGTCGATGTGGATCTTCTTCGAGCCGGGCGAAAACGCATCGACGCGGCCGGTGATGCGGTCGTCGAAGCGCGCGCCGACGCACAGCATGACGTCGCAATCATGCATGGTCATGTTGGCCTCATAGGTGCCGTGCATGCCGAGCATGCCGAGCCAGTTCTTGCCCGACGCCGGATAGGCGCCGAGGCCCATCAGCGTCGAGGTGATCGGGAAGCCGGTGACCTCAACCAGCTCGCGCAACAGCTGGGTCGCCTCGGAGCCGGAATTGATGACGCCGCCGCCGCTGTAGATCACGGGACGCTTGGCGTTCGCGAGCAGCGAGACCGCCTTGCGGATCTGCGTCGCATCGCCCTTCACGCGCGGCGCGTAAGAGCGGTGCACGTCGGACTTGCGCGGGGGATGGTAGGTGCCGGTGGCGAACTGCACGTCCTTGGGAACGTCGACCAGCACCGGGCCCGGACGGCCCGAGGTGGCGACGTAGAAGGCCTCATGCAGCACCTTGGCGAGATCGTTGACGTCGCGCACCAGCCAATTGTGCTTGGTGCAGGGACGCGTGATACCGACGGTGTCGCATTCCTGGAACGCGTCGTTGCCGATCAGATGCGTCGGCACCTGGCCGGAGATGCAGACCAGCGGGATCGAGTCCATCAGGGCATCCGTCAGCGGCGTCACCATGTTGGTGGCGCCGGGGCCGGAGGTCACCAGCGCAACGCCCGGCTTGCCGGTGGAACGCGCATAGCCCTCGGCGGCATGGCCCGCGCCCTGTTCGTGGCGGACCAGGATGTGCTGGACCTCGCTCTGCTGGAAGATCTCGTCATAAATCGGAAGCACCGCGCCGCCGGGATAGCCGAAAATGTCGGTCACGCCGTGATCGATGAGTGCGCGGACGATCATCGCGGCGCCGGTCATCTGGTTCGGATCGTGGCTCTTGTCGCTCATTGGCTTGCTCCGGATGCGCTGTTGTCAGCGGCTTCATTCGTGTCGGGTTCGGGAAATAAAAAAGGCCCCGAAGAGGGCCCATGCACACCGCCTGTCATGTGGATGGCAGCTAGCCACCCCCGGCGGTGTGCCTGGGTACGACGGCGATAAGGAGTTTGGTAATAATGTTACGCATGGCGGGCGCTCGGCTTCCCAAAGGTTGCGCGAAACATAGCGGCCAAACCTTGGATGTCAAGGCAATGCGGCCGTTCCCGCGCGATTTCGGCAGTGTAGCGGTGTTCCCCGGGTTCGGCGAGAGGTAAATTCGGGAACCCGGCACAAAAGCGCGTCAGTCGGTGCGCCGTTCCGCCGGCACGGCCGCGGCGAGCCATCCGCTCGCTTGCTCCGGCCTCACCCATTCGAAGTCCGGCAGCTGGTGCCGGAACCAGGTGAATTGCCGCTTGGCGTAATGGCGGGTATCGGCGCGGCCAATGCTGGCGGCCTCCTCCAGGCTGAGCTCGCCGCGCAGGTGCCGGATCAAGGATGGCACGCCATGAGCCTTCATGGCCGGCAGCAGCGGATCGAGATGCCTGGCGGCCAGCCGCTCGACCTCCTCGAGCGCGCCGGCGCCCAGCATGGCATCGAAACGGGCATCGATGCGGGCATAGAGCTCGTCACGTTCGGGCGCGAGGAAGACCGCGCGAAATCTGTCCTTGGGCAGCAGCGGTGGCTGTCCCTCCCGCTGCCAATCGAGCAGCGAACGGCCGGTTGCCTCGATCACCTCGAGCGCGCGCGCGATGCGGGTGCGGTCGCGCAGGTTCAATCGCTCGGCCGCGCGCGGATCGCGGCCTGCGAGTTCCGCGTGCAGCGCTTCGACCCCGTTCCGTTCCAGCCGCGCGCGCACATCCTCGCGCAGCTCGGCAGGGATCGGCGGCACCACGGAGAGACCTGTGGTCAGCGCCTTGAAATAGAGCCCGGTGCCGCCGATGAAGATCGGCAGCCGTCGCTGAGCCCTCGCCTCGTCGAGCGCCTTCGCCGCATCGCTTACCCAGGCACCGGCCGAGAAATTCACGGCGGCATCGACGTGGCCATAGAGCCGATGCGGCACGAGCGCCTCGTCCGCTGCGGTCGGCCGCGCCGTGATGATGCGGAGGTCACGATAGACCTGCATGGAATCGGCATTGATGACGACGCCGCCGGCGGCGCGCGCAAGCTCGAGCGCCAGCGCCGACTTGCCGCTGGCGGTCGGGCCTGCGATAAGCACGGCCTTGCTGGAATACCCCTCGCTCACGAAAACCTCAAATGTCCCTCGTCGCCACGCTGATCTGCAACCCTGACAATCCCGCGCTCGACTCGACCATCGTCGATGGCGCCCGCGCCGTGCTGCCGCAGGCGGCGCCCGCGCACTGGCTGTTCGACGGGGTTGCGGTCGACATCCCCTTCGGCGCGGACAGTAACCTCGAAGGCGACCGCAACGCCATCGAGCAGCGGCTCCGCGAGCTCCGCGGCGATTTGCCGATCGACATCGTCGTGCAGCCTGTTGGCTTCAGGCGCAAGAAGCTTTTTCTCGCCGACATGGATTCCACCATGATCGGCCAGGAATGCATCGACGAGCTCGCCGATTTCGTCGGGGTCAAGGCGCATGTCGCAGCCATCACCGAGCGTGCGATGCGCGGCGAGATCGAGTTCGAGCCCGCGCTGCGCGAGCGCGTCGCGCTGCTCAAGGACCTGCCCGCCAGCGCGGTCGACGAGGTCCTGGCCAAGCGCATTACGCTGACGCCGGGCGGCCGCGAGCTGGTCGCCACCATGCGCGCGAACGGTGCCTATACTTGCCTCGTCTCCGGCGGCTTTACATTGTTCACGCGCGCGGTCGCCGCCAAGATCGGTTTCCAGGAGAACCGCGCCAACGAGCTCGTCGTGCGCGACGGCAAGTTCACCGGCGAAGTGAAGGAGCCGATCCTGGGCCGCGCGGCGAAGCTCGCCACCTTGGTGGACCTGATGGAATCGTTCGATCTCGACGACATCGACTCGGTCGTGGTCGGCGACGGCGCCAACGACCTTGCGATGATCCAGGCCGCGGGTCTGGGTGTCGCCTATCACGCCAAGCCGGCGGTGGCTGCCGCCGCGGCCGCGCGGATCGATCACGGCGATCTCACTGCGCTGCTGTATGCGCAGGGGTATCGGCGGGACGAGTTCGTGGAGGGGTAAAGCCTCCCCTCTCTCTGTCATCGCCCGCGAAGGCGGGCGATCCAGTATTCCAGAGGCAGCGAAGCTAGAACCGAGAAGCCGCGGCGTACTGGATGCCCCGCCTTCGCGGGGCATGACAGTTGAATGTGGCGCGAACAGCGCCCACTACTGCACGCTCAGCGCGACGAACCGCAGCTCGCCCTCGCCGTTCGAGACCAGCAGCAGCACCGATTTCTTGCCGTCCTTCTTGAGCTGATCGACCCGCTTCTGGATGTCGGCGCCGCTCGACACCGCCTCCTGCGCCACCTCGACGATGACGTCGCCGGCGGACAGACGCTTCTCGGCGGCGTCCGAACTGGCGTCGACATTGGTGACGACCACGCCCTTGACGCTGTCCTTGATCTTGTAGCGCGTGCGCAGATCCTTGCTCAGCGTAGCAAGATCGAGGCCGAGCGCCTTCTGCGTCACCGGCTTCTCCGGCGCCGGCTCGTCGGTCCTCACCGCCGCCTGCACCTTTTCCGGATCCTGCAGGCGGCCGAGCGTGACCTTCTTGATCTCTTCCTGGCCCTTGCGGATGATGACGACGTCGACCTCCTTGCCGACCGCGGTGTCGGCGACGACGCGGGACAGGTCCTTCGGGTCCTTGACGTCCTTGCCGTCGAACTTGACGACGACGTCGCCGGGCTCGATGCCGGCGGGCTTGGCCGGGCCCTTGTCGTCGACACCGGCGACCAGCGCGCCCCGCGCAGGCTTGATGTTGAGGCTTTCGGCGATCTCGTCGGTGACGCTCTGGATGCGCACGCCCAGCCAGCCGCGGCGCAGCTCGCCGAACTGGCGGAGCTGGTCGACGACGCCCACCACCGTCTTCGACGGCACGGCGAAGCCGATGCCGATGGAGCCGCCGGACGGCGAGATGATCAGCGTGTTGACGCCGATGACGTCGCCGTCGAGATTGAACAGCGGGCCGCCGGAATTGCCGCGGTTGATGGATGCGTCGGTCTGGATGTAGCTGTCGTACGGCCCGGAGGAGATGTCACGGTTCTTGGCCGAGACGATGCCGGCAGTCACCGTGCCTCCCAGGCTGAAGGGATTGCCGATTGCGACCACCCAGTCGCCGAGGCGCAGCTTGTCGCTGTCGCCGAACTTGACCGCGACCAGCGGCTTCGTCGGCTTGATCCTGAGCACAGCGAGATCGGTCTTCTTGTCGACGCCGACCAGCTCGGCCTTGATCTTGGTGCCGTCGTTGAGGATGACGTGGATCTCGTCGGCGTCCGCAATGACGTGGTTGTTGGTGACGACGACGCCCGCGGTGTCGATGATGAAACCGCTTCCGAGCGAATTGGTCTTGCGCGGCGCGCTGTTCTCGCCGCCCTTGCTGCCGCCGCCGGGCCCTCGGCGGTTCTTGAAGAAATCGTCGAAGAACTCTTCGAAGGGTGAACCGGGCGGCAGCTGCGGCATCGAGTTGCTGCCCCCGCCCTTGGCTTCGACGTTCTGCGAGGTCGAGATGTTGACGACCGCGTCGATCACCTTCTCGGCGACGTCGGCGATGCCATCCGGTCCACGCGCATGGGCCGGCGCGCCGAACGCGCCGCAAGCACCGATGGCGAGCGCAACCAGCCCAAGTCGAACACCAAATCGCGCGCGGCGGCGCGAGCGGGACGGGGCAATGGTGGCAGCAGTCATTGTGATCTCCAGGCGAAAGGGATTCGGCGCCAGACTGCGCTCGAACGGGGGCGCGGCGCAAGCGCGGAGCTTAACGGGCCTCAAGAGCCCGATAATACGGCGAAAACCAGTCTGGCGCCTTCACTTTGGCGTTGGGCCGAAGGCCTAAATCGGGCGCCGCATAACCCAGATCAGGACCAGGCCGGCCACGGCCGAGCCGATCCCGACCGCCCGCAGGATGTTGTCCGGCGTGGCGATGGCGCTTTTCATGGCTTTGCGCATCCAGTTTGGACTGGCCGCGAACATCAAGCCTTCGAGGACGAACAGGATGCCTAGGCCGATGAGGAAGTCGGCGAACGCAATGGACCTCATCGGAATGGAACCTCCCGCTATGCTGTTCTTGTCTGGACGAAGGGCGGCGAAATCCGCCGCCCTTTGTCTGGCTTACGGCTTCGCCTGCGTCTCGGTTGGCGTCCTGCCGGACGGGCTACCGAAGTACCGGAAGAAATCCGACTCCGGCCGGAGCAGGAAGCGGGTATCGTTCGAACGCAGCCCGTTCTCATAGGCCGTCATCGACCGGTAGAACGCGAAGAAGTCGGCGTCCTTGCCGTAGGCTTCTGCAAACAGGCGGTTGCGTTCGGCATCGCCCGCACCACGGGTCTGCTCAGCCTGCGAATTGGCCTCAGCGATGATGACGGTCGCCTCGCGGTCGGCCCTGGACCTGATCTCCTGGGCCTTCTGCCCACCCTGTGCCCGGAACTCGGCGGCCTCGCGCTCACGCTCGGTCTTCATGCGCAGGTAGACCGCCTGGCTGTTCTGCTCCGGCAGGTCGGCGCGGCGGATCCGGACGTCGACGACCTGAATGCCGTAGCCATCGGCCTCGCGGTCGAGCTGGTCGCGAATGCGCAGCATCAGCTTCTCGCGGTCGTCGCGCACCACGTTGATGAAGGTCACCTCGCCGAGCACGCGGCGCAGCGCCGCGTTCAGGAGCGTGGTGAGCTGGATGTTGGCGGCCTGGATCGAGCCGACGCTCTGATAGAAGCGCAGTGCGTCCTTGATGCGGTAGCGCGCGAAGGCGTCGACCACGAGCCGCTTCTGGTCGGAGGCGATCGCCTCCTGCGACGGGTTCTCCAGATCGAGTATCCGCTTGTCGATGTTGATCACCGAGTTCCAGGGCGCCTTGAAGTGCAGGCCGGGCGCGGTGACGACGTCGACCGGCCTGCCGAACTGGAGCACGATCGTCTGCTCGGTCTGCTGCACGGTAAACAACGACATATAGCCGACGATCACGACGAACAGGAGGGCGAGCAGCGTGACAAAACCTGTGACCGGAGACTTCATCGGGTGCCTCCGCTCGACTGCGGACCGGTCGTAGGTGTCCGCTTTGGCGCCAGTTCGGGAAGCGGCAGATAGGGCACGACGCCCTGGCCCGAGGGGCCACCATCATAGACGAGCTTGTCAGCCCCGCCGAGCACGCGCTCCATCGTCTCCAGGTAGATCCGTTCACGCGTCACGTCGGGCGCCTTCTTGTATTCCTCGTAAACCTTCAGGAAGCGTGCACTCTGGCCCTTGGCCTCGGCGACAGCCTGTTCCCTGTAACCTTCGGCATCCTGCTGGATCTTGGCCGCGCGTCCACGCGCCTGGGGGACAACCTGGTTGGCATAGGTCTGCGCTTCGTTCTGCAGCTGCTCCTGATTGGCGCGGGCCGCCTGGACGTCGCGGAAGGCGTCGATCACCTGCGCGGGCGGATCGACCTTCTGCATCTGCACCTGGGTGATCTGAATGCCGGCACCATAGCTGTCCAAAGTCCTCTGGATCAGCTCGTGCACGTTCTGCTCTGTGACGTTGCGCGCTCCGGTCAGGATCGGCTGGATCTGAGACCGCCCGATCACCTCGCGCATCGCACTCTCGGCGACCGCCTTCACGGTACCCTCGGGGTTCTGGATGTTGAAGAGGAAATCACCGACACCGTCCGGCTTGATGCGCCAGAGCACGGTGAAATCGACGTCGACGATGTTCTCGTCGCCGGTCAGCATCAGGCTCTCTTCCGGCACGTCCCGGATGGAGCGGCCGCGCCGCGCCGGATCCTCGATCACCGTCATGCCGATCGAGGTGGTGTTGACGCGCAGCGCCTTCGGCAGCAGCACGGTCTCGATCGGATAAGGCAGATGATAGTTCAGACCCGGCTGCACGGTGCGGACGTGCTTGCCGAAACGCATCACCACGCCGAGCTCTTCGGACTGCACGCGGAAGAAGCCCGACAGCAGCCAGAATGCGACGATCAGCAGGATGATCAGCGTGATGCCGATGCCGGAGAAATAACCGCCCGGCATGATCTGCTGGAGGCGGTCCTGGCCGCGCCGCAGAAGGTCTTCCAGATCCGGCGGCCTCGGCCCGACCGGTTGCGGGCCTGAGCCCCACGGTCCCTTTGGACCCGAGCCCCACGGGCCACCGCCCTGATTCTTCCACGGCATTCGACGTTCTCCTCGGCAGGGTGGAATTGCCACCGCCCGCTTTGTCCGGTCCGGCTTTATAGGGGACAGGCAAGTCCCTTACAACGCAGCCCTGACCGTCTTCCGAGCTATGTTCGGGCACGAAAAAGTCAATGTAAACATTGGCAAAAGCGGTTAATGGCCGCGCCGCCGACGATATGTCACATAGGACAGGTCGGCGCTGTCGTCGGGGCCGGCCGGATGGCGGATGCGTTCGACCTCGTCCCATTCCGCCTTGTCGATTTCAAAATGCGTGTCCCCTTCTGGGCGCGCGTGCACTTCGGTGATCTCGAGACGATCGGCACGACCGAGCCATTGCCGGTAGATCTCGGCGCCGCCGATCACCGCGATCTCAGTGACCGAACGCCGCAGAGCGTCGCCGCGCGCGACTGCCTCCGCATCCGCTGGCGATGTCGTGACGATGGCCCCATTGGCGCGATAGGCCGGATCGCGCGTGACCACGATGTTGGTGCGGCCCGGCAGCGGCCGGCGCAGGGTCTCCAAGGTCTTGCGGCCCATGATCACAGGCTTGCCGATCGTCAGCGCCTTGAAGCGCGCCATATCGGACTTCAATCGCCACGGCATCGCATTGCCCGCGCCGATGACGCCATTCTCTGCGATGGCGACGACGAAGACGATCTCCATCAGGCAGAGCTCCCGGCAAGCTGGGTCAGCGCAGGCCCGGTGACCCGGCACAGCGTCCAGTCGTCCATCATGACCGCGCCGATCGATTTGTAGAACGCGATCGAGGGTGCGTTCCAGTCGAGGACCGCCCATTGCAGGCGCGACCAGCCGTTGTCGACGCATTCCCTGGCGAGATAGGCCAGCAGCGCCTTGCCGAGGCCCTTGCCCCGATGCGACGGCCGCACATAGAGATCTTCGAGATAGATGCCGTGACGGCCGCTGAAGGTGGAGAAATTGAGAAACCACACCGCGAAGCCGACCGGCTCACGGTTCCACTCCGCGATCGCGCAATAGAGCTGCGGCCTCTCGCCGAACAGCGCGTCGGCGATGTCAGCCTCGGTCGCTTCGACCTCGTGCGACAGCTTTTCGTACTCGGCGAGCTCGCGGATGAAGGAGAGAACGAGCCCGGCTTCGTCGGGCCGTGCACGGCGGATGGTGAGCGACATAGGGCGCTAGACCGCCACTTCCGCCTTGATGTGCGGATGCGGATCGTAGCCGACGAGCTCGAAGTCTTCGTAGCGGAAAGAGAAGATGTCCTTTACCTCAGGATTGATCCGCATCACCGGCAGCGCGCGCGGCGCGCGGCTGAGCTGCAGCCGCGCCTGCTCCAGATGGTTGGAATAGAGATGAGTGTCGCCGAGCGAGTGCACGAAGTCGCCGGGCTTCAGGCCTGTGACCTGCGCGACCATCATGGTGAGCAGCGCGTAAGAGGCGATGTTGAAGGGCACGCCGAGAAACACGTCGGCCGAGCGCTGATAGAGCTGGCAGGACAGCTTGCCGTTCGCGACATAGAACTGGAACAGCAGGTGGCAGGGCGGCAGCGCCATCTTCTCGACGTCGGCCGGATTCCAGGCGGTGACGATCAGGCGGCGGGAATCAGGCGTGCGCTTGATCATGTCGATGACATTGGCGATCTGGTCGATGCTGCGTCCGTCGGCCGTGGGCCAGGAGCGCCATTGATGGCCGTAGACCGGGCCGAGATCGCCATTGGTGTCCGCCCACTCGTCCCAGATGGTGACGCCGTTGTCGCGCAGATATTTGATGTTGGTGTCGCCCTTCAGGAACCAGAGAAGTTCATGCACGATCGCCTTCAGCGGCAGCCGCTTGGTCGTCAGCATCGGGAAGCCGGCCGACAAATTGAAGCGCATCTGATGGCCGAACACCGAGAGCGTGCCGGTGCCGGTCCGGTCGGTCTTCTCGGCGCCGTCGGAAAGAATCCGCTCGAGCAGGTCCTGATACTGGTGCATGTTGCGACTGAGCCTTTGGGGAGGCGGCGAACTTAACGACACCCCCCGCGCTACGACAGCGGCGATTCGCTGTCGCCGTCGATTATACCCGGAAAAGTGAGTGTTCCCGGCACAAACAGCAAGGGGCGGAACTCAGCGTTCCGCCCCTCGCCTAGCGCCTTGATCGCCTTCGCTTAATTCGCCGGCTTGAGCACCGGGCTCCACTTCGCGATCTCGCTCTTGACGAGGGTCGCCAGCGCCTCCTGGGTTCGGTCCTTCGGCGCGGGGATGACGCTGCCGAGCTCGAGCAGGCGCTTCTTCACCGTCTCGTCGTCGAGCGCCTTGACGGCGGCGGCGTTCACGCTTGCCACGATCGCGGGCGAGGTTCCCTTGGGCGCGAACATCGCGTTCCAGGCCTGAGCCTGGAATGCCGGCAGGCCGGCTTCCGCCGTGGTCGGCACGTTCGGCAGCGACGGGTTTCGTTCGGCCGTGGCGATCGCATAGGCCTTGATGGTGCCGGCATTGATCTGCGGGACGGCGTTGACGATCTGGTCGCACATGTAGTCGACCTGACCCGCCACCAGCGCGTTCATCGCAGGTCCCGTGCCGTTGAACGGCACGCCGACGGGCTTGATGTCGAGGATGGAGTGGAGGAGTTCGCACGAGACGTGCGAAACCGAACCGACGCCTGCATGCGCGGCATTCACCTTCTCGGCATTCGCCTTCACATAGGTGACGAACTCCTTGAGATCCTTCGGCGGAAAGTCCTTGCGCGCCAGGATCAGGATCGGCGTGCCGGCCAGCAATGCGATCGGCTCGAAGTCCTTCTCGGGGTGATAGGCCAGCTTCGGATAGAGCGGCACGGAGGCGGCATGCGTGCCCATATGCCCGGTGATCAGCGTATAGCCATCGTTGGCCGCACGCGCGGCACGCGTCGTGGCGGTGGTGCCGCCGGCACCGACCACGTTCTCGATGATGATGCTCTGCCCCAGCGTTTGCGCCATGTGCCCGGTGACGATGCGTGAGATCACGTCAGTCGGCCCGCCGGCTGCGAACGGGACGATCACGGTAATGTTGCGCGTCGGATAGGTCTGCGCCTCAGCCGTTGCGATGAAGGCGCCCAGCGATGCTATCGCTGCTGCACATGCGCCTGTAAGCGCGCGAATGAACGTCATGGCGATCCTCCCTTTGGACACAATAAAAAAAATGCCGGCCCAAAGGCCGGCATTTCCATTTCACAAAGCCGTAACACAAGTCGATTCGACTTCCGAATGCGGCGCGCCGACGCAGGACCGAGCCGACTCGGCGCGCACGACCTCAGTTCTCGGACTCGGTGAACACCTCGTCGCGCTTGGCGCGCAATACAGGTAGCACCGTAAGGACGAGCAGGCTTGCCGCGACCGCAAGCAGCACCGCCGACAACGGGCGCGTCAGGAACACGCTCCAGTCGCCACGCGAGATCAGCAGCGCCCGGCGCAGGTTCTCCTCCATCAGCGGTCCTAGCACCATGCCGAGCAGCAACGGCGCCGGCTCGAAATCGTGCTTGATCAGCCAATAGCCGACGAGACCGAAGACGCCTGCGAGGATGACGTCGACCGGCGCGTTGTTCACCGAATAGATGCCGATCGCGCAGAAGATCACGATCGAGGGGAACATCAGCCGATAGGGCACGCGCAACAGCCGCACCCAGATTCCGACCAGCGGCAGGTTGATGATGATCAGCATCAGATTGCCGATCCACATCGAAGCGATCATGCCCCAGACCAGATCCGGCTGCTTCTGCATCACCTGCGGACCGGGCACGATGCCGTGGATGGTCATCGCGCCCACCATCAGTGCCATCACCGCGTTCGGCGGGATGCCGAGGGTGAGCAGCGGAATGAACGAGGTCTGTGCCGCGGCATTGTTGGCACTCTCCGGCCCCGCCACGCCCTCGATCGCGCCGCGGCCGAACCGGGACGGGGTCTTTGAGAGCTTCTTCTCGAGCGTGTAGGCCGCGAAGGACGCGATCACCGCGCCGCCGCCGGGCAGGATGCCGAGGATCGAGCCGAGCACGGTGCCGCGCAGGATCGGCGGCGTCGCATCGCCGAGGTCCTTCCTGGTGGGCATCAGTCCGGTGATCTTCTGCTGCACCAGATCGCGGTTCATTTCGGCGCCGTGGTCGAGGTTGCGGATGATCTCGGCAAAGCCGAACACGCCCATCGCCACGGTCGCAAAGCCGAGACCGTCGGCGAGCTCGGGAATGTTAAAGGCCATGCGCGAGGCGCCGGTCTCGATGTCCGAACCGACCATTGAGAGCAGCAGTCCAAACACGATCATCGCAATCGCCTTCAGCACCGAGCCCTTGGCCAGCACCACCGCGAAGATCAGGCCGAGCACCATCAGCGAGAAATATTCGGCCGGACCGAACGCCAGCGCGAGTTTCGTCAGCGGTGCGCCGAGCAGTGCGATCAGGATGGTCGCAACGCAGCCGGCGAAGAACGAGCCGATCGCGGCGATCGCGAGCGCCGGACCGGCGCGGCCCTGCTTGGCCATCTGGTGACCGTCGATGGCGGTCACGACCGATGTCGCCTCACCGGGTATGTTGACCAGGATCGACGTGGTCGAGCCGCCATATTGCGCGCCGTAATAGATGCCGGCGAGCATGATCAGCGCGCCGACCGGCGGCAGCCCGAAAGTGATCGGCAGCAGCATCGCGACGGTGGCGATGGTGCCGATGCCAGGGAGAACGCCGACCAGCGTTCCGACCAGGGCGCCGATCAGGCACATCAACAGGTTGATCGGGGTGAACGCGACGGCGAAGCCGTGAGCAAGATTGGCAAAGATATCCATCACGCCCTCACTGGATCAGGAAACGCGGATACATCGGCATCGGCAGCCCGAGCACATAGGGAAACAGGATTGCGCAGCCGACCGTCAGGCAGGCGCCGACGATCACCGCTTCCAGCCAGCGCGTCTCGTGAGAGCCCGTCGCCGCGATCATGAAGCTCGAGAAGGCCGTGACAACGAGACCGAGGGACCGGATCGACAGGGCGAAGAACAGGATCGCCGCCACCACGAACAGCGGCCCGCGCCAGGAATAATGCGCAAGCGCCGGTCCCGCCGTGATCAGGCCGGTCAAGGCGATGCCGGCAGACAGGGCAACCAGCAGCCCGCCGAACATACGTGGCGCAGTGCCCGCACCGAAGGAGAAGCCACGCATGCCCTGCAAATCGCTCGATGCCCACAGCGCAAACAGGGCAACGGCCATCAGCACGACGCCGCCGACATAATCTTGCGCCGAGCGGATGGTCATAAACAGCGTGAGGATCGCCACCGCAAACAGCGGATAGGAATAGATCAGCGCCAGCAGCACCTCGGACGACATCTTCTTGGCGCCGCCGCCGAATGATCCGAAGAGGGCGCTCGGCGCGCCGGCCAGCAGCGCCGTCGCATGACCGGTGACGACCGCCGCCGGACCGCGGCCGGTCCCCCAGCCGAAAATCGTCCCGATCGACCAGATCAATTCGAAAATCTGCGGCGCAATCGCCAGCAGACAAAAGCCGAGCGCCACCCGGGTGTTTCGGGTGGCCGTCGCTGAGTGGCCCATCGTGTCGGCCATGCCTGTCTCCTCCGCGACCTGTAAGTCACGAGCACTGTTGTTCTAAATCGGCTGGAACTGGATACCCGCCCGGATCACTGCCTAGCGATTTTCATCAGACAATGCCAGCAAAACCCAACACGCCGCGGCAAGCAAAAGCCAGAGCTGGATTGATGCGCGAGATGGACGCGACCACTGCAACCATCGCGGTCAGACGCAGTGCAGCAATTGCTGGATCGGCCCGATTAACGTCACGATAAGCGTTCGGACCTGGCAAGTCCTGCGAGGTCGGAGCGGTGTCCTGGTCGGCCTCTGGTGCTTCGCCTCAACCGCGGTGCAGTGGGTCTCGCGCACTGCCGGCGCAGCGGCGACGGCGAAGAGCGAGATCGGGCCGAAGTGGAGATCAGCGCCTAGTCGGCTTGCGGCTCGTCACGCTGCTACTTTCCGCCGCAGGAAATTGAACGTCGCTGAGACTGACATTGTCCGTTCGCTGGAGCAGCAGCGTCATCATGCGCATGGCCGCAACGATCGGGACTGCCGGGCAGGAGATGCGCAAGGATTCGGCACATCGGGCTGGCGACCTCTGGCAAAGGCCAGAGCCGCGATAGGCCCGGCACTCCGAAGCCTATCCAAAGGGAACCGCGGGATCGCGCCTCCAACCCTCTGTTTTTCGAAAGCTTTGCCCCCTATATTGGGGGTGCCGGTTCGCCGGCTATGGAAATAAACGGTCGTCGCAATAAACCATTCGGACCCGGGGGCGGTACCCGGCGCCTCCACCAAAGCCCACCATCGGGCGTGCCCGAAGCTGGGCTTTGGCGGGGGCGAAATAGGATCGACGAGGGCGTAAAGGGCGTACTTTTTCCCGGTATTGTTCCGCCGTTATCGGGCTACTGCAATAGTTGCCAACGACAACTTTGCTCCGGTTGCTCAGGCTGCGTAACGCAGTTTGAAAGACCACTCTAAAGTCCTAGCGGGTTAAGCTCCGCTAGGCGGGGTTCGGAGGCACCTGACAACAGAAGCCTCCACTTTACTCTTTGATTCTTCCCCGGCGGGGACTCCTGCTCGCCCGTCAGGCGCGGTACTATTGCGACTTGGCGAGTCGGATCGGCAGGGTTCGGCTGCTTGGATGCAACAGGACCACCATGGCGACCGATCATATCCGATACGATGTGCTGGCCCGCGATGCGCTGCGCGGCGTGCTGCGGAAGGTGCTGACCGATGCCGCAGCCCATGGCCTGCCGGGCGAGCATCATTTCTTCATCACCTTCGTGTCCAAGGCCGAAGGCGTGAAGCTCTCGCCGCGGCTGCTCGCACAATATCCGGAGGAGATGACGATCATCCTCCAGCACCAGTTCTGGGACCTGACCGTGCTCGAGGATCGTTTCGAGGTCGGCCTGTCCTTTGGCGGCATTCCGGAGCGGCTGGTGGTGCCATTCAGTGCCATCAAGAGCTTCCTCGATCCGTCCGTGAAGTTCGGCCTCCAGTTCGACACCTCCGACGTCGCCGAGGTCGCGCCGGACAATCTGCCGGCAGCACCCGCGCCATCGGCCGTATCGGTCCCGGCACCTGCCGCGGAGAAGCCGGAAGCTGCCGACGAGTCGCCGCCGCCGAGCCAGGGCGGCGCCGAGGTCGTGCGGCTCGATCGTTTCCGCAAGAAATGATCTAGGTTGGGCGCAGAGCCATCGCGCCCGGCCAACTGTCTATATAGAAGAGCACATGAAGAGGCCGTGCGGCGTTTCGCGCGGCAGAATGGATGTGCTCATGGCCAAAGCGTCCCGCTCGAAGACTGCCCGCCCCGCAACCCGCACCGAGACCGACAGCTTCGGTCCCATCGAGGTCGCCGCCGACCGCTATTGGGGGGCGCAGACCGAGCGCTCGCGCCAGAATTTCCGCATCGGCACCGACCGCATGCCGATCTCACTCGTGCATGCACTCGGCATGGTCAAGTTCGCCGCCGCGCAGTCCAATCTCGAGCTCGGCCTGCTCGATCGGCGCCGTGCCAACGCCATCATCCGCGCTGCGCGCGAGGTGATCGAAGGCAGACTTGACGACCATTTTCCGCTTGTCGTGTGGCAGACCGGCTCGGGCACCCAGAGCAACATGAACCTCAACGAGGTGATTGCCAACCGTGCCAACGAGCTGCTCGGCGGCGAGCTCGGCGCCAAGAAGCCGGTGCATCCCAACGATCACGTCAACATGAGCCAGTCGTCGAACGACTCCTTCCCGACCGCAATGCACATCGCGGCGGCAAGCCGCATCAATGCCGATCTCGTCCCTGCCCTCGGCGAGCTGCTGCGCGCTCTGCGCAAGAAGGAGAGGGAGTTTTCGAAGATCGTGAAGATCGGCCGCACCCATACCCAGGATGCGACGCCGCTGACGCTCGGTCAGGAATTCTCCGGCTATGCCGCGCAGGTCGAAAGCGGCATCGCCCGGCTCAAGATCGCGGTGAAGGACCTCTATCCGCTGGCGCAGGGCGGCACAGCCGTCGGCACCGGTCTCAACTCGAAGCCGCGCTTTGCCAAGCTGTTCGCAAAGCACGTTGCCGGGATTACGAAGCTCCCCTTCACCAGCGCCGCCAACAAATTCGAGGCGCTGGCCTCGAACGATGCCTATGTGCTGGCGCACGGCGCCATCAATTCGGTCGCGACCGGCCTGTTCAAGATCGCCAATGACATCCGCCTGCTCGGCTCCGGCCCGCGCTCGGGCCTCGGCGAATTGATCCTGCCGGAGAACGAGCCCGGCTCCTCGATCATGCCGGGCAAGGTCAACCCGACCCAGTGCGAGGCGATGACCATGGTGTGCTGCCAGGTGTTCGGCAATCACACCGCGATCACGGTCGCCGGCAGCCAGGGTCATTTCGAGCTCAACGTCTACAAGCCGGTGCTGGCCTACAACATGCTGCATTCGATCCGCCTGATGGCGGATGCCGCGCGCTCCTTCACCGAGCATTGCGTCAGCGGCATCCGCGCCGACGAGAAGCGCATCAAGGAGCTGATGCAGCGCTCGCTGATGCTGGTGACGGCGCTGGCTCCGAAGATCGGCTACGACAACGCCGCCAAGGTGGCCAAGACGGCGCACGCCAACGGCACCACGCTGAAGGAGGAGGCGCTGCGGCTCGGCTTCGTCTCGGCCGACGAGTTCGACCGCCTGGTGCGCGCTGAGAAGATGATCAGCCCGGGATGATTCCGAATTCCGATAGCCATCCGTAATGATACGGACGCTCGGCGCCCAAAAATATGCGGTTTTGGGGGCGGGATTTGATTACCGTCAATGTTGCGGCGGGGCGGCGTGTTACGCAGCTCCACTGCCCTCGACGGGGCGAAATTCATCGTTTGATGGCCCAAGGGCCGATTGACGAGGACGAGCGAATGGCGATCAAGTCTTCTGCGGCGCAATGTGGCGCCCTGTTTCTGAATGTTTCATCCTGCCTGAAGAGGAGCGGATGATGGAGACGCGGCATGGGGAACGTCATCAACCTGAATCGTTTCAGGAAGCGCGTCGAGCGGGAAGCCTCGGCGAAGCAGGCGGACGCCAACCGGGCGAAGTTCGGGCGCACGAAGGCGGAACGGTCGTCCGAGGCGAAGCGGGCGGACCAGGCCAAGGAGCATCTGGACCAGCACCGGATCGATCGCGAGGAGCAGCCATGAAGTCGCCGGTCGTGAAACGATCGATCGTCGTCGCCGGCCACAAGACCAGCGTCAGCCTGGAAGAGGCGTTCTGGAACGGCATGAAAGAGATTTCCGGCCTGCGCAACATGACGTTGTCCGAGCTGGTCGGCGAGATCGACAACAACCGCCAGCAGGGCAATCTGTCGTCGGCGATCCGCCTCTTCGTCCTGGACTACTTCAAGAGCCGCGCCATGGCCGCCCAGCCGGACAAGGTCCCGGCCCAGTAGCCGTCGGGGGCGCCCGCGACGGCGCCCCGGCCTCTGCACTTTAAAATCGCTCTAAGGTGCAGCTTCGGCGCGCGGGCACGCTTGACCTCAATGCCCGGCGTTGAAAATACAGGGCATGACCGACACCACTGATACGCGTTCGCACATGCCGCTGGGTCTGGCCCAGCGCGGCTATACCGGCGTCATCCAACACCTTGCCGCCAAAGAGGCTGGCTCGGCGCTTTCGGACGTCGAGCTCGAGAGCCGCCTGATCGAACTCGGCTTCGTCGAGGGCGCCCGGGTCGAGATCCTGCATGAGGGGTTGGTCGGGCGCGATCCGATCGCGGTACGGGTCGATAGCACCACGATCGCGGTCCGCCGTCGCGAAGCCATGGCCATCATCGTCGCCTGACGCGCGACCGCAATCTGCCCCAGGCCCTTGATCCCATGGAAGCACCGCTGCTGCATCTCGCCCTGGTCGGCACGCCCAACAGCGGCAAGACCTCGCTGTTCAACGCGCTGACCGGCAGCCGGCAGAAGGTCGCGAACTATCCCGGCGTCACGGTCGAGCGCAAGGAAGGCTTCTTCGTCACCCCGCTCGGCCGCCAGGTCTCCGTGGTCGACCTGCCCGGCACCTATTCGCTGCGCGGCCGCAGCCCGGACGAGGAGATCACCCGCGACTTCGTGCTCGGCAAGGCCTCCGGCGAGACCCTGCCCGATCTCGTGCTGTGCGTCGCCGATTCCACCAATCTGCGCCTGACCATCCGCCTGCTGCTGGAGCTGAAGCGCACCGGGCGGCCGATGATCCTCGTGCTCAACATGTTCGACATTGCAAGCCGCCGCGGCATCACTGTCGACGTCGCGCGGCTCGCCAAGGAGCTCGGCGTGCCCGTGGTCACCTCGATCGCGGTGCGCAAGGGCGGCACGGCCGACCTGCTCAAGCTGACCGACGAGATTTCCGCAGCGCTCGCCGCCGAACCGGTTGAGAACAGCTGGCGCGCGCTCAGCGTCTCCGAGCTGCGCGCCACCCAACGCGAGGCCGATCGCATCATCGCCGACTGCGTCAGCCTGCCTGCTCGCCCCGACACCTGGACCGCACGGATCGACGCGATCGTGCTGCATCCGGTCGGCGGGCTGATCGTGCTCGCGCTGATCCTGTTCGTGATGTTCCAGGCGGTGTTCGCCTGGGCGCAGCCGGCGATGGAGCTGCTGAAGTCCGGCTTCGACTCGCTCGGCGAGCTGGTGCAGGCCACCCTGCCCGACGGCTTGCTGCAAAGCTTCCTGCAGAACGGCGTGATCTCCGGCGTCGGCAGCGTCATCGTGTTCCTGCCGCAGATCATCCTCATCTTCCTGTTCATCCTGCTCCTGGAAGATTTCGGCTACATGGCGCGCGCGGCGTTCCTGATGGACCGCATCATGGGCGGCGCCGGCCTGCACGGCCGCGCCTTCATTCCGCTGTTGTCGAGCTTTGCCTGCGCCATTCCCGGCATCATGGCGACGCGCGTCATCGACAACAAGCGCGACCGGCTGACCACGATCCTGATCGCGCCGCTGATGACCTGCTCGGCGCGCATCCCGGTCTACACGCTGATCATCTCCGCGTTCATCCCGGCCAAGGACGTCTGGGGCTTCATCAATCTGCAGGGCCTCGTCATGTTCGGCCTCTATGCCGCCGGCATCGTCAGCGCGCTGGTGGTCTCGTTCGTGATCAAGTTCTTCATGCTGCGCGACTTTGTGCCGGCGCCGTTCATGTTGGAGCTGCCGGACTACAAGATGCCGCGGCTGAAATCCATCGTGATCGGCATCTACACCCGCGCCAAGATGTTCTTGCAGCGCGCCGGCACCACGATCTTCTCGATGATGGTGCTGATCTGGTTCCTGGCCTCCTTCCCGCAGCCGCCCGCGGGCGCGACCGGGCCGGCCATCGAGTTCAGCCTGGCGGCGATGATCGGCAAGGCGCTCGAGCCCCTGCTCGCCCCCGTCGGCTTCAACTGGCAGATCGCGGTGGCGTTGATCCCGGGCATGGCGGCGCGCGAGGTCGCGGTCGCGGCGCTCGGCACCGTCTATGCGATCGAGGGCGGCAACGAAGCGGTCGAGCAGATCGGCCAGGTGCTGGCGACAAAATGGTCGCTCGCCACCGCGCTGTCGATGCTGGCCTGGTACATCTTCGCCCCGCAATGCGCCTCCACGCTCGCCGTGATCCGGCGCGAGACCGGCAGCTGGGCCTGGATGGGCGCCACCTTCGCCTACATGCTGGTGCTGGCCTATGCGGCGAGCCTCGTGACGTACAACGTCGCCGTCGCGCTGGGGGCGGGGTAGCCCTTCCAAAACGAAACTGCGAAAACAACCCCATGCACAGTAGACCGGGGGTCGTGAAATCAATGAGTTACGCGCAAGGCAACGATCCGGCCGTCGCCCGTTGACCCGTCGGGCAAAACAGGGGCATGATGTCACGATCAGCCCGCAGCGATAGCAGCATGAACGACGACACGCCTCGGAAGCGGCGATCTGTCGCCGTGGACCATTTCACCACCGACCGCCTGACCGCCGAACGGTTGCGCGAGGATCACCTCGCCGACCTCGTCGCGCTGCATCGCGACGCCGAGGTCTCCCGCTATCTCGGCGGGGTGCGGACGCCCGAGGTCACGAGGGCTTATCTCGCAACCAACATGGCCCATTGGGACCAGCACGGCTTCGGACTCTGGACGCTGCGAACGAAGGACGGGGCCTTCGCCGGACGGGCGGGCATTCGGCACATTCTCGTGGACGATGTCGACGAGGTCGAAATCGCCTACGCGTTCAAGCGCGACTTCTGGGGCCAAGGATTTGCCAGCGAGATCGCGACCGCGCTGACGGACATCGGGCTGTCACAGCTCGCACTGCCGTCTCTCATCGGCATTGTGTATGTCGGGAACGGTGCATCGCGGCGCGTGCTAGAGAAGTCGAACTACCAGCTCGAGCGAAGCACGAACCGTCACGGCGAGGACGTCGTGATCTACCGCATCCGGCACTGAGGGCAGCAACGGGATGGACCGCGAGCGGACCGTTTGTGTTCATTTTTGAACCGACACCATCCACGGGTCGGCACAGTCTGAGCGGCAACGAACCGGTCGCCGGACCGCCAGTCGGGCGGGAACTCATGCCCGGCCTAGGAGTTCCTTAGACGGACCTTTTCAGTCAAATCCGGCTCCCGGCATGCGCCTGGAGCGCATGGAGCTTTGGGAAGATACGCGTAAGGGGGGTTCATGACCGGTCAATCCTCCGCTGCCCCAGGCAGCGACTTCAAGGATTTGCCGCGGGTGTCAACCGGCAGCGAAGGGCTGGACGACATCCTTGGCGGCGGCCTCGATGCCAACCGGATGTATCTCTACGAAGGCCGGCCGGGCACAGGCAAGACTACGATTGCGCTCCAATTCCTTCTTCGGGGCGTGCGCGACGGCGAACGCGTTCTCTACGTTTCGCTCTCCGAGACCAAGAGCGAGCTCACAGTGGTGGCACAGCGGCACGGCTGGTCGCTGGACGGCGTCGATATCTTCGAGCTCGTTCCGCCGGAAACGACGCTTGATCCCGAGCGGGAGCTGACGGTTTTTCATCCCGCCGAGATGGAGCTGAGCGAGACCACAGGTCTGATCTTCAAGGAAGTCGAACGGATCAATCCCACCCGCGTGGTGCTCGACAGCCTGTCCGAATTGCGCCTGCTGGCGCAGAACCCGCTTCGCTACAGGCGCCAGGTTCTGGCCCTGAAGCACTTCTTCACCAATCGCAACTGCACCGTGGTTCTGCTCGACGATCTGTCATCCTCCCAGGATGATCTGCAACTGCATTCGATCGCGCACGGCGTGGTGATGCTCGAGCAACTGGCCATCGATTACGGTGCCGAGCGGCGGCGGCTTCGCGTGATCAAGATGCGCGGCATCCGTTTCCGGGGCGGCTTCCACGACTTTACCATCACGCAAGGGGGGCTGCGGATCTTTCCCCGGCTCGTCGCAGCCGAACATCACAGATTATTCGATGGTGAGATGGTGACCAGCGGCAACCCCGAGCTCGACCAGCTCCTGGGAGGGGGGCTCGAGCGCGGCACCAACGCTCTTCTCCTCGGCGCGGCCGGCGTCGGCAAGTCGTCAGTTGCGCTAACTTACGCCATCGCGGCGGCGGAACGCGGCGAGCACGCCGTATTCTTCGCCTTCGATGAAGGACGCGGAACGGTTGAGGCACGCGCCAAAGCGCTCGGGCTGCCGCTGGACAAACATCTCGCGTCCGGAAATATCCGCTTTCAGCAGATCGATCCCGCCGAATTGTCGCCGGGTGAGTTCGCGGCAACGCTCCGCCGGAGCGTCGAGGTCGACAATGCCCGCATCATCGTCATCGACAGCCTGAACGGCTATCTGAACGCGATGCCGGATGAACGCTTCCTCGTTCTGCAGATGCATGAACTGCTCAGCTATCTGGCCCAGCAGGGCGTGCTCACCATCCTCATTCTCGCCCAGCATGGGCTTGTCGGTCCCATGGATACGCCGCTCGACCTCAGCTATTTGAGCGATGCAGTGGTGATGCTGCGTTATTTCGAGTTCGCCGGAACGGTTCGGCGCGCCTTGTCGGTCGTCAAGAAGCGAAGCGGCGGCCACGAGCATGGCATCCGCGAATTCCGACTCGGTAGCAACGGAATCAAGCTCGGCCCGCCACTTCATGAGTTCAGCGGCATCTTTTCCGGCAATCCCCGCTATACCGGCACGGCCCTCCCGGAAGGGCCGCTCGAATGAGCGCGCAGCGCGATCACCGCGTTCTCGTCTTCGCCCCGGTGGGCCGCGACGGGCCGGCATCGGCCGAACTTTTGCGCAACGCGAACCTCGAGGCGGTCAATTGCCGGGACTTGGCCGAACTCGTCACCGAAATGACGGCAGGCGTCGGCACGGTGTTTCTTGCCGAGGAAGGATTGTTCGGCAAGGACACCGCGGCGCTGGCGCAGTGGATCGCCGGCCAGCCGCCGTGGTCCGATCTGCCCTTCGTCGTTCTCACCAGTCACCGGGAGCGGCCCGCGGTCGTCGCGTGGCGACGCAGTATCGTCGAGCTTCTCCGCAACGTGTCGCTGCTCGAGCGGCCGGTTCAGCCGATCACGCTGACCAGCGCCATCCAATCGGCGATGCGGGCACGCCGGCGCCAATATGAAATCCGGGCCTTGCTGGAAGCGCGCGAACAGACGGCGCAGGAGCTCGAGAAGCTCGTGATCGAGCGGACCCGGGCGCTGGAAGAAGCCAACGAGCAGCTTCGGCTCGAGATGAAGGAGCGCGCCCGGGTCGAGGAAACGCTTCGGCAGGCCCAGAAGATCGAGGCCATCGGCCAGCTCACCGGTGGTGTCGCCCACGACTTCAACAATCTGCTGATGGTGATTTCCGGCGGGCTCGACATGCTCGACCGCCAGACGGATCCGAACCGCCGTCGCCGCCTGATGGATGGGATGATCCAGGCCGCGCAGCGCGGTGCCAGCTTGACCAAGCAGCTTCTGGCATTTTCTCGGCGGCAGAAGCTGCGGCCGCAGCCCGTCGACGTCGCCGCGCAGATCGGCGGAATGCGCGAACTGCTCGATCGCAGCCTGAGAGGCGACGTCCACGTCGAGTTCGACTTTCCGGAGCAGCTTTGGCCGGTCGAGGTCGACCCCGGCGAGCTCGAGCTGGTCATTCTCAACCTGGCCGTCAACGCCCGCGATGCCATGCCCCACGGCGGCACGATCATCGTGCGCGGAGAAAACCTGCCCGATCTCAAGGACGATCAGATCTCCGGCGACTACGTCCGGCTATCCGTGATCGATACCGGCATCGGTATGCCTCCGGAGATTCTCTCGCGCGTCTTCGAGCCGTTCTTCACGACCAAGGACGTCGGCAAAGGGTCCGGGCTTGGGCTCGCGCAGGTCCATGGATTTGCGACGCAGTCGCAAGGCACGGTGCGCATTCAATCGGAGGTCGGCCGCGGCACGAGCATCGAGCTGTACCTGCCGCGATCGTTCGATGCTCCGTCGAGCCCGCGACATCTCGTCGATCTCACCAGGGCGAGGCCCAAGAAGAGCAATCAGGGCCGGATCCTGCTGGTGGAAGACGATGACGAGGTTGCCGCGCTGGTCAGCGAGATGCTGGGCCAGCTCGGCTACGACGTCACGCGCGCCTCCAGCGCCGCGGCAGCGCTTGGTGCCCTGGCGGATGGCCGTCCCATCGATCTGATCTTCTCCGACATCATGATGCCGGGCGGCATGAACGGGGTCGAGCTTGCGCGCGAGATCAGGACAAGACGAAGCGACATACCGATATTGCTGACCAGCGGTTACGCCGAAGCCTCGGTCCATGAAGCGGAAAGCGCTGGTATCGAGATCCTGCCCAAGCCCTATCACATCGATGAGCTGGCTGCAGCCTTGGCCGCGGCGAAGTCAAGTCTTCGGCGCGATGCAGGCGCCAAACGCTCCAACTCGTGCTGAGAGTCCCTCCGGACTTCGCTGCGCTCAACTCCGAGCGCGATCTCCGGAGCCTTACCGGAAATATCCCAGCACGAGATCGACGTCGGCGCTGCGGGCCGCCGTGCCGTTCAGCTCGGCGTCGATAACGCGGCGGCAGGCGTCCACCGCGGCGTGGTCGCCGAGGTCGTTGGCGGCTTCCAGCACGAGCCAGGCGGCGTCCACCGAGGCCTTGTCCGAAGCTGCGCCGCCGAGATCGGTGGCGCCGGCATTGGCGAGATTCTTCTTGCGAACGGCGGTGCCGAATTGAGGTAACATTGCAGGTACTCCCCTCTCCTCAGTGGACCTGTCAGTGGACTTGAAGTTCGGGCTGACGGCCCGCATCGGCACCCGCGCCGGTCTTGCGCGACTGGTAGAACTTCAGAATGCTGCGCGACGTCTCGATCTTGAGCCGGCCGTACTCGCGCTCGTTGTCCTGGAGCTCGCGCGCCGTGATCAGATGATCCTTGGCGCCGAGGAACAACAGCGACATCGTCGTGTCCCAGGAGAAGTCGAGCGCCTTGCACAGCACCAGGATCATCTCGCGGTTGCGGTCCATCAGCGCGCGCTCGATCACGTCGACCGGCAGCGCCGACAGCAGCGACAGGCCGATCTGCACCTCGTCGAAGCGATGCTGGCGGGCATAGTTCGAGATCGAGTCCTGGTTGAGATTGCCCTGGCGATACTGCGTCGTGACAACGCGCTTGGCGACGAAATAGCTGCGCGAGGACGGGCCGAACTTGGACTGGAGATCGCCGGTGACCTCGGTGACCGAGCTCTGGATCTGCGACATCATCTCGGGCCGCTCGGTCTCGAGGCGGCGGCGGACGTCTTCGGAGGCTTTCGCGATCAGCTGCTGGAAGATGTGGCGCGGCACGTCCTTGCGCAGGCCGAGCTGCTCGGCAAGGATCGAATCGCCCTCGGCGCGGCGGACCATGTGCAAGAGACCCGAGCCGGAGAAGCGCGCGCCCTCGTTCTTGGCGACCGAAGTCACGACCTCCTGGTTGCCGCGCTTGACCAGCACGTCGGTCACGGCTTCGCCGATCGACTGGCGCTGCGAGATCGCCAGCAGATGCGCCTGGCCCTTGGTCATGGCGCTCTGGACCAGCATCTTCTCGTCGATGCGGTTGGAATCGCGTAGCACGGGACCGGCAACCGCGATCTCGTCGTCGAGGGCGAGCCTTTCGATGACGTTGAGCGGGGCGTGATCGCAGGCCGACATCACTTCGGAGAGCTGCGCGCGCGCTGCCACCTCGATCTCGTCGGCGAGCCGGCCGATCACCTCGCCGAACATGCTGATCTCGTCGTCGCTGTAGCGGCCGGTGATCAGGATGTCGGTCGCATGCCACAATGCACGCGCCCGGCTTTCGTCGGTGCCGCGCGCGATCGCGTCGTCCAGATCCTGCAGAAGCGATTTCGCCCCGTTCATCTCGATCACCCCAGTTCTTGGCAGCCCTTGGCGAGCCGTCCCGCCGCTCGCGGCGCGACGCCGAATTCCTCTGGGAACCCACGCTAGAGATGAAACGCGAGAATTCAGTAAAGTCGGCAAATCAGTTTTGCCGACGAAAATTCCGTCAAATGCGATGGAATGGATTTACTGTTGTGCAAGAGCCGAGAAGCTTTGGGCACTGAAACCTCTCCGCGTCATGGCCGGGCTTGTCCCGGCCATCCACGCCTTGCCGCATGGCACAAAGAACGTGGATGCCCGGGACAAGCCCGGGCATGACGAGCATCGGCAACGGAGCGCTTTAGTTAGCGCCGTCTACGGATGCTGCGGCGTCAGCACCAGCGGCGGCTTCGGCCTGGGCTTGGCGGGCGGCGGGCCCGGGGCGGGCTTCACGTCGATGGCCGGAGGGAGCGGCGCGAGCTGCTGGCTCGCGAGCGGCGGGCTCGTCAGTGAAGGGCTTGTCAGTGAGGGGCTTGGCGCGGCGGGCGCGGCCTGCGGAGCTTTCGGGGTCGGCGCCACCCTGGGCTTTGCCGGCGCGCGGCGCGGGTCCTGGCCCGGCAGCGGCACGTTGGGTGGCGCCTGCTCGGTCGCTATCTCCGGGGACACCAGCGTCGGCAGCGCAGCGGTGGCCGGCGGCGGCTCGCCGCGCTCGATGGCGTCGAGCCGCCGCGTCTCGCGATCGATCGTGCGCACCGCAAGCCATGACGACAGCGGTGCGAGGTCGATGGTACGGCTCAGCCTGTCGGGCGGGCCTGCCGCAAAGAGCTGGATCTCGGGCGGGGCGCCGGAAAGCCCCGTCATGATCGGCGTCAGGCTGGCGCGGATGTCGGCCTGGTCCGCCGGAATGTCGTAGCCGCCGGAGACGATGGCGCGGGCGTTCTTCGCTTCCAGCGGCGTTGCGCCGATGCGCAGGCGGCCGTCGCGGATCGTGAATGGAATCTGCGCCGAGGGCACCGCGATGCGCCCCGCCGACAGCGCGGGCTCGACGAGCTGCCGCAGCCGGTTGTCGTCATTGACCTGGCCGCCGTCGCTGGCGCGGATGGCGATCTCGAACGCACGCGGATTGAGGCCGGCGATCTCGGCGGATTCGAGCGTCACCGTGCCGTTGCCGGCGAGCGCACCGGTCAAGGCCGCGACGCTGCGGCCCTGGCTGGTCAGCGCCACCTGCACCGAGGCGCGCCCCTTGGGCAGGGCGAGGTCGCGATAGCGCAGCGCCGCCGCATCGACGTTGCTGAGCTCGATGCGCGCGTTCAGCGCAAGCCCACCCGCGCCATTGCGCACGTCCAGGCTTGCGGACATGTCGCCGCCGCCGACGCCGCCCTTGAGCGCATCGAACGCGAGCGACTGGCCGTCGCTCCGGATCGTGCCGCCGAAGGGGCGGAGCTCGATGCCGCCGGGCAACATTCCGCGTAAGGCCTGGAAGGCGATGCGGCCGCGCCAGCCGCTAACCAATCCTGCGCTGAGCGGCTCGCCGGACTCACGACCGGCTGCGCCGACGGCGATTGCGAGCGCCGGCGCCAGATCGAGCGAGTCGAGACCGACCTCGCCGTCGATGCTCTTGTCCTGATCGAGCGTCACCGAAACATGGCCGCGCAGATGCGAGCCCGCGGCATTGCCGTCGAGATCGCCGAAGGTCAGGCGATTGCCTGATAGCGTGAGGCGGGAGGACAGGCTGACGTTCTGCGCCGACTTGCCGGCCGGGCTGGTCCCGAGCAGCGGCGCCAGATTGGCGTTGCGCACGCGCAGGTTCACGCTCGCCTTCGGTTCGAACGATTTGGGCTCGAACGATTTGGGTTCGGACGGTTTGGACTCCGACCATTCGACGCTGCCTTGCGCGTCGGCATCGAGCCCGCCGCCGCTCAGCTTTGCGTTCAATTGCGAGGGACGGCGCCAGGCTCCGCTCAACCGTCCTTCGAATTGCGAGGCGCCCTCGCCCGCGGCCACGATGCGGTCGAGCCCCAGCAGTGCCAACAAAGCGCCGGCCTGCGGCGCCGCCACTTTCGCGTCCAACGTGAAGTCGCTGTTGCGCAGGCGTTCGAGGTCGATACCGCCGATGGCGGCCGCCGGCGTCTGCGCGGCCAGGGTCGCCGTGGTCTTGAGCTGCGGTGCGTCGAGGTCGAGCACGAAGCGGGCATTGCTGCGATCGGCATGCTCGGCGTTCTTGTCGAGGCTGAGATCGAGCTTGAGACGGGTCGCGCCGGGCAAGGACGGGAGCGCATCGAGGCGCGCGCGCAGCGCGGGCGCGAACGGCTCGACCAGCGCGGTGAGCTCGCGCAGCGAATTGGCCGAGGATTTCAGCGCGAGCTTGCCGGTCGTCTTGGTGCGGTCGAAGCTGCCGCTCGCCTCCGAGGTCACGCCGCCGCCCTGGCCGAAGCGCAGCTGCTCCAGCGACAGCGACGCCGGGCTGTAGGCGAGCCTGGCTGCGAACGGCCGCAGCTCCTGGCCGGCGGAGATCGCGCGGCCAATATCGAGCGAGAGCTTTGCCTCTTCCGGCCATTCGCCTTGCGGCCCCGCCAGCGCGCGCACGAAGCTCGCGGCGGCATCGAGGTCGAGCCGGTCGGCCCTGAGGTCCGCATCGATCCGCGAGCCGTTGCTCGCGCCTGTCTGCACGAAGACGATGCGGCCTTCGATCGCGCCGCCATCGATGTCGGCCTTCAGCCTGTCGATGGCGAGATGATTGGCTGCGATGGTGACGTCGCCCGCGAGACGCAGCGGCCGCGTGCTGCGGCGGGTGATCTCGCTGCGGCCCTGCAGCCAGGCCACCAGCGTGTCGGGATCCGGGGATTCAACGCTGAGCCGGCCGCTGAAACTGTCGGCGCCGGGAGCCGCGCCATTGAGCGAGACCTGCGTCATGCCCGGCGCGCGCAGCTCCAGCCGCCGGAAGGTCCAGGACCGGCCGTCGGTCGCAAGCTCGGTCGCGATGTTCTGGAGCGGACGGCCGCCGAGCATGATCTGATCGGCATTGAACTCGATCTGGGCAGGGATCGGCACCTGCGGGATCGCCGCCAGCCCTGCGCGCAGCGCCGGCAGGACGCGCTGCGGATCGGCATCATGCTTGGCGGTCAGCCTGTCGGCATCGACCTGCCGCGCCGACAGCACCGCGCGCAGCAAGGGCGATGCGCCAAACCTGAGGTCGCCGACGCCGCCGAGCTTCAGCGCGGTGTCCTCCGGGCCGAAGCTCGCGTCGATCTGCTCGAATTTCGCGCCGGCCGGATCGGCCTTGAGCCTGGTCGCAAGCTTCCAGGGCGTCGGTCCCGCCTCGCCCGCCTTCCTGGCCGCGGGCACGGCGAGGGTCAGCGCGCCCTCGAATTTCGGCTGGCGATTATCGAAGGCGAGCACGCCCTCAAGATCGGCGAGGATGGCGCGCTCGCCGGGATCGATGTTGAGGTGGAGACGGGTGGCGCTGCCGTCGGCGCTGGGGCCGGAGGAGACGCGGAACGGGTAGCGCACGCCGCGCGCGGTGAAGCTGCCGTCGCCCCGCACCGAGCCTGCGAGCGAGCGCACATCGCCGGAGAAGGCGATATCGTTCAATTCCAGCGTCGAGCGGCTGGCGGCATCGTGCAAGGCGATGCGGCCGGTGAGGTTCAGCCGCTCGATGGCGAGGGAGGCCAGGTTGAAGGTGCCGCTCGCGGTGGAGGGCAAATCGACCCGTCCGCGCGCGTCCAGACCAAGATCGACCGCCATGCCGCCGACCGAAAGCTCGGTGGCGCGCCATTCGCCGCGCATCAGGGAGCCGAGGCTGAACTCGACATCGAGCTTGTCGGCGCGCAGGCGGCCGAGATCGTTGTTGCCGCCGAAGGTGACGCCGCGCAGCCGCAGCGTCGGCGCCGGCAACAGCCGCGCATCGAGCTCGCCCGCCACCCGCACCGGCACGCCGATGATCTTGCCGGCCTCCGCCTCGAACTGGGGCCTGAACTGGTTCCAGTCGATGTAGTAAGGCCCGATCAGCGCGGCCAGCAGCGCAATGATGAAGGCAATCGCCAATCCGAGCAGCGTCGTCTGCACGGGTCTCCCCTCGGCCAAACCGGCCTGGGCCGAAGCTGAGAGCCTCAGGCGCGCCGGAACAGCCCCTTATATAGGGGGAAGTATGGCGAAGTCACAGCGACTGTTGCGCGCGGAGGTTAACGCTGAGCGCCCCCTCACCAGCTCGCCGGCAGCCGCCTCAGCCCGCGCAGCACGAAGGTCGGCCGCCATTCCGGGGTCTCGATGTCGTCGATGCGCAAATCCGGCAGCCGCCGCAGCAGCGTGGCGATGGCGATCTCGGCCTCGATCCGCGCCAATTGGGCCCCAAGGCAGAAATGGATGCCGCCGCCGAACGACAGCGGCTTGACGTTCGCCCGGGTGACGTCCAGCCGGTCGGGCCTGTCGGGGTAGACCGCGCCATCGCGGTTGGCCGAGCCGAGCAGGCACAGCACGGTCTCGCCCTTGGGGATCGTCACGCCGCCGAGGTCCTCGATCTCCTCCAGCGTGACGCGCCCGGTCATCTGCACCGAGGAATCATAGCGCAGGAACTCCTCGATCGCGTTCGTCATCAGCTCCGGTTTCGCTTTCAGGAGCGCAAGCTGATCCGGGTTGCGGTGGAGCGCGAGCAGGCCGTTGCCGATCAGGTTGACCGTGGTCTCGTGGCCTGCGCCGAACAGCAGGATGATGTTGGCGGTCAGCTCCTCGTTGGTGAGCTTGTTGCCGTCCTCCTCGGCCTGCACCAGCTGGGTGATGAGGTCGTCGCCGGGATTCTTGCGGCGCAGCTCGAACAGCTGCTGGAAATACATCTGCGCCGTCAAGTTGGCGGCGTTGCCCTGGCGGATCTCCTCCGGCGAGAGCGGCACGGGGTCGAGCAGCCGTCCGCCGTCGCGCGAGCTCTTGTAGAACACTTCGCGATGCTCCTCGGGGATGCCGAGCATGTCGCAGATGATGGTGACGGGCAGGCGGAAGGCGAAATCCTCGATCAGGTCCATGTGGCCGCGCTCGATCACGGCATCGATCGCCTGGTCGACGATCTCCTGGATCCGCGGTCGCATGTCCTCGACGCGGCGGGCGGTGAAGGCCTTCACGACCAGGCCGCGCAGGCGGGTGTGGTCCGGCGGATCGGCTTGCAGCATCCAGTAGCTCATGCTGCGAAACACCGGCTCCTTCATGATCTCCGGGCCGTAGCGGCGCGTGGTGCGCTCGACGAAATCCTTGCCGAAGCGCTTGTCACGCAGCACGAGACTGACCTCGGCGTGCCGGCTGGCGACGTACTGGCCGAAAGGCGTCACGTGGATCGGATCGACGGTGCGCAGCCGTTCATAGTGCGGATAGGGATCGCGGATGAAATCCGGCGAGAGCGGGTTGAACAGCGGTCCGCCAGCGGGTTGCACTTGCTCGTTCATGGTGACCTCGGATCGGTTGCCGCACGACACGCATACGCAAGGCTGCCCACCGCCCGGCGTAACCATCCCTGTAAATTATCAACTCGATACATTGTTGTATCGAGTTGCATTCTGCCCTAAGCTGCGCCGATGTCAAGGGTGAGAACCAGGCCGACCAGGGACGACACACGCGAGGCGCTGTTCGAGGCGGCCGCGCGCGTGTTCGAGGCGGACGGCATCGGCGGCGCCAGCATCGAGGCGATCGCGGCGGCGGCGGGCTTCACCCGGGGCGCGTTCTATTCGAACTTCAAGAGCAAGGACGAATTGATCATCGCCATGCTCGAGGACCATGTCGCACAGTCGATCCGGCGCAACATGGACATCCTGGCGCAGCACGACAATCTCGACGACTTCATCGCGGCGTTGAAGACGATGGACCGCAGCCGCCAGGATCCGCTCGGCCGCTCGCCCCTGCTGCACATGGAGATGATCCTGTTCGTGGCGCGGGCCGAAAAGCGCCGCCCGGAACTTGCCAAACGCCTGCGCGCGCGGCGCAGGCTGGTCGCCGACATCATCGAGGCGACATCGAAGAGCAACGGGCGCAACGTCAATCTGAGCCCGCCCTGGATCGCCTCCGTCGTGCTCGCGCTGGAAGACGGCTTTCGCCTGCACCGGCTGATCGACCCCGAGACGACGCCGGCCGACAGCTTTTTGCGCGCGATCACGGATCTCCGGCGCCGGACTGGATTGGCCTCAACCTAGCGGCGCGGGCGGCGCAGCCGCGCCGATATGCTGATCGTCAGCAGACCTGTTCGGTCAATCGATCACGCCTTGCTCGCAGATCGATCGACACACGCAAAGCGCCGCGATCGGAACAGAAGAATGGCCTCGCAGCAAACAAACTGGCTTCGCTCCTTGCAAATGCATGAAAGTCGTATATATTGAAGTCGTTCGATTAGCCGCTGTGCCTTGTTGAATGCGCCCGCGGGCTCCTTTTCCAAAGACATCGACGAAGTTGAAGGTAACCGCGCGATTGTCGCGCGGGATGCGCTCGCGCGCTTTGGAGAAGAAAATGACGACAGGTACGGTCAAGTGGTTTAACGGCCAAAAGGGCTTCGGTTTCATCCAGCCAAACGACGGTGGCAACGACGTGTTCGTTCACATCAGCGCCGTTGAAAGGGCTGGGCTTGCCGGTCTCGGCGAAGGCCAACAGGTCAACTTCGAGATCAAGACCGACAAGATGCGAGGCAAAGTCAGCGCCGAGAACCTCTCGCTGGCTTGAGATCGTTGCGCCGTTTCACGGATGTACTGAAACGGTCGCTTTGCCCGCTCAATCCCTGGATTGAGCGGGTTTAGTCTTTGCGGATCCGGGTGAACGATGAGCAGCAAGAAGCCGGCAGAGCCGTCACCCGAAAGCATTACACGTTCCGATCGCAAGCGCCTGGCCGCCGAAGAGGGCGCGCGGGCATTGGCGGACGTGGAAAGGCAAGCCATCGAGGTTCGCAAGAACATGGCGCGGCTTCGAGAGGCGCGCCAGGCGAGGGAAGCGGCCGATGAAGCTCTTCGATCGACTTTGCCGGTGCCTAAGCTCAAGAAGCGGACAAGGAAGTTGGCGCGATAGCCGTCTTCAACGCCGCCTGCGAAATCTGAAGTGCCGATCCCATGCCGGAGAGTGCAGATCGTGCCTCGCATAAAGCCAGATCACGGAACCATCACATTCTTTCTCGCGTCCGGCGCAAATCGGCAGATGTGCCGGCTTGCAACGACATTCAACACGCAGAAGCAGGCCTTCAGCTATCTACAGAAGCATCGCACGGAGTTCGAGCGCATGGCGCGGGCGCGCCTGGCTTCAGGAGAGCTCGAGGAAGGCATTGTCGTGCTTTCGATGCTCTAGCGAAGCCCGTTCTGCCGCCGGTCGCTGATGCGTTCCTACCGCTCAAAGGCGGCTACGCCGACCTTCACGGCAACCTTGTCCGCGACAAGGTCAAGCCGCCCCAGCATCGCCCTCGCCTGCTCGGCGCAATGCTCGATCAGCCAGCGCTCGAAGGCGACCGGCGGCAGGGGCGGCGCGTAGAGGAAGCCCTGGACGATGTTGCAGCCGAGCTCGGCCAGCGTCTTGCGCTGCCCCTCGGTCTCGACCCCCTCGGCGACCACGCTCATGCCGAGGCCCTGGCCGACGCGGACCACGGCGGTGGCGATCGCGAGCGCGCCCGCGTCCTGCTCGATGTCGCGCATGAAACTGCGGTCGATCTTGAGCTCGCGGATCGGCAGATGCGCTAGCCGGCTGAGGCTGGAATAGCCGGTGCCGAAATCGTCTACCGAGAGGCCGACGCCGAGCTCGCGGATCGCGTTCATCGTCTCCAGCGCCGCGGCTCCGTCCTGCATGAACGCGCCTTCGGTGATCTCCAGCATCAGCGCATCCGGCGGCAGATCGTGCTCGGCCAGGATGTCCTTGAGCCGCGCGGCCAGCGTGACGTTGCGGAAATTGATCGGCGACAGATTGACCGAGACGCAGGGGATGTTGAGCCCGGCGCGGCGCCAGCTCGCCATCTGACGGCAGGCCTCGCGCACGGACCACATGCCGATCTGCTCGATCAGCCCGCATTCCTCGGCGAGCGGGATGAACTTTGCCGGCGAGACGTCGCCGAGCACGGCATCGCGCCAGCGCGCGAGCGCCTCGACGCCGTGGATCGCGCCGTCGCAGCTGCGGATCTGCGGCTGATAGCTGAGGCTCAGCACACCTTCCGCGACGGCGCGGCGCAACGCCGCGATCAGCGCCAGCCGCTGCTCCGCGAGCACGTTCATCTCGGCACTGAAGAGGCGATGCGTCGAGCGTCCGGCCTGCTTGGCCATGTACATGGCGGCGTCCGCCTGCTGCATCAATGTGTCGATGTCGGTGGCGTGATCGGGATAGAGGCTGATTCCGATGCTGGCGGACATCGGCATCAGCTTCGATCCGAGCCGCAACGGTGCGGACAGGGCCTCGGTGATCCCGGCCGCGATGCGCTCAGCGGCCTCGGCATTGCGTTGCGGCAGCAGGATGACGAACTCGTCGCCGCCGAGCCGTCCCAGCATGTCGTCGGGACCGATCTGCTCGCGCAGGCGCTGCGCGAGCAGGATCAAGAGCTCGTCGCCGGCGGCGTGGCCGAGCGTATCGTTGACGTCCTTGAAATGATCGACGTCAAGGAAGGCGAGCGCGACATGGCCTCCGGTCGGACAGGCATTGATCGCGGTCGTGATCAGGTGGCGCAGCTGCGCGCGGTTCGGCAGGCCGGTGAGCATGTCGTGATAGGCGAGCCGCGCGATTTCGGCGCGCGCCTCCTTGCGCTCGATCGCGAACGCGCCGAGGTTGACGCAGGCATCGACGATCTGGCGGTGCCATCGGCTCGGCGCCCGCGGTTCGCGATAATAGAAACCGAAGGTGCCGATGACCCGGCCGTCCTTGGCCTTGATCGGCGTCGACCAGCAGGCGCGCAAGCCCACTTCGAGCGGCCGCGCCTTGTAGGGCTGCCAGCGCGGATCGGCATCGATGTCGGCGACCAGAACCGGAATGCCGTAGAAGGCTCCGGTTCCGCACGTGCCGACCTCGGGACCGATCGCGATGCCGTCGAGCGAACGGGAATAGTCCTCGGGCAAGCTCGGGCCGCCCAGCGGATGGAGCAAGCCGGCGGCATCGACGTGCAGCAGCGAGCAGACGACGCCGGGCGCGATCTGCTCGACGCGGCGGCACAGCCGATCGGCAATCTCGGTGATCGGCGCCTCGTCGGCGAGCGCCGCCATGATCAGTTGCTGCAGCGAGCGCAGCTGCCGGGATTCGGTGATGTCCTCGAGCAGCGCAAAGATGTGCTTGACCCGGCCTTTCTTGTCGCGGAAGGCGTCGATCCGGGCAGAGACCCAGATCTCCTCACCATCCTTGTCGTAGACGAGCACCTCGGCCTCGTCGCGCTGACCGCCATGCATCAGCCGCTTGACGAGCTTCGCAATCGCCTTGCGCTCGGTGTGGCGGCCGGCAATGAGCTCTCCGGCGCGGCGGCCTTCGGCCTCCTCGCTGGTATAGCCGAACAGCGCCGTGAACGCGGAATTGACGTAGACGATGTTCTGCTCGACGTCGGTGATGATCACCACGCGGTTGGTCTGGTCGGAGACCGCGTGGAGAAGTGCGATCCTGGCGCGGCGTTCGGCATCGAGGCTGACGTCGCGCGCGAACACGATGTGATGGGCCGCGCCGTCGACCATCGCCGAGGACATCGCGACCTGCGCCTTGATACGGCTGCCGTCGTGCCGCACGAGGCTGATCTCCTCGCGGAAATCCGCGGTCGCACCGGCGCTTAGGCATTTGAGGGTGAGGACGGCGGCATCGCGGCCGAGCACCTCGGCGGCGGCGAGCTTCCAGATCCGTTCCGCGGCGGGGTTGAAGTGGGTGATGCGATGCGCCTCATCGACGATGACGATGCCATCGTCGGCGCGTTCGAGCGCGGCGCGCAGCACGTCAGGAATTTCAGTCGCAAGGTGATCGGAGGCGGGCATCGTCTGGACCAGCGGCATCGGGAAATGCGGCAATCGGCGAGAGGTTAACGCTCCGATGGTGTCCAAGACGTTTTTGCAATTCCGGCGCGCTGCGCCAAGAGGCGGCATGATTAACGCTTCGCGAAAACGCCGAAGGTATCTTGAAGCGTACTGGACCTATTCGGATGCCGTTTTGAGCTTGTGCAGCCGGCCGGCCACGGCCCTCACCTTGCCCGGCGCCGCCCGCCAGATCGCAAGCGCCGACACCCCGCTCACGACCATGGCGAGGGCGAAAGCGAGCGTGTAGTCGCCGGCGCGATCATAGAGGACACCGGTCAGCCACGGTCCGGCCGCACCGCCCGCCAGCGCCGCGAGCATGATCGTGCCGAAGATGCTGCCCTGGTGCCTGCCCTGGAATATCTCGAACACCACCGCGCCCATGATCGAGGTGAGACCGTAGCCGAGCGCGCCTTGCGTGAACACCATCAGATAAACCAGCCAGAGCGAAGCTTGATATTTCAGCGCGATCAGCGCGGCGAAGCAGATGACGAAACCCGCACAACTGATCGCCCACACCCACTCCCTGCCGATGCGGTCGGAGACGTGCCCCAGCACGATCTGGCCGGGAATGCCGAGCAGGCTGACCATTCCGAGCGCCCACACCGCAACGCCGGGGCTGAAGCCGACATCGAGCAGGAATTTGGTCTGGTGCACCTGCACCGCATACCAGATGTACAGGCCGCAGAAATAGCCGAGCCCGATCCACCAGAACCGCGCGGTCGCGACGGCGCGCCGCAGCGTCCAGTCGGTGTTGACCCAGACGTGATCGACGACGTTGGAGACCGGGCTTGCCGCGCCTGCGGCGGGGGCGGCATCGCCGTCCGGCTGGAGCCCGATGTCCTCCGGGCGCTTGTGCAGCAGCAGGTTGATCGGCGCCAGCGCGATCAGGACGAGCAGGCCCATCGCGGTGCAGGCGGTGCGCCAGCCGGTCTGCTCGATCATGTGCTGCACCCATGGCAGCAGCGTCACCGAGCCGATACCGACGCCGGCGAAAGCGATGCCGATGGCGAAGCCGCGCTTGCGGATGAACCAGTTCGGCAGGAACAGCGACTGGCCGGAATAGCCGAGACAGACGCTGCCGGCACCGACCATGACACCGATGGTGACATAGAGGTGCCACGGCGCGCTGGTCAGCGGCGCCAGCAAAAGGCCGCCGCCCATCAGCACGACCCCGAGCTCCATCACCGCCCGCGGACCCGCGCGGTCCATCAGGCGGCCGATCAGCGGGCTGACCACGCCCGACACAACGAAGCCGAAGGAGAAGGCGCCCGCCGTGACGCCGCGCTCCCAGCCGAACTCGGAGATGATGGGTGGAAAGAACAGCGAAAAGGCGGTGCGCGCGTTGACGCCGATCGCCATGGTGACGAAGGTCACGGCGACCACGATCCAGCCGTAGAAGAACGGAAGCCGCATGTTGTGTGCTTGTTTCATCCCTAGACGGTTCTTCGGACCATCCGGGGATGTCCGGGTCAAGCGCTTTTCGCGCATGCCTCTTGAGCGGGGCGCAGACGCTCCCGCAACGTCATGGCCGGGCTTGTCCCGG
This sequence comes from Bradyrhizobium sp. BRP19, assembly GCF_020194195.1. NCBI lineage: Bacteria > Pseudomonadati > Pseudomonadota > Alphaproteobacteria > Hyphomicrobiales > Nitrobacteraceae > Bradyrhizobium > Bradyrhizobium sp. BRP19. The sequence continues at coordinate 39,544 of NZ_JADYVZ010000018.1, read as the reverse complement.
CCATCCACGTCTTGCGACGCAGGACGGAGAACGTGGATGCCCGGGACATAGGCGAGCGGAAGCGACGCCGTCCTTCGGACGGCTATGCCCGGGCATGACGACCTAAATACTGCTTGAGCGGCGCGCTCAGGCGGCGTCGAGCCGTGATGATTTGACCGGCGCGTCGAACAGGATCCGCTCGATCGGATGCGGCCGGCCGAACAGATAGCCTTGCGCGAAATTGACGCCGAGCGCCTTCAGCCGGTCGAACTCCTCGCGCGTCTCGACGCCTTCGGCCGTGACCGACATGTCCAGTCCGCGCGCCAGCGTCACGATCGAGGAGATGATGGCGGAAGAGCGCGGCTGCTGCGTCAGATTGCGAATGAACGACTTGTCGATCTTGATCTTGTCGAACGGGAACGCGGTCAGGTAGCTGAGCGAGGAATAGCCGGTGCCGAAATCATCGAGCGCGAGCTCGACCCCGAGCTGCTTCAGCCGCTCCATGAAGGCATGATTCTCGCTGCCGCGCTCCAGCAGCACGGATTCCGTGATCTCGATCTCGAGCCGCTGCGGCGGCAGGCCGGAATCGGCGAGCGCCGCGCAGATCATGTCGAACAGCTCGGCTTCCTTGAACTGGATCGGCGAAAGATTGACGGCGATCATGAGATCGGCAGGCCAGCCGGCTGCGTCCGCGCAGGCGCGCCGCAGCACGAATTCGCCGAGCGGCACGATCAGCCCGGTCTCCTCCGCAAGCGCAATGAACTGGTCCGGAGGGATCAGGCCGCGCGTCGGATGCCGCCAGCGCACCAGCGCCTCGAAGCCGCGTCGTTCGCCGCTGAGGGCGTCGACGAACGGCTGATAGTGCACCTCCAGCTGGCAGCGCGCGATGGCGTCGCGCAGATCTCCTTCCAGCGTGTTGCGGGCCTCCAGCTCGGCCGACATCGCCTCATCATAAACAGTGAAGCAGTTGCGGCCGGCCGATTTCGAGCGATAGAGCGCGAGATCCGCTTTCTTCAGGAGCTGCTCCTGATCGCTGCCATGATCCGGTGCAATTGCGATGCCGATGCTGGTGCCGATCTCGACGCGGTGTCCGGGCAGCAGGAACGGCTCGCTCACGAGCTTGGCGATCCGCGCCGCCAGATCGGTCGAGCAGGCGCGCTGGTCCTCGCCGGCTTGCTGGATGATGGCAAATTCGTCGCCGCCGAGCCGCGCCAGCACGTCGTTGGCGCGCAGCGCGGATTTCAGCCGCTGCGCCACCTGGCGCAGCAGCGCATCGCCGGCCGCGTGGCCGAGGGAATCGTTGACGTTCTTGAAGCGATCGAGGTCGAGCATCAGGATCGCGAAGGGCTCGCCCCTCACGCTCAACTTGCCGTTCATCTCGTCGAGCCGGGTGAGGAAAAAGGCGCGGTTCGGCAATCCCGTGAGGATGTCGGTCTGGGCAAGCTCGAGCACGCGCCGGTTCGCCAGCGACAGCCGCCGCGAATTGCGGCTGGCGAGCATCAGATAGGTCGACAGCGACAGCGTCAGCAGCATGCCGACGACGAGGACCGCAACCGCGCGGTCGTAAGTCGTCGCCAGCGGACCACCGGCGGTCGGAACCGCCCGCACCTGCCAATCGGTGTCGCCGATCTTGAGACTGCCCGACCAGTGCAGGGTCCGCGCGATGTCCCGCATCGACCGCAGCGCCGAGGCGGCCGACGCATAATCCGGCAGCATCTGCTCGAGGCTGACGATCTGCGCCGTGTACGGCGGGAAGACCGTCATGCTGACCGCGGGGCTGGCTCCGGTGGTCACGCGGATAGACTGGATCAGCAGCGGCAGGTCGAAGACGCCGACCACGACGCCGGCGATATTGCGGCGCCGGTCCGCGATCTCCTCGCGCGAGGTTCCCTTGGCGTAGACGGGAACGACGACGAGGACATAGGACGGCCGGTCGCTGTCCTTCGGCCCGAACAGGCGCGTGCGCATGGCTGCGACGCGATCGTTGTCGCGCGCGCGCTCCAGCACCGCCCGTCGCTCCGGAACGGTCGTGTAGTCCATGCCGTAAACCGACGAGGTCTTCGGCTGCGTCGAGTAGAACACCGGAAAATATTCGTCACTCTGCGGCGCGATGACGAAGCTCTCGCCCTGCAGCGCCTTGATGTGATAGCTCGACACACCGTCCCGGATCGCCGCGGCCTCGTAATCCGCGCGCTCCTTGCGGTTGATCCGCGGCAACCAGGAGATGCGCAGCATGCCGGGGTGACGCTCGAACAGGCGGGCGCTGAAGGTCTCGAATTCGCTGCGGGTGACTTCTTCGTTGGTCGATTCGAACAACGTGCGCAGCGCGAGAAGTCTCGATATGTACTCGTTCATGCCGTTCTGCAGGACGATCGCCTGGGTCTCGGCTGCGTTCTCGAACTCGATCCTGTTGACGCGATCTTCCCACCGCGCGACGGCGGCAGCGCCCACGATCGAGAACAGCAGGCCAACGCCAACCGCGACGAGCGCAGGACGATAGAGCCCGAGCAGCGGCGCGGCACGCCACCATCCGCCTCTACGTCTCCGATCCTGATCGTTCTGATCGCGACCGCCCATCTTGAAGCCGCCGTCCCCTGTCCGCGACGAACCGAACCTCTGGTTGAGGTGCCGGTGCCGCTATCGGAACAAGACGGCGGTTAAGAAGTGCACAATTTCGGAAACCAGTCGTACCGCAATGCGGAAATTAGTTAACGAAGTGCACGAGCGATCCCGGCTTTCTCGACATAAGTTGCCGGTTTTCCCCGGTGTAATACGGCCTCTCTGCGCCGTGGCGCTTAGCGAGCTATTCAGCCTCGCAAGGCTATGTTGCGCAAGGTTTCTTTCAAGGATCCGTCAAGCCTCCCGATGCATCGAATTCGATCAGCGAGATCCGTCGTTCTGACCATCGCGCTTCTGGCCGCGACCACGCTGGTTGCGAGGGGCAACGAGGCCGGCATCAGCGAGGATGCAATCCTGTTCGGCCAGGCCGCGGCGCTGGAAGGCCCGTCCTCCGCGCTGGGACAGCGCATGCGGCAAGGCATCGTCGCCGCATTCACCGAGGCCAATGCCAAGGGCGGCGTTCATGGCCGCAAGCTCCAGCTCATCAGCCGCGACGACGGCTACGATCCCGACCGTTCGGTGGCGCAGACGCTGCGTCTGATCGACGACGACAAGGTGTTCGCGCTGATCGGTGCGGTCGGCACGCCGACCGCGATGGCGACGATACCGATCACCAGCTCCAGGAACGTGCCCTTCATCGGCCCGTTCACCGGCGCCGAGTTCCTGCGCGATCTCGAGCTTCCGAACGTCGTCAATATCCGCGCCAGCTACGGCGCGGAGGCGGAAGCCTGGATCAAGCATCTCACCGAGGATCGCAAGTTCACCCGCATCGGCATCTTCTACCAGGACGATTCCTTCGGCCGCGACGGGCTTGTCGGCGTGAAGCGGGCGCTCGCCAAGCGCGGGCTCGAGCTCGCCGCCGAGGGCACTTACGAGCGCAACACCCGCGCGGTCGGCCAGGCCTGGCGCATGATCAAGCGCGCCGACCCCGAAGCCATCGTCATGGTCGGGACCTATGGTCCGTGCGCGGAGTTCATCAAGCTCGCCCGCCGCAGCGGCGCTCGTCCAACCTTCGTCAACATCTCCTTCGTCGGCGCCGTCGCGCTCGCCGCGGAGCTCGGCCCGGAGGGCGAAGGCGTCATCGTCTCGCAGGTGGTGCCGTTTCCCTGGGACCGCTCGCTCAAGCTCGTCGCCGACTATCAGGCGGCGCTAAAGGCGTACGACCCGGCGCTGACGCCGGACTTCGTGTCGCTGGAAGGCTATCTGTCCGGCCGGCTTGCGGCCGCGGCGCTGGAAAAGGCCGGCCCCAATCCGACCCGCGCCAGCCTGCTGCGCGCCATCAACGATACCGGCCGTTTCGACATCAGCGGCAGCATCGTCACCGTCGGCACACGCATGCTCGACACGCCGCCGAAGGTGTTCCTGACCGTGATCCAGAAGGACGGGACGTTCAAGGCGGTGGACCGGCTCTAAGATCCTTCACGGCCGCCGCGTCCAGCGATCGGCGTTGACGGCGCCTTGCGGGATTTCTCCCCTCGCGATGGCCTCGACCTGTCGCACCGTCTCCAGCGACTGGTATTCGATGGCCTGCGGCGTCAGGCCGCCGACGTAGGGCGTGGCGATGACGTTCGGCAGCTTGGCAAGATCGGGCGTCGGCATCTGGTCCGGCGCGCGGCCGACATCCATGGCGGCGCCGGCGATGCGGCCCTCACGCAGCGCGCCTGCCAATGCGGCCTCGTCGACCAGATTGCCGCGCGAGAGATTGATGAAGACGGCGTGCTTCTGCATGCGCGCCAGCGCCGCCTCCCCTATCAGGTTTTCGGTCTGCTCGTTGGCGATGGCGAGGCAGACGACGTAGTCCGATGCGGCGAGCAGCTCGTCGAGACCGACCTGCCGGATCTCGGCATCGCTGACGGTTACGAAGGGATCGGAGATCAATACCTCCATGCGCAGCACTTTTGCGATCTCGGCGAGGTAGCGCCCGATGCTGCCGTAGCCGATGATGCCGATCCGGCTGCCGGCGAGCTGGCGGCCCATCCGGGCTTCCGGCTTGCGGCCTGCCCGGTAATCTGCGGTGGTCCGCGACACGCCGCGGGAGAGGTCGACCATGAAGCCGAGCGCGAGCTCGGCCACGGCCTGCACGAAGCCGGGCCCGGCGCGGGTCACGAGCACGCCGGCTCGCGAGGCCGCATCCACGTCGACGTTGCGGATGTCGACGGCGCAGCGGACGAAGGCCCGCAGACGCGGCAATTGCGCAAAGATCTCGCCGCGCCCTTCAGTCATGCGGTCGGCGACGATGATGTCGGCATCCTTCGCTGCGCGCACCAGGCCGGCGGCGTCCAGCGGCTCATCCTTCTCGTGCAGAATCACCTCGGCGGCCGTCCGCAGGCCGTTCAGGCTGCGATCGCCGTAATAATTGCGCCGCATCTCCGGGGTGTGCGCGAGCAGAACCTTCACGACAAGCCTCCCTCACTGGCAGAATGCCCGCGGCAGCGCGGTCGAAAGGTCTAGCACAGGGACGGCTGCGGCAGATACCCTGCCCCATTTTGCCGCGGCCCTTGAGTGATCCAGCGCACAGACGCCCTCATGGCGCGGACTTAGAAATAGTGACATCATCGTGCGCATTGCCGTTGGAGGTGACATCATGCGCCGTCCAGTCTTTTCGAATTTGCTTCTTGCGTCCGGTCTTCTCGCACTCACCCAGTTGGTGACGCCCACGGACGCGGCCGCCGAAGCGCGCCTTGCGCTGGTGATCGGCCAATCGGCCTATCGCACCGTGCCGGAGCTGCCGAACGCCGCCAACGACGCCAAGGGCATGACGGAGCTGCTCGGCAGCGCGGGCTTCACCGTCACCACGGCGGCCAATCTGGCGCAGACCGAGATGCGCGCGGCGATCTCGGACTTCGCCGGCAAGGTCAGTGCCAGCGGCCCCGACACCGTCGCGCTGGTGTTCTATGCCGGCCACGGCCTTCAGATCGACGGCGAGAACTATCTGGTGCCTGTCGATCTCGACCCCAAGCGCGAGGCCGACATCCCGCTGCAGGGCGTGCGGCTGAACGACATGCTCAACACGCTCGGCGCGCTGCCGACGCGGGCGCGCATCTTCATGCTCGATGCCTGCCGCAACAACCCGTTCCCCGCGCTCAGCGGCGCCGGCCACGGCCTTGCGATCGTCGATACCAAGGCCGGCGCGCCCGGCTCATTCATCTCCTATTCGACCTCGCCCGGCGCCGAGGCCGAGGACGGCAACGGCCTCGACAGCCCCTACACGACGGCCGTGCTGACGGTCGCCAAGCAGCCGAACCTGCCGATCGAGGAGATGTTCAAGCGCATCCGTGTCGCGGTGGCGCAGTCGACCGACGGCCGGCAGATTCCCTGGGAAAGCTCCTCGCTGACCACCGATTTCAGATTCTTCGGCGAGAGCGGCGGCAGCACGCCCGCTATTCCCGGCGCATCCGCCATGGCGCTCGCCAGCGGCACGCGCAGCGTCGCGGACTGGCGCAAGACATTGCAGGGCAAGCCGGCCATGGTCGCCTATGAGCTCGTGATCACCGAGGACACCGTGGAGGCGTATCAGGCCTATATCGAGCTGTACGCCCAGGACACCCGCACGCCGCGCCTTCGCACCGTGCTGGAGCGGCGTCGCCAGATGCTGGCGTGGGAGCGTGCCACCGCGATCAACACCCGCGCCTCGTTCGAGGCATACCTCGCGAACTGGGACAACAGCGATCTCGCGGCAACCGCGCGCCGGCTGCTGCTGCGCGTGCAGAACCGCAACTACACCGTGCCCCTGGCCGCCGCGGCGACGCCCGTCGCGGTCGCGATGGCGCCGACCTGCCCGTGCTCGACGCCCGCGACCCCGGCAACGCCGGTCCCGCCCGTGATCAAGAAGCGCGTCGACGAGACCCCGCCGAAGCGCAAGGTGGTCGAGACGCCGCCCAAGCGACGGCCGCCGTCCGAGCAAGTGGTCTACGAGCGCGCGCCGCCGCCGGATCGCGGCCCGCCGCCGGAGGCCGTGATGCAGGGCATCGGCATCGGCGTGGGGATCGGCCTCGGCATGGGAATGGGCGGCCGCGGCGGCGACCATAACAGCGGTGGCTACCGCAGATACTGAGCCGGTCCGTCACCAGCAACATTCGGCTCGCGCCAATCGCGCGAGCCGAACTCATTGCGACAGGGCCGGATGGTCCCGGAGCACGGCTTCTCGAATCCAGGCTGCCTGGATCGCACGCGACAAGATCTGCGCCGTCTTGATGTCCTCAGCCTTCATGCAGAGATCCACGATGCGGCGCACGGCGTCGTCGCGCATCAGATCGTCGGAGATCTTCATCGCGATCTCCATGGCAGCGCGGGCTGCGCGCTCATAGCGCTCGCGCGTGCTGGTCGGCGCCGAAGCGCCGGCGGCTTCGGCGATCGCCCGCGCAGCCTGGCAGATGTTGCGAATCCGGTCGGCTGCGTCGATGTCGCCGAGCGGCCCCCCGATCGGCTCGTCCCAGACGTCTGCCGGCTCTCGCCTCGCGAACCACTTCATTGCCCCACCAATGGTCTTCAATTGCTCACGGCGTTCAGGACATGCGGCGCGGGCCGATCGCCTCGAACTGCGCCTTCTGCTCGTCGTTGAGCGTGGCGTAGAAATCATCGAGCGCCGCCCGGACCGACTTGATTCCGTCCAGCATGACATCGAGGCGCTTGCGGATCGCGGCCATGCGGGCCGGAGGCGTCATCACCTCATTGGGCTCGCAGGACGCCTTGAGCGACGTGCTAACTTTGGCGCTGGTGTCCTGGAGCACCTGGAGTGCCGCGCGCTGAGTGTCGTTCGGACGAAGCCGTTCTTCGATCGTGGCGCCGGGCCAATCGAACGCGGCGGACGGGCTGCAAGTCTGCACCGACGATCCGCCCGCATTGTTCGATGCCGCGGCACGACGTTGATCGTCGGCAAGCGCATTGAAGCGCGCCTTCTGCTCGTCGTTGAGCGAACCATAGAACTGGTCCAGCGCAGGCTGGACCAGATCGACGGCCTTCTGCATCGCCTCGACCCGCTGCTGCATGGCGGCGAGCCGGCCGGGCGCCGTCGCCGCGGCCTGCGTCGGACAGGAGGTGCGGATCAGCGCTGCCGCGTCGACCGAGGCGTTGCCGAGCGCATCGAGAGCAGCGCCTTGCGCGTTCGTCGGCTGCACCGCGGCTGCGATCTGATCGATCGGCAGGCCGACGATGGCGCGCCGATCGCTGCCGCAGAGCTGATCGAGCGGCGCGCTGCGCGCCCGCCGCCGTCCCTGCGGCTGCTGCGGCAGATAAGCCGACAGCCGATCATAGCCATAGGGGCCGAAAATGCCGGCATAGATGTCCGGATACCCGTAGCCCCAGAAGCCGAGCCCGTCGCCCCAGATCGTGTAATCGTAGAGATCGTTATAGGCGAACGGCCAGAACAGCGGCCCGACCCAGCCGTAGCCGCCGCCGGGATGTTGCCACCATCCGCTGCTTGCACCGCTCCAGCCGGCGAGTGCCGCCGCCGCGGCAATCTGCGCGCGGGCCGCCGGATTGCTGATCAGCCGGCCATTGCGGAAGGCGCCGGCGTTCCAGGCGTTGCGGAAGTTCGCCGGCCGTATCGCGGCATTGCGGATCTGGCCGAAGCTCGGGCCGCCACGTCGGGCACCGGTTGTGAACCGGATGGCGCGATGATGCCCGCCATGCGCATGCCCGCCGCCGTGGCCGCGGACATGGCCGCCGTGGTGACCGCCGCCGCGCCCGCCGCCATGGCCGCCGCCGTGTCCGCCCTTCGCGAACGCGGCCCCCGCAAGCATGCAGGCAAAGGCCACCGCGGCAATTCCCATGACCGGTCGCACCATCGCACCCTCCCGCGCAAAGCCCCGCCATTGAGCATCGGAAATTGGCGGGAATTGGAACCGGCAGGATTGCCGAAAGTTCCCGGTCAGAGATGCACTGGCCCTTAGGCCTCCGGCACGATCTTGCCGGGGTTGAAAATGTTGAGCGGATCGAGTGCCTGCTTCAGCGCCCGCATCGCATCGAGCGCCTCGGGGCCGAGCTCGGCCTCGAGATATTTCTGCTTGCCTTGGCCGATGCCGTGTTCGCCGGTGCAGGTGCCGTCCATGGCCTGCGCACGCTCGACCAGACGATGCATGAACTCCTCGCCGCGCGCCATCTCCTCGGCGTCGTTGGTGTCGCACACCAGCGAGCAGTGGAAATTGCCGTCACCGACATGGCCGACGATCGGTGACAGCAAATTGAGGCGCTTGAGATCCTCCTCGGTCTCGCTGACGCAGTCGGCGAGCCGCGAGATCGGCACGCAGACGTCGGTCGCGACCACGCCGATGCTGTCGCCGGGCCGCAGCGCCTTCACCGACCAATAAGCATCGTGCCGCGCCTGCCACAGCTTGGTGCGGTCCTCCGGCTTGGTGGTCCAGGAGAAATCGCCGCCGCCGCAGTCCCTCGCGATCTCGCCGAACGCCTTGGATTGCTCGGCGACCTCGATCTCGCTGCCGTGGAATTCCATCAGCAGCAGCGGCGTCTCCGGCAGCGTCAGCTTGGAATAGGCGTTGCAGGCCTTGACCTGCGCGGCATTGAGCAACTCGATGCGCGCGACGGGAATGCCGGTCTGGATCGCCAGGATCACGGCCTGGCAGGCGCCGTGGACGGTCTCGAACGACACCGCACCGGCCGCGATCGTCTCGGGGATGCCGCGCAGGCGAATGGTCAGCTCGGAGATGATGCCGAGCGTGCCTTCGGCGCCGACGAACAGATGCGTCAGGTCGTAGCCGGCGGACGATTTCTTGGCGCGCGTGCCCGTGGTGATGATCTCGCCGTCGCCGCGCACCACTTTCAGCGCCAGCACGCTGTCGCGCATGGTGCCGTAGCGCACCGCATTGGTGCCGGAGGCGCGGGTCGAGGCCATGCCGCCGAGCGAGGCATCCGCGCCGGGATCGATCGGGAAGAACAGGCCCTGGTCGCGCAGATGCTCGTTGAGCGCCTTGCGGGTGACGCCGGGCTGGATCACGCAGTCGAGGTCCTCGGCATGCACCGCGAGCACCTTGTTCATGTCGCGCAGGTCGATCGAGATGCCGCCCGCGGGCGCGTTGACCTGGCCTTCGAGCGAGGTGCCGGTGCCGAAGGGAATGACGGGCACGCGATGTTTGGCGCAGATCCGCACCACGTCCTGGATGTCGGCGGTCTCCTGCGCCATCACCACGCCATCAGGCGGCTGGTTGGGGATCCAGGTGGTGGTATGACCGTGCTGCTCGCGCACGGCCTGCGAGGTAATGAGGCGGTTGCCGAAGCGCGCGGCAAGCTGCTCCAGCGCGCTTGCGAGGGCTTTCGGCTCCGGCCGCGGCGGATTATTGGTGATGGTCGTACCCACGGAATTCCTCCCGACGAGAAGAGACCGTGGCAAAGGACATATAACCGGTCAAGTCAAGGGACCGGACGCATAGCTTGGGAAGGACACATGCCGGAGACTGCCGCCACAGCGCCGAACGAAGAGCCGTTTCGCTCCTCGATCATGCAGGTCGAGCCGCAATGGATCGACTATAACGGCCATCTCAACATGGCCTATTACAACGTGATGTTCGATCGGGCGATCGACGAGTTCTGGCTCGAGCTCGGGATTGGCCCGGTCTACAAGACAGAGCGCCACGGCTCGACCTTCACCGCCGAATGCCACGTGCGCTATTTGCGCGAGATCCATCTCGGCGATCCCGTGCAAATCCTGGTGTGGCTGCTGAACGCTGACGACAAGCGGCTGCACACATTCGAGGAGATGCGGCACGGCACCGAAGGCTGGCTGTCAGCGACGTCCGAGAACATGTCGCTGCACATGGACATGAATGCGCGGCGCGTTGCGCCGTTTCCGCCCGACATCCAGCAGCGCATTGCCGGGGTCGCCAAATCCCACAGCGCCTTGACGCGACCCGAGGGCATCGGCAGGAATGTGGCGATGCCCTCGAAGCGTTAGTGCATGATCCGGCGCGCTATACCCTGTTGCGGCGGGCCAAGCCGACCACGGCCGAGACCAGGAACAGAACGACTGCGATGAAGAAGATGATCTTGGCGATCTCGATCGAAGCGCCGGCGACGCCGCCGAAGCCCAGGATGCCGGCGATCAGTGCGATAACCAGAAACGTCACAACCCAGCCTAGCATGGTCAAACCCTCGTCTTGATGTTGTCTGCGATCGACGCGGCTGGCCGCGCCACCTGTCCTGACAATCTCGACGCGAGAACGATAGTTCCGGTCCCGGCGGGAGCGAAATTCACTGGCTCAGCTGGAACAAATCGGCCTGCCGCGCACGTGGAAAACCCCGCCCGGCGCCCCATATAGGCACCAATCCCTGTTAAGAAGGCTCCCTTCCACCACCCCGCGGTGCCATCGTGGGGCCGATGATTCGCATGACCGAGCCGAGCAAGATCACAGCCGTACCCGACCACCAGCCCGCAGCCGGCGGCATCGCCGCGCGTGCGCGCGCCTCGGTGGGCCCGAAATACCTCGCCGGGCTCAATCCGGAGCAGCGCGAGGCGGTGGAGACGCTGGACGGCCCGGTCCTGGTGCTGGCCGGCGCCGGCACCGGCAAGACGCGCGTGCTGACCACGCGCATCGCCCACATCCTGAGCCAGGGCCGCGCCCGTCCCGCCGAGATCCTGTCGGTGACCTTCACCAACAAGGCCGCGCGCGAGATGAAGCACCGGCTCGGCCAGATGCTGGGCCATGCCGTGGAGGGCATGCCGTGGCTCGGCACCTTCCACTCCATCGGCGGCCGCATCCTGCGCATCCATGCCGAGCTGGCGCAGCTCAAGTCGAACTTCACCGTGCTCGACGTCGACGACCAGGTCCGGTTGCTCAAGCAGCTGCTGCAGGCCGAGAACATTGACGAGAAGCGCTGGCCGGCGCGGATGCTGGCCGGCCTGATCGACGGCTGGAAGAATCGCGGCCTGATGCCTTCACAGGTACCGTCGGGCGAGGCCGCGATGTTCGCCAACGGCAAGGGCGGCAAGCTCTATGCGAGCTATCAGGAGCGGCTGAAGATTTTGAATGCGGCCGACTTCGGCGATCTCCTGCTGGAGAACATCCGCATCTTCCGCGAGCACCCGGATATCCTCAGGCAGTACCAGCAGCGCTTCAAGTTCATCCTGGTCGACGAGTACCAGGATACGAACGTCGCACAATATCTGTGGCTGCGGCTGCTGTCGCAGGCGCCTTCTTCCACCTCTCCCCGCTTGCGGGGAGAGGTGGCATCGCGAAGCGATGCGGGTGAGGGGGCCTCTCCAAGCTCCGAGCTCGTGGAGACTCCCCCTCATCCCGGCCTTCTCCCCGCAAGCGGGGAGAAGGAGAAGACCAAAAACATCTGCTGCGTCGGTGACGACGACCAGTCGATCTATGGCTGGCGCGGCGCCGAGGTCGACAACATCCTGCGTTTCGAGCACGATTTCCCCGGCGCCAAGGTCATTCGCCTGGAGCGCAACTATCGCTCGACGGGTCACATCCTCGCCGCCGCCTCGCACCTGATCGCGCACAATGAAGGCCGGCTCGGCAAGACGCTGCGCACCGAGGACCAGGACGGCGAGAAGGTCACCGTCACGGGCTCATGGGATTCGGAAGAGGAAGCCCGCGGCATCGGCGAGGAGATCGAGCAGCTGCAGCGCCAGGGCGAGAAGCTCAACGAGATCGCCATTCTCGTGCGCGCCTCCTACCAGATGCGCGAGTTCGAAGACCGCTTCGTCACGCTCGGCCTGCCCTACCGCGTCATCGGCGGCCCGCGCTTCTACGAGCGCGCCGAAATCCGCGACGCGCTGGCCTATTTGCGCGTCATCAATTCGCCGGCCGACGATCTCGCCTTCGAGCGTATCGTCAATACGCCCAAGCGCGGGCTCGGCGACGCCACCGTGCAGATGCTGCACGACCACGCCCGCAAACGCCGCATTCCCTTGTTCGAGGCGGCGCGCGCCGTGGTCGAGACCGACGAGCTGAAGCCGAAGGCGCGCGGCTCGCTTCGCGATCTCATCGCGCAGTTCGACCGCTGGCGTGCCCAGCGCGAAGTCACCGCGCACACCGATCTCGCTCAGATCGTGCTCGACGAGAGCGGCTATACCGAGATGTGGCAGAAGGACCGCTCGGCGGATGCCGCGGGCCGGCTGGAGAACCTGAAAGAGCTGGTGCGCTCGATGGAGGAGTTCGAGAACCTGCAAGGGTTCCTGGAGCACATCTCGCTGGTGATGGACCGCGAGGGCGGCGCCGAGGACGATGCGGTGTCGCTGATGACGCTGCATTCGGCCAAGGGGCTCGAATTCGACAACGTGTTCCTGCCCGGCTGGGAGGAAGGCCTGTTCCCGAGCCAGCGCACCTTGGACGAACAGGGCCGCGCCGGTCTGGAAGAAGAGCGCCGGCTCGGCCATGTCGGCCTGACCCGCGCCCGCCGCCGCGCAAAGATCTATTTCGCGACCAACCGGCGGATCCATGGCACCTGGTCGACCACGATCCCGTCGCGCTTCCTCGACGAATTGCCGGCAGCCAACGTCGAGATCACGGAATCCAAGGGCGGCTCCGGATGGGGCGGCAGCGGCGGCTACGGCGCCTCGCGCTTCGACGACATGGAGGCGTTCGGCTCCAGCTATTCGACGCCGGGCTGGCAGCGCGCGCAGGCGAACCGGAATCGCGGCGGCGGTCGCAATGGCGGCGGCCGAAGCGGCGGCTTCGAGGAAGAGGCCGCGACGTTCTCGACCTCCTCGTCATCCGGCCCCGATTTCGGCAGCTTCGCCTCGCGCCGGCGCGGGCCCCTGACGATCGAAGGCGAGCTGGTCGCCAAATCGACCGGCACGACGTCCGAATTCTCGCTGGAAGACCGCGTCTTCCACCAGAAATTCGGCTATGGCCGCGTCACCAAGATCGACGGCAACAAGCTCACCATCGCCTTCGACAAGGCCGGCGAGAAGAAGGTCGTGGACAGTTTCGTGCAGCGGGCGTGAGACCCGATATGGCTCAGTACGTTGCCATCATCGAGGACGCCGACCCGGACGAAACCGTGAGCTTGTGGTTTCCGGACCTGCCCGGTTGCATCTCCGGCGGCGACGACGTCGAGGAGGCCCTGGAGAATGCGCCCGAGGCGCTCGCATTCTATGCGCAGGAGCTGACCGCGGACGGGCGCCAGCTGCCCCCGCCGCGGACGCTGGACGAGCTCAAGGCCGATCCCGAGGTTGCCGAGGACCTCAGGAACCATACCGTCGCCCTGGTCGACTGGCCGCCCCTCGCTGAGGCCGAGTGAGGACTGTTCGCCGCACTGCGCAACTCTCGACAGTTCTCGCCCGAACGCCCCTTGACCGCCGCGAACTTCCCCGTATCAGATGCAACCCATGGTCCGGGGCTCCGTCACATTGATCGTACTTGCATTGGGGATGCCGTCGCTTGCGGCGGCGGAGACCATGAGCTTTGGCGATTCGATCGGCAAGCTGGCGGCGAGCTGCGGGGCGGAAATCGTCGCCAATTGCCGCGGCGTCAACCCGGATTCGAACCGGCTGAAGGAATGCCTGTCGCGCAATCGCGACGTGCTCTCGCCGCAATGCACGAGCGACTATCTCGGCGTGTTCGACGCCATCCAGAAGCGCGTCGCCGCGCGCGTCACCGTGGCGAATGCCTGCCAGCGCGAGATCGTCAAGGTCTGCGGCGGCTCGACCAAGGAGACCAGCAAGTCGGTCCCGTGCCTGGTCTCGACGCCCAAGGGTATCAGCAACAACTGCCTGAGGGCCGTTGACGACGCGGGGTATCGCTGATGCGCGCGAACGGGCTCGCCACCGCAGGACTGGGCTTGGCGCTGGGCCTCGCTTTGCTCGCGGGCCCCGCCGCCGCGCAGACGGCGGCGCCGACCCGCGACGACATCGTCGCGAAGCTGAACCATTTCGAAGAGGCCGCCGAGGTCGACCTGCCCGCGCTGAAGCAGCAGGTGATGGAGCGCGCCAAGACCAGGATCAAGAACGATCCGGGGCCGGTAAACCGGCCGCTGATCGCGCCGGAGCTCGCCAAGCTGCCGGCCTTCAATGCGCAGATCCAGTTCGACGCCGACACGCCGATCATCCAGCCGGCGTCCTACCAGACCGTCGGCCGCATTGCGGACGCGCTGGTTCATTCCTCGCTGCTGCCCTACACTTTCCTGATCGTCGGCCACGTCGAATCCAATTCGAAGACGCGCGAGGCCAATGCGATCCTGAGCCAGCGCCGGGCCGATGCAATCCGTGATGTGCTGGTGAACACCTTCAAGATCTCGACCAAGCGACTGCATCCGATCGGCCTCGGCGAGGAGCAGTTTCTCGACCGGGCCAAGCCGACCTCCGCCGTCAACGGCCAGTTGCAGATCCTGACTTATGCCAAGCTGCCGGAGGAGCCGCGTCCGGCTGCGACGCCAGCGCCTGCGGCCAAAAAGCCCGCCAAGAAGCGCTGAGCGAAGGCGGCTCCGCAGCTGACGGAACCCCTTGAAGTGCGGACTATTTTGCAGCCTGTCCCGGCCGCGCGCGCACGGTTTCACGCGACAAAAGTGCCGGTTTGTGCACCGCTCGGTCCAGTGCTATAGCCTCTGTTCGCCCTTCCCGACCCCGTGCTGCATGAGACCGAAATGGGTGGCTTTTTCCAGCGCCAACTTGCCGTTTATGTCGAGTACCATCGCGATCCCCGCAACACGGCGATGCATGTGGTCGGCATCCTGCTGCTGTTCACCGGCGCCGTGCTGCCGCTGACGCTGGTCAAGCTTCCGCTGTTCGGATTCAACGTCAGCCTGGCGGTGGTCCTGGCTGTTCCGGTCTTGATTTATTGGCTGCTGCTCGACGCGGCGCTCGGGCTCGGCATTCTGGCCGTCTCCGTCGTGCTGTTTTCGGTTGCGACGACCATCGCGGCGCAAGTCGGCACCGCGACGATGTGGGCGATTTTCGCCACGCTGGTGGTGCTCGGCCTCGCCGCACAGGCCATCGGCCACAAGGTTTTTGAGGGGCGCGAGGCCTCGTTGTTCACGTTCCCCTCGCATCTTTTGCTTGGACCGATGTTCGTCATGGCAAAATTATTCATTGCACTGGGTTTCCGTCGCGACCTTGCCGCGATTCTGGCGCCTCTTCCGGCCAATTCCCTTTCAACCCGATAACGCTCCAAGCGAAACAGCAACCTACTGCATGGCTCTCGTCCTGGTTACCGGTGGCAGTGGCTTCATCGGACATCACCTCGTAGAAGCGCTCCGCGCCCGTGGGCAGCGGGTCCGCGTTCTCGATGTCCGTGTGCCGAGCGCGGCGAACGCGGATGTCGAGCACGTGCACGGCTCGGTGCTGGACTGTGCCGCGGTCGATGCGGCGATCGCCGGCTGCGATCAGGTCTATCACCTCGCCGGCCTGCCCGGCATGTGGGTCGCCAACAAGCAGGACTTTCACGAGGTCAATTGCCGCGGCACCGAGATCGTGCTGGCGGCGGCGATGAAGCGCGGCGTCTCGCGCTTCCTGCATTGCTCGACCGAATCGATCCTGTTCCCCTATTCCGACCTCAAGGGCGTTCCCGCCGAAGAGGCGCTGCAGCCGGCCGAGGCAATGCCCGGCGCCTACACCCGGTCGAAATCGCTCGCCGAGCATCATGCCGCCAAAGCGGCAGAAGCGGGCTTCCCGCTGGTGATCGGCACGCCGACCATGCCGATCGGCGCCGCCGACCAACATCTGACACCGCCGACCGCGATGCTCTGGTACTTCCTGCAGAAGAAGGTGCAGCCGCACCTCAACTTCCTGGTCAATCTGGTCGACGTCCGCGACGTCGCCATGGGCCTGGTCCTGACCATGGAACGCGGCCGCCTCGGGCAGCGCTACATCCTCGGCGGCGACTGCGTCCCGCTCGGCGACATCCTGCGCATGATGTCGACGATGAGCGGACGCCGGCAATTTCCCGTCGTCGTACCCGGCAAGATCGCCGAGCTCTCCGCGATCATGCTCGAATACATCGCCGACCACATCACGCGCCGGCCGCCCAACGGCACCGCCGAGGGCGTGCGGATCGCGCTCGCCGCGAGCGATCTTTCGATCGGCAAAGCCCGTACCGAACTCGGCTATTCGCCGCGTCCGATCGAGCCCGTCTTGCGCGAAACCATCACCCACCTGCTCGCCCGCAACGGCCAGCAGCCCTCCGGCGCCCTCAAGCATCACGCGCTGTCCTCGCGCGCGAGCTGACGCCGCTTCAAACGCAAAGAACCTTCATGTCTTTCGATTTCAGCAAGCTTCTCTCTGTCGCCTGGGGTGGCTGGACCACGACCTGGCCGACGCAACTGCTCGCCCTGATCTGGCTCGCTTTTCTGGTCAGCTGGGTCGGCGCCTCGTTCTGGCAGGGGCAGACCAAGAAGCAGGTCATGACGCTGGAGTCGCAGCGCTATCGCCTGCCGATCCTGGTCGGCGGCATCCTGTACACGCCGTTCATTGCGGAAGCCATGGGCTGGAAGCCGCTTTGGGTGCTCGGCAACACCGGCATCATCATCGCTGCGGTCCTCTCAGTCGCCGGCATCGCTTTCGCATGGTGGGGGCGGCTGCATCTCGGAAAATTCTGGTCCAACACCATCACCCAGAAGGAAGACCACCGCGTCATCGACACCGGCCCTTACGGTATCGTCCGTCACCCGATCTACACCGGCCTAATCTTCGGCATGCTGGTGACCGGCGTTGCGATCGGCTTGGTGACGACGATCCTCGGCGCGATCCTGATCTCGCTCGGCATGTGGCAGAAGGGCCGGATGGAAGAGGTGTTCCTCTCGAAGGAGCTCGGCGAGGACGCCTATGGAGCCTATTGCCGTCGCGTTCCGATGATCATTCCGTTCACGTCGCCGCGGTGAGGGCGTCACTCTCCTGTCCGGACGCGCTGCGCTGCGTCCGGGGCACGAGTGCACGATCCGACTCGCCAAGGAACCACACCTCCGCTGGTCCGTTAGCCCTCGACATCTGTCAACGGCCGCAGAGCATCGAGCCATGTCGGACGCCTACGATTATTTTCGCGCACACGCGATCGCCGCCGTCCGCAAGGCGCGGGCGCTGCCCCCCGGGCGTACGAAGCAGAAGCAGCGCACGGTGGCGCGGGTCTATCATCTGCTCTCCAGGGAAGCGGCGCTGGCGCCGAACATCCGTCACTTGGATGATTTTCGCGCGGCACGACGGCTGGAGCGGCAGATCGGCCGTTGATCTCCGGGCCGACGCCGCGACCTGTCCCATGCAAATTCGATCGGCTGCCATTCCACGGGAATAGGCCCCTGCTGAGCTCCGCACAGGTTGACGTCGGCCCCGTCAGCCAGTTGGATGCGCGCGCAACCGGGGGCTTGTCATGACGTTTTCCAGCATCTTCGCGCAGTTCGTCGCCTTCATCGGCGGCATCGCGCTGCAATGGCGAAAGATGACGGGCACCGAGCCCGCGCCGGCCTGGGGCGAAAAGCCCGCCATTCCCGAAGCGAAACCGCAAGGCGCGATCCCGACCTTGAAGATGCCGACCGCACGCGGCTGGCGCGACGGACAGAAGCCGATCGCTGCACCCGGGCTCAAGGTCGATGCGTTCGCGACCGGTCTCGACCATCCGCGCTGGATCGAGGTGCTGCCCAATGGCGACGTGCTGATCGCGGAGGCAACGCAGATCGCGGGCGCCCCGCGCAGCGTGTTCCACTATGCGATGCAGGCGACGATGCGGCGCGCCGCCGCGCTCGGCGTCTCCGCCAACCGCATCACGCTGTTGCGCGACAAGGACCGCGACGGCGTTGCCGAAGTGCGCGGCGCGTTCATGGAGAACCTCAACCAGCCGTTCGGCATGGCACTGGTCGGCGACACTTTCTACGTCGGCAACACCGACGGCGTGATGGCTTTTCCTTACGTTGCCGATGCCGACCGCATCACAGCACCGGGCAAGCGGCTGACGACATTCAAGCCCGCCGGCCACTGGACGCGCAGCCTGCTCGCCAGTCCCGACGGCAAGAAGCTCTATGCCGGCGTCGGCTCGCTCAGCAACATCGCCGAGATGGGCATGGAGGTCGAGCAAGGCCGCGCCGCGGTCTACGAGCTCGATCTCGTCGCCGGCACGCATCGCATCTTTGCGGCCGGCTTGCGCAATCCCGTGGGCCTTGCCTGGGAGCCGAATACGGAGGTGCTCTGGACCGTCGTCAACGAGCGCGACGGCCTCGGCGACGAGACGCCGCCCGACTATCTCACCTCCGTGCGCGACGGCGGCTTCTACGGCTGGCCCTATTGCTACTGGGGCAAGACGGTGGACGACCGCGTGCCGCAGGATCCGGCGATGGTCGCCAAGGCAATTCAACCGGACTATGCGCTCGGTGGCCACACCGCTTCGCTCGGCCTGTGCTGGATGCCCGCAGGCACCCTGCCCGGCTTCGGCGACGGCATGGTGATCGGCCAGCACGGCTCGTGGAATCGCAGCAAGCTGTCCGGCTACAAGCTGGTGTTCATCCCGTTCGCGAACGGCAAGCCGTCCGGCCCCTCGCGCGACATCCTGTCGGGCTTCCTGTCGCCGGACGAGAAGGAATCCTACGGTCGCCCGGTCGGCGTCACGATCGGTCCCGACAGGAAATCGCTACTGATGGCCGACGACGTCGGCAACGTGATCTGGCGCGTGACGGGGGCGTAGGAGCTCACGTCCCGACGCACAGCGTGGCGCGCTGCTTGCGGAGCAGCGCGATCACCGACAACGCGGTGATCAGGCCGGTCTTGGGATTCTCGGACGGGATGTTCTCAATGCCCATCGAGAAGCGCGCTGAGTCCGCCTCGACCTCGATGCGGTGAACGTTGCGCGTCACGGTCGGGTCGGCCCAAACCTGGATCTCGGTGCGATCGGGCCCGATGCCCGCGAGCGACAACGCAACGGCGACATTGACGTTGGCCGGAAAGCCCTTTGCCGCTTCGCGCGCGCTGCCCTCGAACAGCTTCAGCGGTTCGCGCAGATTGTCGATGTCGATGTTGTTCTGAACGATGAACGGCGCGCCCTTCAAGCCGTCGATCGGCTTGCGGGTCACCATCTTCACGGAATGGATGGTGCCGATTGCGGCGGCGTTGACGGCATCGAGGCCGATCAGCGCGCCGGTCGGCACCAGGATACGGCCGCCATTGGCGCGGGCGAGATCGACCAGATCGAAATTGTCGAGCAAGCCGCCGACGCTGACTACGACCGCGGCCTTGCCGCGCTTCACCGCAGGCTCGACGATCGCACGCAGCTGGCTGCTCGGCGCGCATTCGACGACGATGTCGGCGGCCTTGCCGAGCTGGTCGAGCGGCAGGATTGTCGGTGGGCGACGCAAGCCGTCGATGAAGGCTTGATGCTTGGCGGGATCCCGCACGGCCACGGCCGCGAGCGACAGGCCCTCGATGCCCTGATCGAGCGCGGTCGCGATCTTGGTGCCGATCGAGCCCAGCCCGGCAATGGCCACCCGCAATTCGCCTGAAGCCGTCTGATCCGTCATCACCATCCCTCTGTCCTGGCCTCTGTCTTGGCCGATGTCATAGCCGCTCACGCCTCCCGCGCATAGCTGCGCAGGCGGGCTTCCAGAACCGCCAGCATGGCATCGCGGGCCGGATCGCGCGAGCCGCGCAGCCAGGCGGCGGCAAGCGGCAACCGGCCCACCGGCCCGCTCTGCCTCAGTCGAAGCGGCACGAAGCGCACACCGGTCACCGCCATCCGTGCGGTCCAGCGCGGCACGATCGCGACCCCGAGCTTCGTTGCCACGAGGTTGATGATGGTCTGCTTCTCGTCGGCGACCTGAACGATGCGCGGCGTCAGGCCGGCCTGTTCGAACAGCTTTATGGTGAGGTCGTGGCTGTGCGGCCGCGAGCGCCGGTCCGGCACCAGCATCGCCTCGTCGGCGATATCCGCCAGCGTGATCGCTTTGCGCCCGGCCAGCGCGTGCCGCCGCGGGAACGCAACGATCGCGCTCTCCTGGAGCAGGCCGCGGAATTCGAGCCGCTTGTCCGGCCGGTCAGGCGGACGGACGAAGGCGAGATCGAGCGCGCCGGTCAAAATCTTCGGCAGCAGCCTGACAGTCTTGTCTTCGAGGAGCTGCACCGCGATGTCAGGATGCCTGACGCGGAAATCGCGCAGGAGCGGCGGCAACAGTCCGGCCGCCGCGCTGTCGATAGCACCGACCCGCAGCCGCCGCGCGGTCCCCGCGCGCGAGCGATTGCGCAGGTTGCTCTCGACCGCCTCGACCTTGGCGAGGATGGTGCGGGCATCGCGCAGCAGCGTCGTGCCGTCCTCGGTGAGCGACACCGCGCGCGTGGTCCGCGCGAACAGCCGAGTGCCCAGGTCTTCCTCCAGCAGCCGGATCTGCCGGCCGAGCGCGGAGGGCAGCATCTGAAGCTGCTGCGCCGCGCGGCCGAAATGCAGCTGCTCGGCCGTCGCCACGAAGCATCGGAGCTGGTGCAATTCCATTCGCCGTCCTCTCGCCTCGCCCGACCGCGCTTGAGACTTGCGCGAGGTCGTCATGCCCGGGCTTGTCCTAGGCATCCACGTTCTTGGGCCGCGGGGAAAGGCGTGGATGGCCGGGTCAAGCCCGGCCATGACGCCGTGGCGACCTCCCGATGATTATATCATTTTTTTGTATAAACCAGCGCCGATTGAGTTTGCCCGGCACTCTCGTCTAGATTCGCCAGCGACGCCGACGGCCGGATATGCCGGCGCGGTCTCTCAAACGGAGCCTTCCCATGCGCACCCATTCGATCGCAGCCATCCCCGCCGACGGCATCGGCCCCGAGGTGATCTCGGCCGGCGTCCGCGTGCTGGAGGCTCTCGCAAAACGCAGTGGCGATCTCGCCTTCAACGTCAAGACGTTCGACTGGGGCTCGGATTATTACAAGAAGCACGGCGTGATGATGCCGGCGGACGGCCTCAGCGAGCTGAAGAAGTTCGACGCGATCTATTTCGGCGCGGTCGGCGCCCCCGACGTGCCCGACCACATCACGCTGTGGGGCCTGCGCCTGCCGATCTGCCAGGGTTTTGACCAATACGCCAATGTGCGGCCGACCAAGATCCTGCCGGGCGTCGCCTCGCCGCTGCGCAATGTCGGCGTCGGCGATCTCGACTGGGTGATCGTGCGCGAGAACTCGGAAGGCGAATATGCCGGCATGGGCGGCCGCGCCCACAAGGGCCTGCCGGAAGAGGTCGGCACCGAAGTCGCCGTCTTCACCCGCGTCGGCGTCACGCGGATCATGCGCTATGCGTTCCAGCTCGCGCGGTCGCGCCCGCGCAAGCTGCTGACCGTCGTGACCAAGTCGAACGCGCAGCGCCACGGCATGGTGATGTGGGACGAGATCGCGGCCGAGGTCGCCGGCGAATTCCCTGACGTGACCTGGGACAAGATGCTGGTCGACGCCATGACGGTGCGCATGACGCTGCATCCGAAGAGCCTCGACACCATCGTCGCAACCAATCTCCACGCCGACATCCTCTCCGATCTCGCCGGCGCGCTGGCTGGAAGCCTCGGCGTCGCCCCGACCGGAAACATCGATCCGCAGCGCCGCTTCCCCTCGATGTTCGAGCCGATCCACGGCTCGGCGTTCGACATCACCGGCAAGGGCATCGCCAACCCTGTCGCGACGTTCTGGACCGGCGCGCAGATGCTCGAGCATCTCGGCGAGAAGGATGCCGCCTTACGGCTGATGGCCGCCGTCGAGCGTGTCTGCGCCGCGGGCGTGCTGACGCCGGATGTCGGAGGCAAGGCGACCACGAAGGAGGTCACGGACGCCGTGATCGATGCGATCCACGGATCGAATGTTTAGTCTTATCGGATCGAGTGTCGCCAAGGACTCGCTGCACCTCTCCTGCTTGCGGGCAGGGCGACGCGCTCGGCAGCGCAATTGCGCGCCAGAGCGCGGCGGGTGGGGGCTCTCTTCTCTGGGGTCCTCGATCGAGGAGAGACCCCCCTCCCCAACCCTCCCCCGCAAGCGGGAGAGGGAGCGCACCGCCTTCTGCGGCAAGATAACGGCCCCTACCTCCGCGCCGCCGGTGACGCCGGCGGCGTGGCCATCGCGGCGGCCGGCTCGGGCGGTGTCAGATGGCGGGGGACGATGATGGTCTGGCCCGGCGTCAGCTGCGCGTTCTCGGGCAGCGAGTTGCTCTGCGCGAGCGTCCACAGCGGCACGCGGTTTGCTGCTGCGATGCTCTCCATGGTGTCGCCGCGGCGCACCGGCACCCGCACGCCGCTGTCCCACAATTCGACCAGCGTGTCCGCCGGCACGAGATAGCGCAGCGGCACGGCATCGGCCTGCGTTTGCGGCGGAATGCGCGGCAGCTGCGTCACCATCTCGACGATCTGACGATGGATATCGTCGGACTTCTCGATGTTGATGTGGGTGACGCGCGCGTTCCGCTTGAGGTCATAGCTGGCGTAATGGCCGCGAAAGCCGGGAACAGCCACGACGTCGCCGCCGCCGAGCACGCTGTCGGACAGGAAGATGTTGATGAAGCGCTCGACGTTGAGGGGGACATCGCCGGTCGCTTGCGCGGGATCGATGGCGATGACGAGGCTGATCGGGATGTTCTCCTTGGCCGCCATCTCGGAGATGACGATCGAGCACAGCCCGCCCATGGAATGGCCCATCAGCACGATCGGCGCCGGCGATTCCTTATAGCTGGAGATGGCGCGATCGCCGATCCACCGGCAGATGGTGAATTCGTAGACGTTGGCCGAGAAGCCGGCCTTCGTTAGCTTCTCTTCGAGCCGATCCATGCCGGTCGAGAAGATCGGGCCCATAGCGCCGCGGAACAGGTAGATTTTTGGCGGCGGCAACGGCTCGAACGGCGGAGGCGGCGGCGGCGCGGCGGGGGCGGGCGCGTTGGTCTTGGACTTGGGGGGAGTAGCAGCGGCCATGCCACTGCTCAAGGCGAGCAGCACCACTGCTGCCAGCGCGAGGAGTCGCCTCGAATGAATCATCAGTCCAGCAGTCCCACCACGGGAGGCAGGGGCCTCCCCTGACCGGCTTAGTGACCATCGATTGGGTGGATTTTGGGGCACGGAACCGACCATCTCTCGTCCGGCGCCCTCTCCGGCTGCCGCGCCGCTGGACGTGGCTGCGACCGTCGGCCTCAGGCGGGCCTCTCCCGGGCTAAAGCGGCAGCAGCCGGTTGAGCAATTCGAGCAGGGTGCGCTGCTCCGCCTCGGTGAGCGGGGCCAGCATCTTCCGGTTATAGAGCCCCGTCAGGCTTGCCCCGTCCTGAATGAGCTTGGCGCCCTTCGGCGTAAGCATCAACTCGACGGCGCGGCGGTCGGATTTCGAGCGGTTACGCTTGATGAAGCCGGACGATTCCAGCTCGTTCAGGATCTTGATCAGGTTCGGCAGGCGCAGGCGGAGCAGGCTGGCAAGGCTGCTGGGGGGAACGCCCGGATTGTCGCGAATGACGACGAAGATCGCGTAGGTCGCCGGCGTCAGGCCCAGTGCGGCGAACTCCTCGTAGAAGCCTTCGAAGAACTTCAGCTGCGCGAGTCGCAGCATGAAGCCGGGCGTGCGCTGCAGCGCGCGCAAGTCCAGTGACGTCTCCGACGGTTGAGGGGGCTTCGCTCCGGGTCTGACTGCTTTCGGGCTCATGATCCTGGATCCGGCGGCCACAAGTCGGCCGAATTGACACTCTCAAAAATAGCTATAAAATATAACTATTATAGAGCGGCACCAAGACCGCCCATGGGAGGGACACAATGAACAGCAAATTCCTGCATAAACTGTGCATGGTGGCCGCGGTGCTGACCGCCGCACCGGCCTTGGCCCAGGACGTCGTGAAGATCGGCATCCTGAACGATCAATCGGGGCCGTTCGCGAGCTATCAGGGCATCGGCTCGGTCGTCGCCGCCAAGATGGCCGTCGAGGACTATGGCGGAAAGGCCGCCGGCAAGCCGGTGGAAGTCGTTGCGGCGGACCATCAGAACAAGACGGACATCGGCATCGGTATCGCCCGGCGCTGGTACGAGAACGAGAGCGTCGATGCGATCTTCGACATTCCGAACTCGTCGATTGCGCTCGCCGTGGCCGGCATGAGCGCCGAGAAGAACAAGGTCTTCGTCGGCTCGGGCGCCGGCACGGTACTGCTGACCGGCGAGAAGTGCACGCCAAACACCGTGCACTGGACCTACGACACCTATTCCTACGGGCGCGGCCTCGGCAAGGCCATCGTGCAGCAGGGCGGCAAGAAATGGTTCTTCATCACCGCGGATTACGCGTTCGGCCATGATCTGGAAAAGCAGGCCGCGGAAGCCGTGAAAGCGTCCGGCGGTGAGGTGCTCGGCAGCGTGCGGCATCCGTTGGGCACGGCTGATTACGCCTCATTCCTGCTCCAGGCCCAGGCGTCGGGTGCGAGCGTCATCGCATTCGCCAATGCAGGGGACGATACCATCACCTCGATGAAGCAGGCCGCCGAGTTCAGGCTGACGAAGGATCACAAGCTGGTCGGATTGATCCTCGGCATGAACGGCCTTCCCGCGCTTGGGCTCAAGTTTGCGCAGGGCGCGCAGATCATGAATCCGTTCTACTGGGATCTGACCGACGGCACGCGTGCTTTCGCGAAGCGCTTCGCCGAACGCATTCCCTCGAAGGCCTATCCGAACGACATGCAGGCCGGCGTCTATGCCTCGGTCATCCACTACCTCAAGGCGGTCGACAAGGCCGGCGGCGCCAAGGACGGCAAGGCCGTGGTCGCGACGATGAAGCAGATGCCGACCGACGATCAGTTGTTCGGCAAGGGCTACATCCGCAAGGACGGCCGCAAGATCCATCCGCTCTACCTGTTGCAGGTCAAGGCTCCCGAGGAATCGAATTCGTCCTGGGATCTGCTGAAGGTCGTTGGCACGATCAAGGGCGAGGACGCGTTCCGGTCCGAGAGTGACGGTCAGTGCCCGCTCGCAAAGCAATAGCGGTTCGGAGCTGACCATGAGCGGCATTGCTTCCAGTCCGGTCGATCCGTTCGCGCCCGGCTTTCTGACGGATCCCTATCCCGCCTATGAGGCGCTGCGCGCAATCGGGCCGGTGTTCGAAGTGGAACGCTACGGCGTGTGGGCCATGGCCCGCAATGCCGAGGTCGAAGCGGCCCTGAAGGACTGGAAAACGTTCATCAGTGGCGAGGGCGTCGGGCTGAACGGGATGAACCCGGCGCTGCCAAAGCCGCTGACGCTGCAGATCGATCCGCCCGACCACGACAAGGGCCGCCGCGTGCTCGGCCGCACGCTGTCTCCGGGCGTCGCAAGGAAGCTGCGCGAGACGTTCCAGCGCGAAGCAGAGAGGAAGGTCTCGGAGCTGATCGACAAAGGCACCTTCGATGCCGTGACCGATCTTGCGGAAGCCTATCCGATGAAGGTGTTTCCGGACGCGATCGGCATCCGCCCCGATGGGCGCGAGAAGCTGCTCGCCTGGAGCACGTTCGTATTCAACAGCTTCGGCCCGGAGAACGAGATCCTCGCGGCGTCGCGGAAGGACGGCCTCGCGGCGCAGAGCTGGATCATGGAATGTTGTGCGCGCGATGCGCTACGGCCCGACAGCCTCGGCATGATGATCTACCAGGCGGCCGATGAGGGCGAGATCACCGAGCACGAGGCGACGCATCTGGTGCGGCCGTTCCTCACGGCAGGAATCGACACCACCGTCAATGGCATCGGCAATACCCTGCTCGCGCTCACCACTCATCCGGACGAATATCGCAAGCTGCACGAGAAACCAGAGCTGGCGCGCAACGCCTTCGAGGAAGGCCTTCGCTACGATTCACCGGTGCAGACGTTTTTTCGCACCACCTCGCGCGATGCCGAGATCGGCGGCGGCGTGATCCCGGCGCACCGCAAGGTGCTGCTGTTCATGGCCTCCGCCAATCGCGATCCCGCGCGCTGGGACAAGCCGGGCCGTTTCGACGTGGAGCGGGTTGCGACCGGCCATGTCGGCTTCGGCGCAGGCATACACGCCTGCGTCGGCCAGATGATCGCGCGTCTGGAGGGCGAATTGATCTTCGGCGAGCTCGCAAGGCGCGTGAAGACGATCGAGCTCGCGGCGGAGCCGAAGCGCAGGCTCAACAATTCCCTGCGCGGGCTGGAGAGCATGCCGGTTCGCGTGACGCCAGCTTAGGCGGCATCACGCGGCAGGATGCGCGACGGCTCAATTCCTCGCCGGATCCGTTGCCGCCGCCGCGCGTGCGGGCCGCGGCGCAGCGGGTTCGGCGACTCGCGCAGCCGGGGCGCGCGAGCGCATGATGGCAGCGTCGATCTCGGCGATGACGCGGCGCTGGATCGCCTCGTTCTTGTCGATCGAGATGTGGCCGACGCCACTGCCGCGGATGTCGACATTGTCGAGCTTGCCGCGGAACCCGGCCGCGGCCCGCACCGGCTCGCCGGGGCCATCGCCGATATAGATGTTGATGTAGCGTTCCGCGCCGGTCGAGAGCTTGGTCTTGAACACGGAGTCGAGGCCGATCGCGAGCTTCACGGGCACGCCGAGCTGGTTGAGCTTGGCGATCATGTCGGGCAGCGCGGTCGCACCCGAGGAATGGCCGACCAGGATGATGGTCTTGAGCCGACCGGCCTTGTAGGCAGCCGCCGCTTCATCGGCGAGCGAGGACCAGGACACGAAATTGGCGACGGTCACCGGAACGCCCTGCGCCTGGAGCCGGGCGCCGATGGTGTCGAGGCCGAGCGAGAAGATGTTGAGCACGCCGCGGAGCAGATAGACATGCGTGGTCGCCGCCGCGGCCTGGCTCGGCGCGGCCTTGGCAGTGGTCGGGCTGATGGCAACAGCTGACAGCAGGAGCAGACCCATCGCCCACGCACGGAGGGCGGACAATTGGCTTGCGCCGGCGGTGTGACGGCCGTTCGGTCTCATCGATCTTTTCCCTGGAGACAATACGCTTCCCGATTGGCCGGAATCGTAGCCACGGCGCGCTCGCAGACGCAACAAAGAGGCGCGTGAGCGCCAATCTTAGCAGCAAGCCGTGTCCATCGCGCAACACTTGCCCGGAACATGCCACTAAAGCGCCTGTTTTGAGACCATTTTTCTCCGGGGAATTGCGGAGGGACAATGGCGTTCCTATTTCAGGGCTCCGCCGACCTGTCCTCCTGGATGGTCCGGCCCCCTCCCCAGCCTTTGCTCCTCAGCCTCGCGGCCATCATGTCTTCCATCATCTCCGTCGCCAATCTGTCGAAGACCTATGGGTCCGGCTTCAAGGCGCTCAAGAACGTCAACCTCGACATCAAGCGCGGCGAGATTTTTGCGCTGCTCGGCCCCAACGGCGCCGGCAAAACCACGCTGATCTCGATCATTTGCGGCATCGCCAATCCGAGCGAGGGCCGCGTCCTGGTCGGCGGCGAGGACATCCAGACCTCCTACCGCAAGGCGCGCTCGCTGATCGGCCTCGTGCCGCAGGAATTGCACACCGACGCGTTCGAAAGCGTGTGGGCGACCGTGAGCTTCTCCCGCGGCCTGTTCGGCAAGCCGAAGAACCCCGATCACATCGAGAAGGTGCTGAAGGCCCTCTCGCTGTGGGACAAGAAGGACAACAAGATCATCACGCTCTCCGGCGGCATGAAGCGCCGCGTGATGATCGCCAAGGCATTGTCGCACGAGCCGCAGATCCTGTTCCTGGACGAGCCGACCGCCGGCGTCGACGTCGAGCTGCGCAAGGGCATGTGGGAGGTGGTGCGCGGGCTTCAGCAGTCCGGCGTCACCATCATCCTCACCACGCATTACATCGAGGAAGCCGAGGAGATGGCCGACCGCATCGGCGTCATCAACAAGGGCGAGATTGTGCTGGTCGAGGACAAGACCACTTTGATGCAGAAGCTCGGCAAGAAGCGGCTGACGCTGCACCTGCAGAACAAGGTGACGGCGTTGCCGGAAAGCCTCAGCCATTACGAGCTCGAGCTCTGCGACGGCGGCGCGACGCTGGTGTACGATTACGACACCCAGGGCGAGCGCACCGGCATCACCAGCCTGCTCGGCGACCTCCGCACCGCCGGCATCCGCTTCAACGACCTCGACACGACGCAATCGTCGCTCGAGGACATTTTCGTCGACCTCGTGAGGACGTCATGAACCACCGCGCCATCCGCGCCATCTACCTGTTCGAAATGGCGCGTACCTGGCGGACCCTGCTGCAAAGCATCGTCTCGCCGGTGGTCTCGACCTCGCTCTATTTCGTGGTGTTCGGCGCTGCGATCGGCTCGCGCATCAGCGAGGTCGAGGGCGTCAGCTACGGCACCTTCATCGTGCCGGGCCTGATCATGCTTTCGGTGCTGACGCAGAGCATCGCCAACGCCTCGTTCGGCATCTACTTCCCGAAATTCACCGGCACGATCTACGAGATCCTGTCGGCGCCGATCTCCTATTTCGAGATCGTGCTCGGCTATGTCGGCGCCGCCGCCACCAAGTCGATCATCCTGGGCCTGATCATCCTGGCGACCGCCGGGCTCTTCGTTCCATTGCATATCCAGCATCCGGTCTGGATGCTGGCCTTCCTGGTGCTGACGGCGGTGACGTTCAGCCTGTTCGGCTTCATCATCGGCATCTGGGCCGACGGATTCGAGAAGCTGCAGATGATTCCGATGCTGGTGGTGACGCCGCTCACCTTCCTCGGCGGCAGCTTCTATTCCATCGACATGCTGCCGCCGACCTGGCGCACGGTCGCGCTGCTCAACCCGGTCGTCTATCTGATCTCCGGCTTCCGCTGGAGCTTTTACGAGATCGCCGACGTCAGCGTGTCCGTCAGCATCGGCATGACGTTGGCCTTCCTGGTGATCTGCCTGGTCGTGATCTGGTGGATTTTCCGAACCGGATACCGGCTCAAGAACTGACCACGCGGCGCTCGCGAAAATGTCAGCGCCGCCGGCCGGCGCGGCACAAAGCGGCCTTGCTTACGCCTGCCATCACGTTAACGATGGACAGGCTGGCCGCTGGAACCAACGCCGGGCTGCAGGCATAATGCACGCCGGGGGACGGAGAGCCGCGGCGCTAAGCATGAACAGGCCGGAGGCCAGAAGTCAGATGCGTTCGTTTTTTATTGCTTTCACGTCCCTGATGCTTATGAGCGCGGGCACCGCGCAGGCCAAGGTCGAGATCACCGTCGACAAGGACAATCAGCAGATGACCGTCGCCGTCGACGGGGTCGCGCGCTACCGCTGGCCGGTGTCGACCGGCCTCCCCTCGCGCGAGACGCCGAACGGCGCCTTCCGGGCCTTCCGCATGGAAGAGGATCACTACTCCAAGGAATTCGACGACGCGCCGATGCCGCACGCGATCTTCTTCACCAAGGTCGGGCACGCCATCCACGGCACGGACTCGGTCGGCCGGCTCGGCTCGCCGGCATCCCATGGCTGCGTGCGCCTGTCGCGCCAGAATGCCTCGACGCTCTATGCGCTGGTGCAGCAGCAGGGCGTGCTCAACACCACGGTGACGCTGACCGGCTCGGCACAGGTGGCGCTGGCGCGCAATCCGCGCGGCCGCAACAACACTGCGGTGGCCCGCGCCCCGCAGCCGGCCGAAGACCAATACGCCACCACCGGCGCCCCCGTGGACCTGACCCCGCCGGCGCAGCCCGCGCGGCGCTACATGCCGCAGGACGACAATTACATCTACCCGGCCGACGGCAGCGACACCGGCGCGCGCTATCCGGCGCCGCGCTCGGCCACCCGCCCGCTCTACGACGCGCAGGTCTATCAGCAGCAGCCGCGGCCCTATTACGACCAGGGCTACGGCCAGCAGGGCTATTACTATCAGCCGCAGCCGCGGCAGGTTTATCAGCCGCGCGGCTACTACTATCAGAACTGACGCGGCGACCATCAACCGCCCTTGACCGTCGAGGCACCATGCCATCACGTGCCACGACAATCCCGGTGCTGCTCTCGCTGCTCACTGCCGGACAAGCCATGGGATCTGATTTGGCCTTCGACCTCGAGGCGCATCGCGGCGGGCGGGCGCTGCTGCCGGAAAACACCCTGCCCGCCTTCGCCCATTCGCTGACGATGGGCGTGGACACGCTGGAGCTCGACGTCGGCGTCACCGCCGACGGCGAAGTGATCGTCGCGCATGAGCGCGGGCTCAATCCCGATCTCGCACGGCGGCCCGATGGCGCCTACATCGCTCCGCCCGGCACGCCGTTCGTGAAATTGCGGCTCGACGAGATCAGGACCTATGACGTCGGCCAGATTCGGCCGGACAGTGCCTATGCGAAACAATTTCCGGGCCAGCGTGCCGTCCCGGGGACTCGCATTCCCACCTTGCGCGAGCTGTTCGCGCTGGTGCGCAAGTCCGGCAACAGGCAAGTGCGCTTCAACATCGAGACCAAGATCGATCCGAACCGTCCCGATGAAACGCTTGATCCGCAAGAATTCGTCGCGAAGCTGCTCGGGGTGATCGAGACCGAGGGAGTCTCCGATCGCGTCATGATCCAGTCGTTCGACTGGCGAACCTTGCGTCGCGTCCAGCAGCAGGCGCCGAACATCCCGACCGCGTACCTGACGATCCAGCGCAGCCTGGCTCCGACGGTAGCGCTCGACAAGGCGACAAACTGGACGGCGGGGTTCAACCCGGCCGATCACGCCGGCTCGCTGCCGCGCACGATCAAGGCTGCGGGCGGCGCGATCTGGTCGCCTTATTTCGGCGACGTGACCGCGCCTCTGGTCTCCGAGGCCCACGCGCTCGGACTGCGCGTCGTGGTGTGGACGGTGAACAAGCGCGAGGACATGACGCGCATGATCGAGCTCGGCGTCGACGGCATCATCTCGGACAGGCCGGATCTATTACGAGAGGTGGCCGGCGCTAAGGGAATTGCGCTGCCGGTGGGGACGCCCGTGGCGCCGTAGTTGCGATGCCTCGTAGCCCGGATGGAGCGCAGCGAAATCCGGGACAGTACCACGCCGGGAGCGCCCCCGGATTGCGCTTCGCTCCATCCGGGCTACGAAGAGAGCCCTACTCGCCGTCCTTCCAACGCCGATACAGCGCGCCCAGGATGTTCGAATAGTCATCGGTCCAGACCCGCACCCTGTCGTCGGCTTCGGTCTGTTCCCATTGCTTGGAGGACGCGAGCCTGCCGATGTCGGCCTCCTCGCGCGCGGAGATGACGACGTCGGTGGAGAAGATGTAGTCACCATCGCGCCCGGAATCCTCGTTGAAGACCCAGCTCTTGAGATCATTGGCGTCCGCGATACCGACGACGACGGTTTCGAGGTCCAGATGCCGGTTGGAGACGTGCATCACCACGGCACCGTGCGGCGCGAGCTTGTCCTTGTAGATCTTCATCGCCTCTTCGGTCGCAAGATGGATCGGGATCGCGTCGGACGAATAGGCGTCGACGATGACGAGATCATAGGCGCCGTCGGGCTCCTTGGCGAAGGTGAGGCGCGCATCCCCGATGACGGGCTTCATGTCGGGCATGCAGCTCGAGATGTAGCGGAAATTCCTGGGATCACGCGCCGCATCGACCATGGACTGGTCGATCTCGAAGAAGGTCCAGTCCTCCCCCTGCTCGGCGGCGCAGGCGAGCGTGCCGGAGCCGACGCCGATCGCGGCGACCTTCAGCGGCGCGCCCTTGCGCTCGCGGATCGCGCTGACGGCCTGACCGATGCCGCCGTCCTTGTGGTAATAGGTGATCGGCTCGGGCCGGCCGGCAACAGGCGTGCCGTCATTGTTGCGGAAACGCTCGGCGCCATGAATGGTGGTGCCGTGCATCAGCACGTGGAAATAACCGCCCGGCGTCACCACGATCTTGTGCACGCCGAAGAAGCTGCGCACGGTCGTGACGCGGCCCTCGTCCGCGGGATAGACGCGGATCAACGCCAGCGCCAGCACGACGGTGGCAAAGATCTTCCAGCGCCCGGCATTGAGGATCAGCGCGAGCAGCGCGGCGAGCACGCCGACGGCGCCGGCGACCCAGACACGATGATCCTCGAACCAGGTCGAGAGGCCACCGGTCGTATATGACGGCGCGATGAGCGCCACCGCGAGCGCGGCGAGCGCCAGCCAGTACCATGTGACGATTGCGGCCAGCCGCTCATTCCCGGACGGACGGCACAGCGCGGCAAGCGCGATCAGGATCGGATATTCGGCGATCCACGAGAAGGTGAAGGGCGCAACCAGCCCCGCGAACAAGCCGCCGACCATGCCACCGAACGACAACGCGACATAGAAGCCGGTGAGATATTTGGCGGCAGGCCGCGTCCGCGCCAGCTCGCCGTGGCAGGCCATGGCGATGACGAAGAAGCAGAGTTGATGTCCGCCGAGGGTCAGCAGCAGGTTCTGCTCGCCGCCGAAAGCCAGCAGGACGACGACGCCCGCAATCGCGACCGGCTGGAGCATCAGCATCCATTTGTGCGGCAGCAGCGGCCGCGACTGGAACACGACGACCCAGGTCAAGAGGTAAAGCGACAGCGGCAGCACCCACAAAAGCGGCGCCGCCGCGACGTCGGTCGAGATGTGCGCGGTGACGGCGATGAGCAGGCCCGATGGCACGGCGGCGAGGAAGATCCAGCGCAGCCGCGTCAAGAGGCCGGGCGCGGGTGCATTCACGTCCTCGGCCCGCGTGTCGGTCAGCGCCAACTTCGGCGAACGCAACAACAGCACGCCGCAGGCGCCGATGAGGAGGATCAGCAGGCCATAGCCACCGGTCCAGAACCGGTTCTGCATCTGCAGCGTGAACATCGGCTCCAGCAGGAACGGATAGGACAACAGCGCGAGGAAGCTGCCGACATTGGAGGAGGCGTAGAGGAAATAGGGATCGTGCCCGGCCGGATGGCCGGTGCGGACGAACCAGGCCTGCAGCAGCGGATTGTTCGCGGCGAGCGCAAAGAACGGCAGCCCGATCGAGACCGCGAACAGGGCGAGCAGCCAGACTGCGTAGCCCGAAGCCGGCGGCTCGCCATAGGCGGAGGCGATGCCGAGCGGCAGCGTGGCGAAGGCGGCGAACAGCAGCACCAGATGTACCGCGACGGGGACGATCCGGTTCCGCGCCTGCATCAGCAGATGCGCATAGGCATAGCCGGCCAGCAGCAGCGACTGGAAGAACACCATGGCCACCGACCACACCGCCGGCGAGCCGCCGAGCCGCGGCAGCACCATCTTGGTGAACAGCGGCTGCACCGAGAACAGCAGCAGCGCGCTGACGAAGATCGCAGCGGTGTAGACCGTCAGCAGCAGCCGGTTGCGCGACGACGACGGCTGCTCCGTGGCGGCGGGTTGCACGATCGAATCCATGAATGCTCCGGCTCAAACCCCGGCGGGCGCCGGATCGCGCGCAATGGAGCACAAGGCGCCTGGACGGGCAATAAAGTGTGGCGTGATGTTGCAGCAAGGAATGCTTGATATAAGAGGGTCGTTCCGGGCGATGCAAAGCATCGAACCCGGAACCTCGAGATTCCGGGTTCTCGCTTCGCGAGCCCCGGAATGACAGTAGACCGGGCCTCGCATTCTTCATGACAGATACCGACGTCATCATCATCGGCGCGGGCCATAACGGCCTCACCTGCGCGACCTATCTGGCTATGGCGGGCCTGCGCGTGCGCGTGGTCGAGCGGCGCAAGGTGGTCGGCGGTGCCGCGGTGACGGAGGAGTTTCACCCCGGCTTTCGCAATTCTGTCGCCGCCTACACCGTGAGCCTGCTCAATCCGCAGGTGATCCGTGACCTCAAGCTTGCCGAGCAGGGCCTGCGCATCGTCGAGCGGCGTGCGCAGAATTTTCTGCCCGCGCCGGACGGCAGCTATCTCCTCACCGGCGAGGGACGAACGAAAGCCTCGGTGGCGCGGCTCAGCGCGCATGATGCGGAAGCGCTCGACGGCTTCGCGCGCGAGCTGGAAGGCATTGCCGACGTGCTCAGGCGGTTCGTGCTCCGCGCGCCGCCGAACCTGCTCGACAGCTTTGGCACCAACGCGGTCCGCGAGGCCGTGAACGCTTTGCAGAGCGCCAACATTCTGCGCGGCCTGACGCTGGAACAAAGCCGCAGCCTGCTCGATCTGTTCACGCGCTCGGCCGGCGAGATGCTGGACGAACGTTTCGAGCACGATCTGGTCAAGGCGCTGTTCGGCTTCGACGCCATCGTCGGCAATTATGCCAGCCCCTACGCCGCCGGCTCGGCCTATGTGATGCTGCATCACGCGTTCGGGGAGGTGAACGGCAAGAAGGGCGTGTGGGGCCACGCCATCGGCGGCATGGGCGCGATCACGCAGGCGATGGCGCGCGCGGCACGCGACCGTGGCGTCGTGATCGACACGGATGCCGGTGTGCGCGAGGTCATCGTCGAGCGCGACCGCGCCGTCGGAATCGTGCTGGAGAACGGCTCTGCGATCCGCGCGAAATATGTCGCGGCCAATGTCAATCCAAAGCTGCTCTACACGCGCCTGATCGCGGCCGATGCTCTGCCTGCGGACTTCCTCGCCCGAATGCGGCATTGGAAGAACGGCTCCGGCACCTTCCGGATGAATGTGGCGCTGGACCGCCTGCCCTCCTTCACGGCGCTCTCAGGCGAGGGCGATCACCTCACCTCCGGCATCATCCTGGCGCCGAGCCTTGGCTATATGGACCGTGCCTGGCTCGACGCGCGCGCGCAGGGCTGGAGCCGCGAGCCCGTGGTGGAGATGCTGATCCCCTCGACGCTCGACGACACGCTGGCCCCGGCCGGCAAGCATGTCGCGAGCCTGTTCTGCCAGCATGTCGCACCAGGGCTTCCCGATGGAAAGTCGTGGGATGACCATCGCCACGAGGTCGCCGATCTCATGATCGCGACGGTGGATAAGTACGCGCCGGGATTTGCGGCAAGCGTGCTCGGCCGTCAGATCCTGTCTCCGCTCGATCTCGAGCGGCAATTCGGGCTGCTTGGCGGCGACATCTTCCACGGCGCGCTGACATTGAACCAGCTGTTCTCGGCGCGGCCGATGCTGGGCCACGCCGATTATCGCGGGCCGCTGAGAGGCCTCTACCATTGCGGATCCGGCGCCCATCCCGGCGGCGGCGTGACCGGCGCGCCCGGCCATAACGCCGCGCAGGCCATCCTGCGGGATCACCGCGCCCTGTTCGGAAGCCGTGGATAGGGCTGTGGATTGGTTGTGGACAGGCTGTCGAAAGGCCTGTGAGCGGCCAGAGGAGGCCTGGGCGATACGGCCAGGAGCGATCCTGGGGAAAGCCGGTGGGAAATCGGCGGGGCGATCAGGGGAAAAGTGGTGGACAAAGTCCGGACAAGCAGGCGGATAAGCTGTGAAGTCGGGCGGCAAAAACGACCTCGCCCGCCAGGGGAGACCCCTAGCGGGCGGTGATCAGAAACAGCCTTTGAAGAAAATAGCCCCCGCTGGAAAATGGCGGCGGAAATTACTTCAAGGAGGTGCTAATCGAAGTGAACTTCTCGTTCATGGTGGTGCCCAGGCCGTTCACCACGGTAATGATCGCCAGGGCGATACCCGCGGCGATCAGGCCGTATTCAATCGCGGTTGCACCGGACTCATCCGACCAGAACTTCTGAATCATGCGCTTCAAGACTCGCCTCCGTTTCAATTCAAAGCTGCGTGGACTTGCTTGTACATCCGAAAATATACGGGCCACACACTGCAGGCGCGTTAATACGGGAACCTCAACTTGTCCGAAAACTGGGCAGCAAAAGTTCCAAAAATTGAACGCGACGGAACCCTGAATGCAGCCTTCCCCGACCTATCGCGCCAGCTTTTCGATTGGCAGCGAAGCCGACGCCAAGCGCGTCGTCGACGTGCTCACCGAGGTCTTTTTCGACGGCGATGCGGCGGTCGCCGCGTTCGAACGGCCTGACGGACGCTGGGACGTCACGTTGCATTTCGCCGCAGCGCCCGATCAGGCATGGCT
The DNA here is from genome assembly GCF_020194195.1 of Bradyrhizobium sp. BRP19. Lineage (NCBI taxonomy): Bacteria > Pseudomonadati > Pseudomonadota > Alphaproteobacteria > Hyphomicrobiales > Nitrobacteraceae > Bradyrhizobium > Bradyrhizobium sp. BRP19. The sequence goes on along the minus strand of NZ_JADYVZ010000018.1, from coordinate 3,207 downwards.
GCGCGAACTCGTTGCAACTTCAGCAGGAAATGAGATCGCGGCGACGCTCGTCTTCGACACTGTCGAAGCCAAGGACTGGGTCAAAGCCAGCCTTGAAGATCTGGTCCCGGTGCCGGCCGGCCGCTTCGTCGTGCACGGCAGCCACGATCGCGACCGTGTGGCGCCGAACAAGCTTGCCATCGAGATCGAGGCGGCGCTCGCCTTCGGCACCGGTCACCATGGCACGACGCGCGGCTGTTTACTTCTGCTTGACCATGTCCTGAAGAGCTCCCGCCCAAGGAGCCTGCTCGATCTCGGCACCGGCACGGGCGTGCTGGCGATCGCGGCGGCGAAGGCGCTGCATCGCGCGGTGCTCGCTTCCGACATTGATCCGCCATCGGTCCGGGTGGCCGCCGAGAACGCCACGCTGAACGAAGTTGGCAACCATGTGCGGGTGATCCGCGCGACCGGCTTTGCCGCGCCAGATTTTGCGCGTGCAGGCCCGTTCGACCTGGTGCTCGCCAATATCCTTGCCAATCCGTTGCGGCAATTGGCGAGCCCGATGACGCGGCACCTTGCGCCTGGCGCCCCCGTCATCCTCTCCGGCCTCTTGACGCACCAGGCGCCCGCCGTGATCGCCGCCTACCGCGCCCGCGGCCTCGTGCCGGTGAAGCATCTGCGCATCGAGGGGTGGAGCAGTCTGCTGCTGAGGAAGGTGGGATGAACTAACCGCGTCGCGACGGCGGTGCGCTCCCTCGCCGCGCTACTCGGCCGGCTTCTCGTCGCGGCGTGACGCGCGCTTGCCCCGCAAGGCGCGTTTGGCGCGGCGCTCGGCGAAACGGTCGATCATCTGGCTGATGAGGCCGCGCGGCTTCTTCGGTACTGCCGCTATCGGAGCGCGGCGCGCCGGAGGCGAAATCTTCTCAAAGGTGAACGCTGGCATTGTGTGTCCCCTCGCCGTTGAGATGAACCACCCGCTCGAATTTCCCTGTTATCCGGACGAAGCGCAACTGCCGCATCCTTTACTCCACTCAATTCGAATGGAACTATTTCAAGCACAGTCCATGCCAGCCAGATGCGACGCAAATGCGTCTACATTGCGGACTGATCTCCATGATCCTAAAGTGATCCACCATGTTCGAAGCGCACTTCCAGACATTCGAGGAGCCGGAGGCCGGCGTCGCGTTGGCGGCACGACTGGCCGCACTTCGCGAAGAACTTGCCCGTCGCAAGTTGACCGGCTTCGTCGTGCCACGTGCCGATCAGCAGCAGAACGAATATGTGCCGCCATCGGAAGAGCGGCTCGCCTGGCTGACCGGCTTTACCGGCTCGGCGGGACTAGCAGTGGTTCTGCCGCAGGAGGCTGCGCTGTTCGTCGACGGCCGCTACACGCTGCAGGCGGCCAAGCAGGTCGATGCCAAGGCATGGGTAGTGGAATCGCTGATCGACCCGCCGCCGGAGAGCTGGGTGGCGGCGCATCTGAAAGCCGGCGACCGCCTCGGATTTGATCCGTGGCTGCACACTTTTTCGGCAGCCGAGCGATTGTCCGCCGCCTGCACCAAGGCCGGGGCCGAGCTGGTCGCGGTCGACAGCAATCCGATCGACGCGATCTGGCAGGACCGGCCGCAGCCGCCGATCGCCCCCGTCGCGGTGCACAGCCTTCAGCACGCCGGTATCACTGAAGCGGAGAAGCTGACCCAGATCAGGGCCGACATCGCCAAGCTCGGCACCGATGCCTTGGTGCTGTCGGACAGCCACGCGGTGGCCTGGACCTTCAACATCCGCGGCGCCGACGTCGCCCATACGCCGCTGCCACTGTCCTACGCGCTGGTGCCGAAGGACGGCCGTCCCACCATCTTCATCGACCACCGCAAGCTCTCCAACCTCACACGCGACCATCTCGAGCAGTCCGCTGACGTGCGCGAACCGGACGCCATGGCGCCGACGCTGATGGCGCTGGCCAAGAGCGGTGCGGCCATTGCGCTCGACAATGCCACAGCGGCCGACGCACTCAGCCGCCTGATCAGCGGGGCCGGCGGCAAGCCGGTGCGCGGCAGCGATCCGGTTGCACTGCTCAAGGCGGTCAAGAACGCGACCGAGATCAAGGGCACCAAGACGGCTCATTTGCGCGACGCCGTGGCGCTGGCGCGCTTCCTCGCATGGATCGATCGCGAGGCGCCAAGCGGCAAGCTCACCGAGATCGACGCGGTCGAGGCGCTGGAAACCTTCCGCCGCGACACCGGCGCGCTCAGGGACGTCTCGTTCCCGACCATCTCCGGCACCGGCCCGAACGGCGCCATCGTGCATTACCGCGTCACCCGCAAGAGCAACCGGCGGATCGCGCCCGGCGATCTCCTGCTGATCGATTCCGGCGCGCAATATGAAGACGGCACCACCGACGTCACGCGCACCATGGCGGTCGGCGAGCCGACGGATGAGATGCGCGACCGCTTCACCCGCGTGCTGCGCGGCCACATCGCGATCGCGCGCGCCGTCTTTCCGGACGGCACCACGGGCGCGCAACTCGACACGCTGGCGCGGCAATATCTCTGGGCCGTCGGGCTCGATTTCGAGCACGGCACCGGCCACGGCGTCGGCAGCTATCTCTCGGTGCACGAAGGACCGGCACGAATTTCGAAGCTCGGCACCACGCCGTTGAAGCGCGGCATGATCCTGTCGAACGAGCCCGGCTACTACAAGACCGATGGCTTCGGCATCCGCATCGAGAATCTCGAGCTGGTCGTCGCCGCCGACATCAAGGGTGCCGAGAAGCCGATGAACGCGTTCGAGACGCTGACCCTGGCGCCGATCGACCGCCGTCTGATCGATGTCGCGATGCTGAGCCGCGACGAGCTCGATTGGCTGAACGCGTACCATGCGCGCGTCAGGGACGACGTGCGGCCGGCGCTGGACGAGGCGACGAAGATCTGGCTCGATCAGGCCACGGCGGAGCTGAAGCTCTAACTCCGTCATAAGACTGCCTGCGTAGGGTGGGCAAAGCATCCGCTGCCGCTCGAAGAGCGGAGGCGGATGCGTGCCCACCATCCATCTCCGGGTGACGGCAGCAATGGTGGGCACGCCGCGCAAAGAGCGCGTCTTTGCCCACCCTTGTAATAGCGCAATCGGATATTGATTGGGGTGTTCCGAGAGGAATGGCCTGCCGGGGCTGCAACCCCGGCAGGCCGCTGGCGATCGGATCGAGCCCACCCAGAGCAGTTTGTGGCTGCC
>NZ_JADYVZ010000178.1:0-419 GCF_020194195.1 Bradyrhizobium sp. BRP19 | reverse complement strand
GGGCTACTACAACCCGATCTATATTTACGGCGTCGAAAAGTTTCTCGATGATGCGCTGACATCCGGAATCGATGGCCTCATCATTGTCGACCTGCCGCCGGAAATGGATGACGAGCTCTGCATCCCGGCTCTGAAGAAGGGTATCAATTTCATCCGTTTGGCCACACCGACGACAGATGAAAAGCGCCTGCCGACCGTTTTGAGGAATACGTCGGGCTTCGTCTATTATGTCTCGATGAACGGCATCACCGGTTCCGCCTTGCCGGATCCGTCGCTGATTTCGGGCGCAGTCAAGCGCATCAAGGACCATACCGATCTGCCCGTTTGCGTCGGTTTCGGCGTCAAAACGGCTGAACACGCAAAGATCATCGGTGCTTCGGCCGACGGCGTCGTCGTTGGCACCGCAATCGTCAATCAGG
>NZ_JADYVZ010000177.1:0-419 GCF_020194195.1 Bradyrhizobium sp. BRP19 | reverse complement strand
CGCCTGGAAGGCATGCGCTATCTGACCATGATCCCGGGGCGCGACTCCGCTCTGCTGACGGAGCCTTCGCGGCAGGCCGAGATGATCGATGGCTTCCTGCGCCAGCAACCGCACGAGGACACGGTTATCGACTTCACGGGACGCGCGGTCGACGACGTCGCAATCGCCATCATCGCCGGGCTGAACTGGCTGAACCATTGCGCGCTGCTCGCCAGGGTCGATCGCGCCAAGGCGTCAGGCACCTTGCGCAGCTTCCGCAAGGTCGTGACGGTCGCCCAGCAGTGGTGGGGCATGGAAGGCGCGGAGGCGCGCTGCAGGAATATGCAGCAGGCGCGCGAACTGCCGCCCTTGATGCTCAATCTGATCTGGCTTGAATGCACTCATCTGGCCAAGGACATCACCGCGGCCGCAGTCTTCGG
>NZ_JADYVZ010000176.1:0-420 GCF_020194195.1 Bradyrhizobium sp. BRP19 | reverse complement strand
GATCCGTCGCATGACGTCGCCGCGCGAGAACGACTCGAACATGATGTATTCGGTGACGGCGATGGCGGATTCGAAGATGCTCAGGCGGCTCGCGCGCCCGCGCCCATCCTGCATCCGACCCAGCACCGACGAAGATGCAGCGATAAAGCCCCAGAGTCCGGCCAGAATTCCGGTCTGGAAATCCGGCGCGTGCATCGGCGGCCCTTCGATCGGACCGACCAGTTTGATCAGGCCGGTCAGCGCGCGAATGGTCGAGTCGGTTGCGGCAAAATTGGCGTAGGGACCGACATCGTCGAACCAGTCAGCCTCCAGATGAATCAGGCCCGGATGCCTCTGCCTGATGGTGGCCAAATCCAAGGGCGGACAATCCGCCGCATCGATGTCGCGGCCGTCGAGCAGGATGTCGCAACTCTCGATCAG
>NZ_JADYVZ010000175.1:0-420 GCF_020194195.1 Bradyrhizobium sp. BRP19 | reverse complement strand
TGACTCCCGCGTCGGACGGTACCGCCGCGGCTGACGAGAAAGTGACGGTACCCGCATGATCGAGATGCGCAGTGACACCTTCACCCTGCCGACGGAGCAGATGCTCGCCGCGATGACGAGCGCCCCGCTCGGTGACGACGTCTACGGCGAGGACCCGACCGTCCGTGCGCTGGAGGAGACGAGCGCGCAGCTGACCGTTAAGGAGGCGGCCTGCTTCCTGCCGAGCGGCACGATGGCCAACCTGTGCGCGATCATGGCCCAGGTGCCACGCGGCGCGAAGGTCATCGTCGGCGACGAGTCCGACATCTACCTGTACGAGGCCGCCGGGGCGAGCGTCTGTGCCGGGGCGGCCTACGAGCCGGTCCGCACCGACGAGGAGGGGCGTCTTCCGCTCGACGGGCTTGCCGCGGCCTTTCCCGC
>NZ_JADYVZ010000174.1:0-421 GCF_020194195.1 Bradyrhizobium sp. BRP19 | reverse complement strand
TCCATATCTATTCCGACCCCGGATCCACGCGACACTCTACCGAGGTCAGTCCAAGGAGTGCGCCCATGCGACAATCTCATCAAGCTGACAGTGTACCCCCCCGGCGCTGCCACCGAAGCTGCAGCGATCGGCAATGCCGAACTGGTTGGTCGAGCCGCCACTGAGGCGTCCATTCGTTGCCCGGCGCGCCTCCAGACGTCCCTGGAGACCCCCCTGATTCCGTGTCTATGCCGGCGATCCAGGGGATAAAGCGCCGAATTAGCAGCGATGCCAAGCCTTTACATCCTTCTTCCTCCGGGCCATTTCCAACACGACCGTCTACGAGCTCACACTCGTCGACATCCTCTGAGGCTCACCGCCTCATCGGATGCAGCGTGGTCGCGCTGAAGGCCGCCGAAGGGACTCCATCGATCATGAGCTT
>NZ_JADYVZ010000173.1:0-421 GCF_020194195.1 Bradyrhizobium sp. BRP19 | reverse complement strand
ATAGCTATGGAAAAATCGCGCCGGACTGTCGGTTGTCCAATCTTAGCGGGCAGCTTCTCGATTTCGCGTTCGCGCGCTTCCTCGCTCCCGTGCCCTACACCGGCATCAAAGGCGCGCGCCGCCTGCTCCAGCAATTGCTTCTTGCAGGCATAGCTCTTGTTCACGTGAGCCTCATAGCGCTTGCCAGATCGGCCACCGGCGCCTGCTCCCGCCGCGGCTTCCCGGGCGACCTTTGCCTTCACTGCCGCGTCGATCTTGTGTCTCAATCTTTCTCATCAAGCGTCCCGTCCATCCAACGCAGCAGTCCCTTCCAACTAAGCACATAGTCCCAAATGAGAGTCCATTTCAAGAACGCTCCACCGCCTGGATCACACCGCGCCCGGCCGCGTCGATCGCGACCGCGACTGATTGCACGATCTGT
>NZ_JADYVZ010000172.1:0-422 GCF_020194195.1 Bradyrhizobium sp. BRP19 | reverse complement strand
GTGCATCAGCGACGCGTGCCTCGATCTGCGCCACGATGCCGCCATTGAACGCGGAAGGAACACTCTCATCAGCTCCGCCATTCCAGTTCAGGATCCGCCGCGTCTCCTCCGGACCGACGCCGTTGAGTTCGCCGAGCGGACGATCCGCGCCGCGCGCGATTCCCGCGAGCAGACGTGCCAAACCTGCCTGCAGACGCCTCACCTGCCGCTCGTCGAAGCGGCTGCGATCATAACGGAAGCCGAGATTGATGCCGTCTGTCTTAGTGAACACCGCCACCGTCAAGGCATAGTTCGTGATCGAGATCTGTGCGACGCGCCCCATGCGCGGGCTATTGTCGTTCTGCCCGCGCAGGGCCTGATCGATCGGATAGTTCTCAAACACCAAAATACTGTCGAACAGCGGCCGGCCCGAGCGCCCCGCG
>NZ_JADYVZ010000171.1:0-423 GCF_020194195.1 Bradyrhizobium sp. BRP19 | reverse complement strand
GAAGCGGCACCTTGTTGATGTCGGTCCGCTCGTTCTGCGTGTAGATACCGCCGATCACGACCGTGCCGCCATTCTCGACCAGCACCTGCGTCTGCACGTGCTTGGTGTCAATGGCGAAGCCGTTGGTGGTCTGGATACCTACGCTGTCCTTGTTGACGTCCACATCCAGGAAGATGTTGCCGTCCGGCGTGATCTTGGGCGTCACTTCCAGCTTCAGGTTGGCCTTCTTGAACGACACCGAAGTCGCACCGGAAGACGTCGCCTGCTGGTACGGAATCTCAGTACCTTGCTCGATCAGCGCCTTGATGTTGTCGGCAGTGACCACGCGCGGGCTGGAGACGATCTTGCCGCGGCCGTCAGCTTCCAGCGCAGACAGCTCCAGCGCCAGGAAGCGGCCGGCACCGGCGTTAAACAGGCTCACGG
>NZ_JADYVZ010000170.1:0-423 GCF_020194195.1 Bradyrhizobium sp. BRP19 | reverse complement strand
GCCTAGGGTCATCGTGCCGGCCTTGGCGGCGTAATAGCCCGAGATGACGTTGAGCGTCGTGGTCTTGCCGCTGCCGTTCGGGCCGATCAGGCCGTGGATCTCGCCGGGCGCCACGTCGAGGTCGAGGCCGTCGATCGCCTTCACATTGCCGAAGCTGAGCGCGATGCCGCGCAGCCTCAGGTGCTTGCCGCCGCTGCGCCGGCGCACGATGTCGGCGAGAACAGCCGGACGCGGCACGATGGCGCGGTTGCTGGCGAGCGGGCGGCGGTTGCGGAAATCCAGCAGCGCCGCGATGCCGCCCGGCATCACCAGCACGATCACCAGCAGCAGCACGGCGTAGAGGAACGTCGACCAGGCCGCCAGCGGCGCGGCGATCTCGGGCAGGATGGTCAGGATGATGGTGCCGAGCATCGGCCCCAGGAT
>NZ_JADYVZ010000169.1:0-423 GCF_020194195.1 Bradyrhizobium sp. BRP19 | reverse complement strand
GAGTGCGACGGCGCCCAATGCCGTGCTGTACTGGTTGGCGCCAGCCGCGCCGGCAATCAGGTCGAGCGCCACGCGGGGCGTGTCGCTGTGATGAACGGCCACGTCGAGGATCTTGGGCAACTGCTTGATGGCAATCGTCAGCGCCAGCCCAAACGTGAAACCGCGCAGCACCGGCCGCGCGATGAAATCCGACATACCGCCCAGCCGCGCCGCGCCCGCCAGGATGAACAGCACACCCGTCGCGATGATGAGCGCCGCCGCCATCGTGAGTGCCGTCGCACTGCTGGCGCCGGGCTCCGAGAGCGCCGTCGCAAACAGCACGGCGGCCGACGATGACGTGGCCGAGACAATGGCAAAGCGGCTCGTGCCGAGCAGCGAATAGACCACCAGGCCGCACATCAGCGCGATCAGCCCGGCTTGCGG
>NZ_JADYVZ010000017.1:0-130646 GCF_020194195.1 Bradyrhizobium sp. BRP19 | reverse complement strand
CGCAACGGACGATCGGCTGCGCAACCCCGACCAGCTCCGCCGATCGTCCGTTGCTCCATCCGCGCCACTTGGCGTACAAAACCCCGAGACTCTAACTGCCGCTGGATGAAAATGCAGTGGCAGGTCACTCCCAGTCGAGGGATTTACGCCGCGCCAACTCTAGCCAAAAATGGTCCAGTTTGCCGGCCTCAGGTCATGATCAGGAGGCTCTCGCAAATCATCGTAGGTTGCGTGCCTTGCGAACCTGCTGTCTATGCAAGGCGAGACAATCTGGAAAATGTCCTCGAAAATTGGGTCGTTGCTCCACGTAGTTTGCTTCCCTCGAACGGTCTAGCGCAGATGCGGCCGGTCCCTTCAAGGGGATCGCGAAGGTCCGGTCCCATGCGTCACGATAACGTCGGAGCAGAACGGCGCTTGCGATGATCAGAAGAATATCAACGTAGATACCAACAGATTGAGCGCGTGTTCCGTTTGGGGCGTGTGTGTGATGCTTGTCGGGTAATGAATGTATGACAGTCCGACGCTTGCATATATCCCCGGAGCGAGATGCGCGATGTATGTTCCCGTGACTGCTGTGCTATCGCGGTGCGCAAGCTGGCCTTTAGCCAGAGCAGCATCCACTGCAAGCGTACTCCAGGCCGTGTTGGTCGCAACGAGGGCAATCAGATCACTGGGCCGGTTATCAAAAGATCCCTTCGCATAAAGACGAAGCTCGTAATACCGGCTGATCCTGTTGCGCTCAGGTGGAGCTCCCATGATGGAAAAGCCGCCGTAGATGCCGCGAGACGGCGACTCAAGGGCGTCACTCTGCCAGAGCTGCCTGTCCGCAGCGATGTAGTGAAAATTATTTCCGCTCTTCCTTTGTTGCTTGGGATCCGCCAAATCCGTGTAGCGGCTAGTGTTGAAGCCAATGCCCGCCCGCAGCCACGTGTCGGGTAAGCCGGGAGCAGCCTTGCTCTTGTAGCCGGCTTCTTCGACGAAAAGGATGCCTGCATTGGCCGTGCTCCAGTTCAAGCCAGTGGGATTCTCCGTTATGTGGGCATAGGGACCATCGGGACTGATTGAGCGCTGGACGGAGACCTTGTTATACAAGCGATCGTCGAAATTGCACTTCAAGTTGACCGCCGGCGTGGGCGCGGCATTGGTGCTCATCCCTGCCTGGAACAAGGCAGACATGTTCGATCCTGTAATCCCTCCGAACAATGTACCGGTGAATTCATTCTGGTTTCTGAGGTAGCCAATTTTGAGCTCTAGTGTCCTGTCGAAGAAAGTCTGGTAGTAGGCGAGCGTATTGAGTCCCACTCGATCTGGCCCTGGGCGATCCCACGTCCAGTATTGCTGCTCGGCTCCTACGACAATCTGTCCGTCGGCAATGCCGAACCGGCTCAGATCGTAGGTGACGATCATGAGGTTCGCCGACGCGAAAGTCGGATTCTGGCCCATATAGAGCTGGTTTGCGATAGTGCTTCTGGCTGCATGCGGTAGCTGGTTGCTTGCAAAGGAGTTATGTGTCCACCCGATATAGCCGATGCCGACGTCCGCCAGCGCAGATCTAACGCCCCCCTTGTCCTGATCAATCGTATCTGCAGGACCAGGGATGGGGAACCACAACCCTTTTTCACGCAGATTGTCGTACCTTTGGAAGGGATCGATCGTTTTTTGCGGTCTCGTCTGAGCAGCCCTGTCCGCATTGCCGCGCTTCTCCAAAGGCACTCCGGGACCTGCTGCTGGCGCCGGGGCAGGAGGGCGGATTGCCTGACGGACCAGGTCGATCGGGAGCTTTGCGGCCCGGTCGGAAGTCTTTCCTCTTTTGCGGGTCTCATCCACAGGGTGGTTACTAGGATCAAGTCCGCTGGCGGTTTGTGCCCGTACGGAATTGCCGACCAGACAAGCCGCTAGCGAAAGTGCGATAGCAAGCCCAGATTGCTTTCGCCTTAGTCTGAAATTGAAAGAAAGTGCTGACCTAGCCGAGTATGTTCGAGGCGAGGTCGTCGCAAGAAGGCAATCACGCATGGCGTAGTTCGGGTCCATGTCTGCCGGACATGAATAGATTGAACTGCGGCCTGATTGGCCCAGAGTGAGCTCCCGGCGGAGTGTGCCACGCGCCTGCTTCCACATCGTCATTGCGAGCGCAGCGAAGCAATCCAGAATCCCTCCGCGGCGGCAGTCTGGACCGCTTCGTCGCCAGCGCTCCTCAGCAAGCGGCATCGCCGGCGTCCTTTCGCGTCCGAGGGCGAGGGGGACGAGCCAGAACGCGATCTATCCGAACAGAGCCACTCAGGCTTCCTGAACCTCTCAGCTCGCGGCGCGATGATGATCTGGTCCGAAACTTTGCTTGTGCATGACGTCGGTGCGCCGAGAGCCAGCGGAGAGCGCTGGCTCGGCAAATGCTCACGACGAGCGCGCGGGGCTTGCTGTCCTGGCCACCAGAACATTGCGAATGTCCACCTTGCTCACTGCGAGTCAGGCGGTGGCGCGCATCTGCATCGAAGGCGGCTTTCTGGACCAAACGGCAGCTACCCGAAAGCAAGGCTCGCCATGCAAGAGGCGTGGCTTCACGAAGCGCTTCATTGGTATCGTTGTCAGCGAAACACGAGACAATCGGCGGGCTTGAAGGCCGAAGAGCCTTTGAATTTGCGCGCGCGGCAACCACACAACAACATCCAACGTGATGGCCCAGGAGACCGGACGAATCAGCCATCGAGCAGCTCTGGCGGATATCGGCGAGCAGTTGCTGGTTGCCGTCAGCGCGGCAAAACTTGTCTTGCATCCGAATCCTTGATGTGCGCGGCGTTCGTTGGTCACGCTTGGCACGTGCCCGTCATCTCGAACAACCTGCCGGAACTGGTAGTTGATCAGGTGCAATGGTTGCCAGTCCAATCGGCCATTGCGGCTCGGCCGATCAGCCGTTGCGCTTACGTGGCCCGTCCCAGATGAAGTTGCTGGTCAGGCAAGGCGTAAGGCGGGAGTCCATCGAACACACTGCCGGATCAGTGGACGGTTTGCATTCGTGTCGGGGCAAGAAAAGACGATCTGCAAGGTTCTTCTGAATGATGAGAAAATGCTGCGCCATCGCCGACGAAGACGAGAACCATTGCTCGCTGGTGGCGCTATCATGGAGAACGCGCGCAAATTGTCGCGTTGCGTTTAAGAAGGAGCGTTTCATAGGAGCAGGCGCAGCCGATCGGGAAGCTCGCCAAGATTGATTATTGTCGACGCTGGCAGCTCCTGGAGCGCGGGAGCATCGCGGGCGATCGCGTCGACAGAATAAGCCTGCTGGAATGGGATCTTGAGCGAGGAACAATGGACTTGATTGAACATGCGGCCGCTTCAGACTTGCGCCCGCTCTTGCACGGGCCGTCAAGACGGATTCTCCCGGTCTTGGTGCTCCCGCTTGTCCTCGTCGGCTCGTGTGCTGCTGGCGCCTGGCTTTGGGCTAACCTTGAAGAGCCTGTCGAGACGCCGGAAAGCAGGGATGTCGCTTCAACAATGAGCCTGTCACTGGAGGACAGGGCATCCCTATTCGAGATAAAGTGGGCACAGCAGAAAGCTGGCGATCAGATCGCAGAACTCAACCGCCAGATCGATGCCCAGCGGGATGTCCTCAAAGGGATCCTGGATCAGATCACCATGCTGACTTCGCGGATCGATGCGCTGCAGAGTTCAACACCTGTCCCTTCTGCTGCTTCCGAGCCTCCTTTGTCGCCACCCCGGGCTGTTTCGAACGTCGCCAGGAAACGCTTCGGGCGGTCCAAACCACATGGACCTGTTTCCGTCGGAGGCGCGCCAGTGATCGCCGGACCGAAGATAGCCGAGCCTTGAGCCTGAGACGCTGCGGGCGTGGTCGAGTGTCCAACTGTGCGCGAGGAGGTGGACCATAGCTTCGCAAAGCTGCCTCCAGCCGTAAAATTCCCGAAGCTGGTGCGGACGCCGGCGTCTCCAACGGCACGTCGCCCTGAGGCAGTCACCATTATCAAGAGCACTCAAGGAGAGGTGGGGCAGAGCCCTTTCGGCATGATCGAGCCGTGGCCCTGAACGGCGGAATCCGCTGCGCTTCTCCTTCAAATCAGCTTCCTTTTAGTCAGCCCTCCCGGTTTGAGGCCATATCTGAAAGATTGTTGTCATGACACCGCCGCTGCATCCTCGAAATCTGGCCTGTCTGCCGGAGGTGCCTCTTCAGATCATTCGGTCGAGAAAAGCTTAGATCTTTGGGATCTGCTCACATGCGCGGCTTAGTTAATAGGGGGTACGGTCGAGATAAGTGTCGAATGCGGCAGCAACAGCACGAATGACAAACCGGTGTTCCTGCTTGACCCGAATGAATCCCTCTTCAATGTCCACTATCCCGTCTTCGGCAAGCATTCCCAGCCGGTCGGCCGAATTGAGAAGAGGAACCGGATCAAATCCGTGAGCAGCACAGATCGCTGGTACGTCGGCCTGCAAATCGCACATCAGACGCTCGATAATTGCGGCGCGGAGCCGATCTTCGGGGGAGAGACAGTAGCCTTTTGAGGTTGCCAGACGACCAGCCTGAATGTGTTGGCCATAGGAAGCGGTTGCGCTCTCGTTCTGGACGTAACCGTCACGCAGACGGCCGATGGCTGACGGACCTAAGCCGATTACGGTTTTGCAGGTATCAGCTGAATAACCCAGGGAGTTGCGGCGCAGCTGACCGGCTTTCTGCGCCAGCGCCAGCTCGTCGTTGGGCAGGGCGAAATGGTCGAGCCCGATCAGGCGGTAGCCGGCCGAGACCAGCGTATCTGCAATAGCCGCGGCTTGCTCGGCGCGGGCGACATTATCCGGCAGCGCCGTCTCATCGATCTGGCGCTGACGTTTCATATAGGAGGGGACGTGAGAATAGCCGAAAACCGCAAGCCGGTCTGGCCGCATGGCCAGGGCCGTCCGCGCGGAGTCCACGCAGGACCGCACCGTCTGATGTGGCAGTCCGAAGAGAAGGTCGAAATTGATGCGCCTTATCCCATGCTGGCGAAGGCTTTCGACGACAGAAGCCGTCTGCACCTCACTCTGGACGCGGTTGACCGCCCTTTGAACCACGGGGTCGAAGCTTTGCACGCCTATGCTCGCGCGACTGATCCCCGCCGCTTCTAACGTTTCGACCATCTCGGCCGTGAACGCACGCGGGTCGATTTCTATGGCGATGGTAGCTGATTTGCTGAACGCGAAGCAGCGACGCAGGAGTTCCATCAAGCCCAGGAAATCAGTCGGCGCAATGGTGGTCGGCGTCCCGCCGCCGAAATGCACGTCGCTCACCGGCAGAGCGGGCGGCGCTTGCTCTGCGACCAAGCGTATTTCATCCCGCACCGCCGCCAAATAATTGCGGATCGGACGCTCGCTGCGAGTGAGGCTTGTAGGGAAGCCGCAATACCAGCAGATCGAGCGACAGAACGGAACGTGGAGGTAGAGCGATACGGGTTCGTTCGGCGGCAGCCGCCTCAACCATGTCTCACAAATCTTGGGACCGACCATCGCGGAGAAATCCGGTACGGTTGGGTAGATGGTGTACCAAGGCAGGCGAGCATCGCAATACTTGTTTATGAGGGAGGTCTGCAAGGCTTAACTTTCCCATGCGCAAACAGCGTGAAACTGACCGGTGCCCTCTCTTGTGTCTTTGCGTTATGTCAAACGCGCCTAACTGTTCTTGAGATTGATCCCGCTCTCGATGTCACTGCCAACCACCTTAGGGCCGGCAGTGGGAGTGAGCGTCGCTCCTTGGCGATTATCTGGAGTCTTGTGGGTAGAATGAACGTGTCTTAGGAGTACGGCCCAAGCGGCTCGACGTCCTCCGACTAAGCTGTGTGCAGTGTCAATCATTCATCCGAGGGCGCGTCGCTTCTGTACTCCCTGACATGCAGCCGTTTTGCGACGAAGACAGGGATCTAAAGGCATCATCAAGAGCGGGCAGGCTGTCCCGAGACGTTCAAACTGGCTTTTCGTGGAAAAATCGATGTGCATGCTCGCAGCATTCGACCGGTGTCTCCCGTCCAAGGCCGGCGTGTCACGGAAAATACGTTGCTTGCTGGATGAAGAGCGCCAAGTTCGCGATCGTACAATGTGACGCTGCGTGCGATTCAAGTCCTTTGCAGCAGCTCACGAAAAACATTTTCGAAGTTCAAGTACAAAACGCAATGAGCCTCAATTCCGCCACGCTACTTGTCTCATTGCCGCGAGCATCATCACGGATGTACTGATGATGTTGGGGCGAGCCCGGCGCACTTTCACACCCGGCAAAGTGCGTCGGGTGCGCCTTGGTTCGGCGGCGTCTCGTTCCGGCTCCAATGCAGCTCGCCAACTCACAACAACTTGCAGGTCCTGCTTATAGCGAACGCGAGCCCGGCCAGAAATCTCACACGTGACACTATCTGCAGTATTCTATTTTGCTTCAGCGCTTGATGTCTTTTGTTTTTTGACATCGCCTTTGCGGCTAGCGGAACCGGCAGAGCGCGCACAATTGCAGTTGCCCCTCATTGGCCTCGCGATCAATCCGGTGCACCAGCAGCAGCTCTCACTGTTTCACATAGCCCGCCTGGTGAAGCGTCGATCATCCCGTCACAAGGAATCGTTCTCGCGCGGCGGCCTGGAGGCCATCTAGGCAGAAGCCAGCTCCGAGATCTTGCACGGGATCATTACACGGCGGGATCGCGCCCTGGCATTCCAGCCCATTCACACTGGATCGAGAAAGTTTACGCTTCATATGCCGATCGGGTCTGAAGATCATCTTCCGCGAATGAGAGCTGATGACGACTCCCCGCAAGACGGTTGGCAGCAACAATCAAGCACAGCGACGGCTACGTACGTCAGTATATGATCTGTGGCGATCATCGCCTTCAGTTCGCTGTTGAAACGTTTGCGGCAAATGTCAATACTTCACGCCCCCAAACCGCCTGACTCTATCAGCAGCCTTTAGCGAGACCGCGTGAGAGGGTCTCGGCGTGTTTCAGATGGAGATGGGATCGAAGAACGACGCGTCGACTCACCATTGCGCCAGCAAGCGCCATTCCTGTTGTAAAACGGCGTCGAACTCATCGGAGAACCGGTGAAGGATGACTCTCTCGGCGTGCTTGATTTCATAGGTGCGGCGCGATGTTGGCAGCTTCGTGGCGGAGGGGGCGCATTGCCGCGCCTCCGCATCCTTGCCCATTTCGAATTGACTGCAACTTTCTGGCGCTCAGCACATCTTCCCTGACAATCTCCATTAGCAGCGCGCTGCAAGGACGGACTTAACCCAACTTTCTCCGAACTTGGACTAAGATGGCTTGCAGACTTAGTCGATGCGCGAGCCGATAACGAGATTGGCGCAGCTTTCCAGAATACTGATAAAGATCTCCTGGCCCCTACTCGTGCTGCGGCTCGCGCAAATGGCGCTGTCGCCTTTGCCTCCCAATGTCATGATTGCTTCAATGCACTTACCTTGCGACCAACCGGCCGCCTTTCAAGCCCTTGTCCCGGCGGTGATTTTCGCGAAATCAGCAGTTGGTATGACACTTGCTGGACTGGTGCGATCCGATCCGGGGTCCTCTCCCTTCTGGAGATGCGCATGCAAAGTGTCCTCTGCATCAAGCGGGTCTCGCGACTGCGAGTATCTCCCATTGCATCTTTGACGTGGCCATTTTCTGCCCCTTCGACTCATTTGCGCCGGACCTGCCGGACGGACCCGCTGAGACGCCGGCGAGGAGTATGGCTTCGGCTGTTCCGTGTTGCTCATCGATCGCGTCCCCGAGGCCGTCATAGGGCGGAGCATCAGCCAACGGTTAGCGATGGCAATTCGCAAGATTGGGAAGAAAAATGACGCTCCTGTTGTCTTCGTCGGCAAGCAGAGAATCGATACCGACAACGCGCAAGTCGAGTCCGGCACCGCCAACCGCATGGGCGTGCTCTACCTTACCTGTATCGCGGAGTTTAGTGCCCAGCATGTCCTCGTGCTTGGCCTCGAGACAAAGCGAACCGTCTTTCGGACAGGACCATGGTTTCTCGCCATCCAATCTAAACAGAGCTGGGCCTGTGACCGCTCGTGCTGTTTGGTTCGTCTCGCCAGCTGAGTCGTCAGGGCCATCGGGCTTTTTATCACTGCCAGGCCATCAACACGGACGACCGCCCGGTGATCTCGATTTCGCCAGTACGCTATCGGCGAGCTCGACCAATCACTTTGCCTGTGCAACGGCGCTTCGATTGCGCCGTGCCGTTCAGCCTCGGACCAGGGATGATGGCGGTATCTCGGCTGTTTGACGGGACGACCATGCCGGCGCAGCCAGCGGCAGGGCACGAATCCGGGAATGGCATCTGACGCAGGGTGTGGCGCTCAGACTTCACGAAGAACAAACCAAAGGGTTCAGGTCATGGATTTGAATTTGGCTCCGCCTGAAACAAACGCAATCGAACACAATGACAGGGAGCTTGATCGAGGTTCTGAGGCGCCCATCATGGATCTCTTTAGCTTCACCGAATGCGCGAAACAGACGCATTCGCTCAGAGCGTTGTTCGAGCTTCTTGTAAGCTGTTCCACCAAGGAAGGGTTCAGTGAAGTCGCTTTCGGCGCTCTCAACTTCGTCGAGCCACTTCGGCTGGCGGAGTATCCACCTCCGGCTGTGGCTGTGAAGTGGCCGCCGGACTGGTGCGACCGATACTTCAAACACAAGTACCATACTATCGATCCGGTGATCCGGAGGACGCCGATGCAATCGCGGCCGTTTTTGTGGGACCAACTCGCCGACCGCTATCAACTTCAACCGGACGAGAGACGCGTATTGGACGAGGCGAGAGAGGCGGGCCTGAAGCATGGCATGAGCGTGCCATTGTTTGGCCCGTTGGGTCGGGTATCCGTGGTGTCGTTTGCATCTGCGTCCGACGATGCTGATCCTCAGGATCACATCGGTCATCTCAACGCGCTGGCCTCGCAGTTTCACACCGCCTATGGCGACATCGCTCGCCCCTGCAATAATGATTGCGAAAGAAAAATTGCACTATCGCAGCGGGAGATCAATTGCTTGCGGTGGGTGGGAGAGGGGAAATCGTCATGGGAAATTGGGAAGATCCTGAATATCAGCGAGAATACAGTCAATTTTCATATCAAAAATGCGATGCGAAAGCTGGGCGCGACCAGCCGGATTCAAGCGGTCCTTATGGCGGTTCGCCTCAATCTTCTTTGAATTCATCAGTCGAATGGAACGAGCACCAAGCGCCAATCTTGCTTCAGCTTCTGGCAGGTTAATCGATGCCCCGCGATAATGATTGCGAAAGAAACGTTGCACTATCGCAGCGGGAAATCAGTTGCTTGAGGTGGCTCGCAAGGGGGGGAAATTGTCTTGGGAAATGGGGAAGATCATGAATATCAGCGAGAATACAGTCAATTTTCATATCAAAAATGCGATGCGAAAGATCGGTGCGACCAGCCGGATTCAGGCGGTCACTATAGTAATTCGCCTCAATCTTCTTTGAATTCATCAGTCGAATGGAACGAGCACCAAGTGCTAAATCTTGCTTCAACTTCTGGCAGGTTAATGGATGCTTATGGAGCTCCGCAACCTCACGCGGCGAGAGGTTTCGGACTTGCCTCAAGGAGTGTTGTACTTGCGGCTTCGCCGAAAGTGCCATCAGATGTTGAATCGACGGACCTCGTCCGCCCGTGTTGAGGTCAGGCGGCGTCGTTCCATCCAGCCGGTGATCCCTGCTTAGACGAACTCGGACCTGGTGCTTCGGAAGGGGAAGCAGCGTGTGAAGAAAGAACCCCGACCGCGGTCGGGGCTCCCGATTCACGCAACCGCGTCGAGATCATTATTTGGCAAACCCAGGGCCGAACTTGTAATTGAGCCGTGCCGTGATGAGATCGACGTCCTGGTGGACGCGATCGGCCGCAACGGCCGCTGGGAAGCTTACGTTGCTGCGCTGCATGAACAAGTGGGAATACTCGACGCCAGCTGACCAGCTGGGCGCGAGGCTGACTTCGGCACCGGCGCCCAGCGCGCCACCCCAACGCACATCATTGTCTACAATCTCGGTGCCAGTAGCCACCGAGTTCAAGTGATAGGTGTTGCTGGTCACCGCAGCACCGCCCTTGGCGTACAGCAGCACGGCATTGAACGTGTAGCCAATATGGCCGGTGAGCAGACCGAACGCATCTGTCTTGGTGCCAATGGTGTTTGCTGGGAAGGCGGCGCTGACATTGGAGCCGCTGAAGTCGGCCCAATTGCCCTGGCCTTCGATCCCGTAGACCATGTTGAAGATGTGCCAACGATAACCAATCTGGCCGCCAACGGTACCGCCAGTCGAATTATGGCAACCCTCGGGAGTGACTCCATTGAAATCCCAGCAGTTGCGGCTCGTTCCCCAGCCGCCATTGACACCGATATAGTAGCCGGACCAATCGATAATCGGGGCTGCGACCCGGAGCGGTGGCGCCTTGACCTGGGCGGGCTGCCCGGCGAGGTCCGTGCCGAATGCGGGAGCGGCCGCACTGAGTGCGCCGATGCTTGCGGTCAGAATCAGAAAATTCTTCATTCGAGTGTTGTTCCTTTCGGTGCCCCCAGCGCCGTGCGTTTAACAACATGATCGCGAATTGCTGTAACTGCCGCACAACATGTCTTCGAAAGAAAAGGGTCAAATCGCACGCCGCGTCAGATTGTGGCGCGCGCAACTTGCCATGCACTGCCTCGGCCGAAATGCTGCGAGGTGTTTGATTCCCTCTCGCTAACTAGCGACAAGGCCAGTCTGCGCCAACACGTCCCGTGCATGCTCGCTGTTCAGAGAGTTCGGCAAATGAAGACCGCTGATCGAAGACGTCTCGGGCGCGCAAAAGCTCATTCTTCCGGCAGGAGGGCCGTGCTGCCGCTTGCAGTCATGGGCGATGCGGCGATGATCGATCACAGGCCTGGATCGCTTTGGCTCCGGACCTATCATAAGTGCAGCACGATTTTCCTCTGCTAAGACCTCGATCGACCATGCCAAGAAGCCGATGCGGCTGTGCCTGACGAGGCTCTCGCTTGAAGTTGAGCAAGCTCGTGCCGAGCCAAGGTCAGGAGAGAAAACGCTAGGGCGTTTCCGCTGGCGCGAGCGAATATTGCGCGGCTGTTCCGTCCCGTCGCCGACTTGCTCTGGGTTCCAGGTTACTGGTCTGGGGTCACTAGAAGAGCTGCATAGGCAACAGTCGTCGCGAACGTGCTTGTCTTCAGCGGGGCTGAACGTGAGTGGAGGAAGGTCAGCTCGAGCACGCTCTGCCCCGGTTGTTTTCCCGCCGCATAAGGTCCCCTTATATGGCAGTAGAGGTTCAAGCGCCTTATTGCTCCGTCGACGGCGCCAGTTCAGCCCGCAAGCTGCGTATCGCCTCATTTGCCAGATTTAAAGTATTCCGTTCGCCTTTCCTTATCGAAGACTCAAGGAAAGTGCGCAACCGGCTGTGGAGGACCGTCTTGAGATTATGCGCCAGCAACGGATCCTTCTCAACAAAGCGCCAGGCCTTATCAAATGCGACGCTCACGATAGCATCTGTCATCTGCACTTGCTCCGGTAAGAACTGATCCATCTCAACACTCCACGACGTCCTGATACAAGGAGGTACTTTGGCAAAGCTAACCGAGAGCCTGTGGCTTGTCCCAGCAAGTAAGACATCAGAGCAGCAGGACGCTCGGACATCGAGCTGCTCTCGGTGCTTCAATGAATCTATAGATGTTTGTTGAAGTTCCGATGACCCCGCAGTCGTATTGCCAGGCGCAATTCGAATAATTCTGAAGCGGCTGAAACGAGCACGCGTCGCGCGACTTCGTTACCGCAGCGCTCTTGTTGCTCGGCATCGGTCAATAACTGCGGCTCTTCCTGCAATCGGAAAATCGGCGCCATGCCAATCACGACTAAAGCCACAATGAAAATGGATCGTTACGCTCCATTCGCAGTCTCAAGCTAAGAAGCGTTTCTGGAAGCGTGTGGCGTTTTCCGAACACTGCTTGTTTGCTTTCTGATACGTGTCCGGGGCCCATCGTCCTTTGCTCTGCCCTGCGCGTGGTCTCCTGCTCTCGGTGCAGGCTCCAGCTTTCGAGCATGGTGGCGAACAGTTGCGATATGGAAAAGCCAGCGGAACCGGCGCGCTTACGGGACGGTGTGCCCATAGACGCCAAGTCGTCGATCCCCGGTACGTACGGCCGCAGCAGTCAGCCCAGGGACGTTCGATAAGCGCGCCATCAACCGCAGAAAAAGGCAAATGAAATCTCAGTCGGCTGCTGCTGAACGTGACAGAATTAGTTTCGCGATCTTCAGTTGATTTGCGGGAGTTCGAAGCACTGCCGGTAATGCTGCCACGGCCTGATCGAGAAGGCGTCCCAAAACCTGAAGGTCTTCTGGGTAGTAAACGCCACGGTCTCGCGACAGTCGCGTCGTTCGCTGGTCGCTGGCGCGGCCCCCGGTACTGGTATCGCCTAGCTGGCCGAGCTCCACTTCCGCCGTAATCATTTGGTTTGTGAGTGCGTTCAGCAGTCGGATCGCATCGAGCTCGTTGCCTTCTTCGCGTATGAGGGCGGCCACGATGTCGAGTTGCAGGTCGATGCGTTCCTCAAGGTCCTCTGCGCGTGAATTGGAAGGGTCAAGTTCCACGGTGTTGCTCCAAAGTGGTTAAATGCAGGCAGCAGGCTGATTAACGGTTGTGGCAGACGGCGATAGAACGAATGGCTGCTGCACAAGGCAAGGTGCGCACGCACGGTCGCCGAAGGGAGAGGATGGCAGGCATGTGCCGCGAAACGACCGCAAAGGCGGAATCGACGGTATAGAGCGCTGCGAACTGCTTGTAGATGGCCCGTCATTTGATTGGATCGTCGAGCCGGTCCAGCGCGTTGGGCCGTGGCAGTGACTCCAGCTAGCGGGGACACCGCTGATGACGGCAAGTCGAGAAGCGAGGCCCGAACTGCTGCGGGATTGCTTGCCGCCTGACATAGCGATCTAGACGTAACCGGAGGCCTCGCCAGACGAGGGATAACCGCGTCGGGATATGGTCGAAGAGCGCCGGCGCATAGAATGAGATAGGGTGGCGTCAGTCTGTAAGCAGTGGATGTGGGGGCGGCCCGCCGACGAGTACTGTGCATGCGAGCGGAGTGAGAATCCGCGATCACACGACGTATGGGCGTGGGCAGCAAGATCGCCAGACTGGTCTCATCACGCCGATCGACATCAGTGCATCGTCCTGGCCGGAGGATATGTCGCTTGCACTTAGCCTGGTCAGATAGCTGATCGCACTGCTTTGCCTGAAGGCCGCGACAGCGGCGGATTGTCGACGCTGCCCGCCTGGTCAGGGCGGAAAGTCCCGCCCGCACCGGTGTAGAGGGCAGTTCGACTGCCCGAATTCTATGCAGCGCACGCATTTGCTTTGGCCAAGCAGTGTGCGCGAGAGCCGATCTTCTTGGAGCGCCTTAGTAAGATTGCAAAGGGGCAGGCGACAGCGCGATACGCTGCGCGCCAGACGTTGCGATTGGCCATCCGACTGGATTTGCGCCGCACGCGTCTCGATTCCAAAGATTGATGGGTGTCGTTAGGGATGCAGCCACGAGAAGCTTGAATCGGCCTGCGACTATGCTGATAGCAAGAAGGATCCATGGTCACACGACATTCGTGAAATGTGCTTTCCGGAAACCGGCGATCGACTTATGGGGTATTTGGCTGAAATTGGTAAAATCGAAAGTGTTGATGGGACGCATCCAGTTCGTGGATCGCGTACACGAGTAATCTCATCGCGTACATCGAAAGTGGGTTATTTAGTGTTTTCCCGCAGTCTTGGTTCAGTGAGTTTGAGGGCCTTTAGGCGAGCCTGCTGATTCGTTGATGACCGGCCATGATAGAGAAGACAAAAAATCGCAGCGAATACGTCTAGATTGGACTCCAGATGTCACGAGGGTCCCACAAAAACTCCACCGATGTGCGTAAGAAGAGAAGGCCGTGGAATCTCGACGGCGACTATCCACCAGCTCCGGCCTCCCGCAGATGCAGGATGACCCTGAGCAATCGCTGGCCTTCATTGAAAAGGCCCGCGAGATCGAAGCGGACGAAGAGCGTCCGCCTGCGGATGAGTTGATAAACGCTCGCAACACTGAAGTGGACCCCGGGAGCAGGACCACTGACGCCGCCTTCTTAGTTGGAACTCTCGCCGCTCCGATTTTCTGATATCGGGCCGCGAGGGCCTCTGTCTGCGTCTGTTGTTGAGGTTGTGGGCATGTGGGCAACGCCTCTTCGGCGTTGTCCACCATGTCCACAGCCTTGGCTGTAGCGCCGGCGCGCCAGACCGCTATCGGCGTGCGATAGCCGTGTGCCTGGTGCGGGCGCTCCTCGTTATAAAAGGCGATCCAGTCGGCGAGGCCCGCGTGCGACAGGCGGGTCAGATATCGCCGATTTTCTCCAGTATAACGTGTACCGGACTACCTCAACCATGAGCGCCTGTGGCTTCCCATCTGAGAAGTTGGCAGGCCAATCGAGCGTCAGGCTCCATCTGTTGTCTGCCGGTGCTTGAGCGCCAATTGCAAGCGTGCCGCCGGTTGGCGCATATAAGTGACAGTCCCCTTTATGCGGCCGCCTGCTCGATGTAGGTGCCACTATAGCGAAGGTTTCCAACATCGACCCCGACAATCTTGCCGTTGCTGACGTAGACGGCACCGCCGCCAGTTCGCCCATGCAGACAGTCCATTGCGCAAAGCGCGCTCACAACGAAGAATTCTCTTCGAAAGCAGAGTTTCATGTGCCGAAGTAAGAAGAAGCGCAGTCAGAAAAAGTGAATGCTTGATCGCTCCCATTGAGGCTGACGATCGCCTTCGCGCCCAGGGCAAACGACAACCAAAATCGCAACCAGATTCGGACAACCTCAGTGCGCCGGTCTCCTCTGCCAAGCCTATGATTCCCCAATGTAGACATTAACCACCAAAGCTATCGAGAATTTCAGCTTTGATTGCGGTTGCCGTGTACACGGAGACCTCCAGCGGAAGGTTTCCAAATGCAAGCTGGCAAAGCAAGTAGTTGGCACCTGCCTCTTCCATCTGCTGAAGAAGAAGCTGCCGGACGGAAGCTGGCGTTCCAACGACACACAATTCGCTCTCAAGTGCTGCATCGAAGGTCAGCGGAAGGGCGGGCGGCGTCGGAATGGCGTTCAAGTCGTAAAGAAACTTGAAGCTCTCCAGCCATCGTCCATACGCAGTTTTGGCCGCCGCATGAGCGTCCTGGTCAGACTTAGCAATTACGACCATGCGGGCGAGGCCGAGAAATGGCTCGCGGCCATGTGCGGTTGTATTGTGGCCGCGTTGGGAGCGGTAGGCCTCCGTAACTTTCCGGACAACAGAGGCGGGGCCTATGCACGCCAGATTGGCGCCATTTGCAGCGGCCCACTGCGCCGACTCGGCCCGATTGCTGGCGATCCAGGTCGGCGGATATGGACGTTGATGAGGCCTCAAGGTTAAGGGTATTTCGCTCAGCTCAAAGTGGTGTCCCTGATAGGATAGCGTATGTCCCTTCAGTGCAATATTCAGGATTTCGCTGGCTTCAGTATAACGGCCTGGTGCGGTTTCTGCACTGATGCCGAAATAGCCCCATTCAATCGGCTGGGAGCCGCGGCCGATCCCGAGCTCGAGCCTGCCGCCGCTCAACTGGTCAAGCATGCAGATCTCTTCGAATGCGCGCAATGGGTGATAAAGATTGAGCAACAGGACGAGCGGACCAAAGCGCAATTGCCGGGTGCGCTGCGCCAGGCTTGATAGAAACAGGTTCGGCGAGGGCCCTCTGCCATGAGGTGTGCAATGGTGTTCGGCCAGGTGATAAGCGTAGAAGCCCAGAGAATCACAGGCCTCCGCCAGCTTGAGACGATCTTCATATTGTCGTGCGGCATCTCGACCGTCGTCATCCAAATGGTCGAAAATGCCGCACCTTAGTCTTGAAGGAAGGCCACTCTTCACTCGATCAATCTCCGATTATATGGGGCGGCGAGCCCTGGTTGCTTCGTGCCGTCGCGCTCAAAGAGGTGTTGTTCCTCATTTGACGGCTTAGTGCGTTTCTCTTTGGGTGCGTGGATCTGACGTTGCACGTGTGATTGGGTCACGAGAATGCGTAGATGGCGGTCCGGCAGTTACTTTGAAAAAAGGTGGCGAAGCGCCTCCTCACCGAGCATGTGCTCGACCAGAAGCACCGTTAGCTTCGCGTTCTCCTCTTCTTCGCCTGCCCCAACGCTTGGCCGCAGAAATGTCCATGCCACCTAACCTAGCACCATTGTAGATGGCCGCTTCAGAGGTCATGTGCCCGCGAGCCGGATCAGCGCGACAGGCTACTATTTGTCTATGGTCGGACGCAGCGTCTCGTTCAGGTCGACATCAGGTAGCTCTGCGAGGGCTGCAACGAACGCGACGAACGCTACGAAAGCTGCAAGAATAAGAGAGCTTGCGAGTATCGCTGCTCCAACGTCCTGAGGGCGTCTCATCATCCGTGTCACTTTGGGTTTGGGGAGGCGGCGTTGACGCCAATCAGTTCTGCTCGACAGTTTCAACACGGCCGTCGCGCCAGCGGTAAACCAGAAAACCAGGAACCGCATTATCTCCCTTTGTATCGAACCGCACTGGCCCAATCACGGTATCGATCGCCCGTGAATGAAGTGCGCTGGCGACGCGCGCAGCATTGAGCGAGCCGGTCCGGTTCACCGCCTCTGCCCATGCTTGCACGGCAGCATAGGCGTAAAGCGTGTAGCCTTCAGCGGACAGGTTGGAAGCTTTGAGTCCGGCTACCACGCCGGCCGCATTGGCATTCCTGGCGGGATCCGGCATGAAGGTAAACAACGTGCCATTTCCAGCGGTGCTGGTAATGGCCCAGAATTCAGAGGTCATCAACGGATCGTTCGCCATGACGACGAGGCCCGCTCCTGCCTCTGATGCCTGGCGTACAAACAAGCCGATTTCGGTATGATAGCCGCCGATATAGACGACGCGCACCCCATCCTTCTTCATTCTTGAGACCAGGGCCCTGTAATCCTTTTCGCCGGCTACGTAGCTTTGCCGAATGACTTGTTCACCGAACATCTGAAGCTGTGCCTCAACCACGTCGGCAATACCCTTGCCTGCGGTGCTCTTGTCGTCGAGCACTGCGATCTTGGCGTTAGGGTAGTTCCTGTGAATGTACTCAGCGGCAGCGGTGCCCTGTTGGTCGTCGCGGCCGCAGATCCGAAAGACGGTCTGAAGGCCTCGTTCTGTTAGCTGAGGATTTGTCGAGCCAGGGGAGACCTGAACGATGCCTGCTTCGGCATAGATGTCGGAGGCCGCGATCGACGAAGAGGAACAAAAATGACCAATGACCAACCGTACCCGCTCTGTTGTGAGCTTATTCGCGACTGCGACGGCTTGCTTCGGGTCGCAGGCGTCGTCGGCGACACTCATAACCACCCTGGTATCGGGAAGTAGGCCCGAAGCGTTCAACGCCTCGACCGCCGCAGCCGCACCATCGCGCATTTGCAAGCCGAACGCAGCGCTGCTTCCGCTCATTGGCCCAGCCACGGCAATCTTGACTTCGGAGCCGCGCGCAGCCGAAGCGAGGGCGCAGAAGAGAAGCGCTGCACTCGCAGCAGAAGCGTTATGCCCATTTAACATTGTAAAGCTCCCAATGCTCACCTAAAGTGAACCGCCAACAGCTGTGATCAGACGTGGCTGCAGGTCGAGGCCGCCAGCCAAGCGAAGCGTGCGTCAGGTCGGCCAGATTGCGACCACGTAAGAGCCTACAATTTGACGTTACGTGCGGTTCAAGCCCCGTCTGAAGGGAGTCTCGATCAAGGCGTCAGGGAGCCCCGGATCGGCGAGGCCATGACGATCTGTCCGCTCGAACCCGTAAAGCTGTCGGCCAGCATCAGAGTCGCCGATCAGCCAAAGTACGGCTGATCCTCCAACCCGCCAAGGGCGAGATCGAGATATTGCATGAGGCAGGGATCCCAACCAGCCAGACTGCGGGGGGCGCTTAAACGTGCAAGTACCTTCAGGATCATCGAAACGCGTGAATCGGCGCCGGCGATTTCGCTGATCAGCAGGCGGGCTGCAGCTGCGACAGCTTTTGCTCGCTCGCCGCAAGGGGGCTCGCCCCGATCCATACAATCACGCAGGTCGTCGCGGATCTGCCGCCACCGCTCCTCGCGATCTGCAGCTAGCTTGCAGGTGCATCGGGATTTCTGACTACGCGTCTCGACCCGCGACATGGCATTCAAGGTAGCTGGCAGGTCATCCACACTTACCTGGATCTCACTGTCGATGGTCATGTTGCGCAGGCGATCTCGCAACAGAGTTGCCCGAGCGACTTGAAGTTCTATCCGCTCAAGATGTTTGCGCAGCAGGTCCGTGAGTGAGGCCGTGCCCTCCATAGCTTTGCGGATCTCGACAAGCGAGAAGCCAAGCTCACGTAGCGCCCGAATCTGGTTAACCCGTTGCACGGTTTCGCGGTCGTACATCCGGTGGCCGCCGTCAGTACGCTCTGAGGCTGCTAGTAGCCCCGTATGTTCATAATGATGCAGCGTGCGTACCGTTACTCCGGTCGCCTCTGCAAGTTCGCCAATGCGCCATCGACGCCTTCGTGGTGTAGCTTTGCTCATGTTGTTCAATTTCAAAGCCTACAACCTGACGTCACGTGTGATTCAAGCTTTTTCAAAGCTCTAGCTGGATCGTCTTCCATTCCAGCGCGAGAGTGGTGACTATCCTCAGAATGGCGGGGGATCAACCCTGAGGGCAAATGGTGTTCAACAAGTTCGTCAGGCATGCTA
Organism: Bradyrhizobium sp. BRP19; assembly: GCF_020194195.1. Lineage (NCBI taxonomy): Bacteria > Pseudomonadati > Pseudomonadota > Alphaproteobacteria > Hyphomicrobiales > Nitrobacteraceae > Bradyrhizobium > Bradyrhizobium sp. BRP19. The sequence goes on along the minus strand of NZ_JADYVZ010000017.1, from coordinate 111,895 downwards.
GTTGAGCATCGCCAGCCGCTGTACGCTCCAAGATGAGTTTGGCGATTGCAGTGCAATTTTCCGGATTTCGCATCGATGGGGGTAGCGCGATGACCGCACTATCATAAAGGCGTCCCAGGACGGAAAGCTCTTCCGGATCGAACACGCCGCTGCATTGCTCCAACGTCAGCTCCTTGTTTGTCATTGCGTAATGGCAGCGCACGTCGTCAAGACGTTTGGCGCCGATAGGGCCAAAAGAAGTCAGACCCGCGGCACGGAGCGACGAAGATGCGATGTACTCCAGGCTGATGCGATAGGGCAACACGCGTGCGCGATGCTTGCTTCGACAACGCAAGAGATCGTGGTCATGTGCATGATCGATGACCACCACGCTCACTGTGCGTGGTGGTACGACTCGGTAACCGCAAAGAACCGTCTCCGCTCGTCGGGAGCCACTACCGATTCGGAGAGTTGACGACGACAGCCCGGCGCCGATTCTGCTGTATCGAGGCAGGTGCGCCCGACGGCCAGGTGCAACGTGCGTCCCTGTCTCCAAAAGCAGGCCAACGGTCCAGCCGCCGCTCGCACGTCGAGCCTAATGCCAACGTTCGAAAGACCTACACAACGTCGTCATCATAGCCGTCCGCTGCGAGGATCTTTATAGAGCGACCACGAATTCGAGAGAGGCGAGCCTAAATTGTGCGTTGAGACATTCGTTGGGATGTAAGGTTCGCACGATCTTGAGATCGTCCTTACGACAACGGCGAGACGGGTCGTGCGAAATCTCCGGCAGTATCCGGTCGTTCCGAAGTGCAGATGATGGAGGGCTCTTGTCCAGTTGCCATGCGGGTAGCCTCCTGCAACAATATCTCTCGCATCCACTGGCTTTCCGGATCGCTATTGTGAAGCACGGGCCATTGGACCGCCTCAGTGAAGGCGGGGAATGGCTGCGGAAGCTCGGCAATCCGAAGGGGGATCGTTCTTTGGAAATGCCTTACAAGCCCTAATGGCATCGTCCCTATGCGGTTCGTGCCTACCAGCAGGGGCGGGATCATGCTGAAGCTCTGCACGAGAATGTCGATCCGCCGATTGAGACAGAGATCGAGTAGAAAGGATTCCTCGACCAGCGTCTTGCGCGCACCTCCGAGCTTAACCGCAACATGGCCCATCGACATATACCGATCAAATGTAAGCCGCCGTAGTAGTTGGCTGTTCGTGCAGCAACCTACACAAACGAGTCTCTCCTCGAATAGGGCCGCCCTGGGGTGCACGCTGGACATGAATAATTCCGGCAAGATAACAAAATCGACTTCGCCGCGGCGGAGAAGCTCATCGTGCTCATCGGTGAGCGTCACGAGTTCGAAGCTGACAGCAGGCGCTTCTCGCGCGACGCGCTCCACGATATTTCGAAAGAATACGACTGTTATAAAATCAGAAAAGCCGATCCTGAATCGCCGGTTCGATCGAGCTGGGTCGAACGCGTCCCGCGCGATTATTGAGAGCTCAATGCGCGTTAGAGCTTCGCGCACAGGAGCTGCGAGTCCTTCCGCGCGTGAGGTGGGGACAAGTTCCCGCCCCCTCATCCCAAACAGCTCGTCATCGAAATAGGAGCGCAGGCGGGCAACGGCTGCGCTCATGGCCGGCTGACTAAGGTTAATCTTGCGTGCCGCCGCGCTGAGATTGCGCTCAGTCATGAGAGCATCCAGCGCGACGAGAAGATTTAGATCTAGACCTTTGAAACGCATGTCTTCTTATCCGGCAGGAACGTAACTGCGGCGCATACAACGAGCGGTGACGGCTGCGTCTGGAGGTCCTATTGGCTCGCCCGAATGGACATCGTTTCCATCCTGCGATCGCGAGAAGACGCTCGTAAAATGACCGCAACATTGGAGAGCAAGGCGGCAGGCCACCCAGCGGCGGCCAGAAACCGTCAGGAGTCCCGAAGCTGATCGGTCTCGCCGTTTCCAGCGAGCCACGCAACAGGGCCCGATCAGTTGGTTAATGGCAGTTCAACCCAGTGTCCCGGCCAGCGCCGTCAGTTCACCAAACCGCCCAGTCGACGGTCGCGTAGCGCAGCGTTAGCACGGCGGCCAACCTACAACCTGACGCGGGGTGCGATTCAAGCGATTTTATCGGGCAAGCCAAACATTGTCGCACTGGTGGAGGCGAGTTCTGACGCGATAGGGCCGGGCGTCGCCGGTTTGAGGTGCAAGCGCACCAAACCTCACCAGCGAGATCACCGCTCGCCACTCGGCAATTCTTCGCAACCGATCGCCATCTCTGGCCGCTTCGCGCCAGAAACGTTGAAGTGACGAAAGCGGCCGAGCATGTCCAAGGGTTCGGAGCGTATTTGGAACTTGCCGAGAGCGGCTTATGATTCTAGCAGCGTCTGCGAGTTGGAGTCTCCTGAGGCCCAGATGCCATGTTGGATGCTTCCTCCAGCAATATCCGCCGCATCCAAATGCTTGCCGGGTCGGTATTGTGGAACGCAGGCCACTGCACAGCCTCGGTGAATGTGGGCAGAGGGAGCGGTGGTTCGACGATCCGCAGTGGCATCCGCTGTTCGAAGTGTTTGGCGAGTCGTAAGGGCATTGTGCCGATACGGCGCGTATCTAACAATATAGGCGGAATCAGGCTAAAGCCCTGCACAACGATCTCAATGCGTCTCTTGACGCCGTGCTCGAGCAAGAACCATTCTTCGAGGTTTGGTCTGAGCGCCCGTCCGAATTTCGCCGTAACGTGGCCCATCGAAATGTATTTCTCGAACGTAAGTTGCCGCGATAGCTGCTTGTTCGTGCGGCATCCCACGCATACGAGGGTCTCGTCGAACAGCGTCGCCTTAGGATGCGCGCTCGACATGAACAGTTCCGGCAGAATGAGAAAGTCGACCTCGCCCCGGCGGAGCAGCTCATCGGGTTCATCGGAAAATGGCAGCAATTCGAAGCGCACCGCGGGAGCTTCCTGTGCAAGACGGTCCACAATCTTGCGCAAAAAGACGATCGTCATGAAATCGGAGAGAATGAACCTGAAGCGTCGGCTCGACTGAGTCGGGTCGAACGCGTCCCGTGATATGATCGAGAGTTGGATGTGCAGCAGCGCCTCGCGAACCGGGCCTGCAAGCGCCTCCGCGCCAGGTGTCGGGACGAGCTCTCGACCTCTCATGGTAAATAGTTCATCGCGGAAATAGGTACGCAGCCGAGCGATGGCAGCGCTCATAGCGGGCTGGCTCAGGTTAATTTTGCGCGCCGCCGCTGTGAGGTTGCGCTCCGTCATCAGAGCATCGAGCGCAACGAGAAGGTTTAGATCAAGTCCCTTGAACCGCATCTTGTAAGTCTATCCATCGTGTGGATGTGTTCCATCGGAACTATCGATTTTACCAAATAGCGGGATGTTGGATAGCAAACATCAGTTTGGAAAAAATAATCGAGCATATCACCATGGCTGCTGCTCGTTCACGCGGACTCAGAGAACAACTCCTGGACGTGCGAGCTGGCGCCGCATGTGTTTCGAGAGCGGCTATGGGCGCGCCGCGCGAGCCGCGTCGCTTCTTCTCTGTGCGAAGCTCGCTCGATCGAGACGTCAGGCGGACCTCGATAAACCTTGGTATGCGTGTTCCATCCCTTTCCATATTGCAGGTTTACCCGCGTACACTTGAGAGCGCGTTCAGCCGCATTCTAGTGTCGCGACATAACGGCAGGCGCAGATTGCGGATGCCAAGAAATTCAGGCGACTCTGCAAATGGCTCGCCTATCCACCGCATTCAGGGCGTGTCGAAGATGGATAAGAACCAGTGTGATTTGATGGCGTTCCGATGCGCCATCGATGAGGCCCCGCGCATCGAAGACCTGCCCTCAGACGTCAAAGCGTCGACAGCGATGCTAGACGAGGCGGCAAAGCTTCGTGGTGCAGACAGGCTCTCGCCAGTCCAATCGCCTCGTCGGCATCTTTCGGCATATCTCGCGCAGGGCTTTGGCCGGATCACGAGCGCGAACCATGCGATATCTTCATCGCGAGCGAAGGCGCACGGCGCGGTGCAGGCGAGGAGTGCCGCGCTCCGACGGGTCATAGCAGCGCATTTCACTGTTGGCGACTAGCGAGTTCAAGTGACCATCTCCGCTCTTCATTCCACTGGCACAAGGAAGCTCGCCATGAACATCGCCGTATCCCGGACTGCGGAAGCTCCTTCTACACGCACTCAAGTGCAGTGGAGCCGTCGCTGGGAAAACGAACTGCGGCTCACCGATCATGCCGAACTCGCCGAGTTCTTCCGCAAGAGCTACGGGCCGACCGGTGCGTTCAATGCGCAGCCATTTGAGGGCAACCGAAGTTGGGCCGGGGCAAGACCTGAGCTCCGCGTAATTGGTTACGACGCGCGCGGGATAGCTGCTCACCTCGGGCTACTACGCCGCTTCATCAAGATTGGTGGGGTCGATCTCCTCGTGGCCGAACTGGGGTTGTATGCGGTGCGTCCGGATCTCGAAGGGCTGGGAATCAGCCACGCAATGCGCGTGATGTATCCCACACTGCAGGAGCTCGGGATTCCATTCGGCTTTGGCACGGTTCGGCCTGCGCTTGAGAAACACATGACTCGACTGGTCGGAAGGCAGGGGCTTGCCACCCTCATGTCCGGCATTCGCGTCCGCTCCACGCATCCGGATGTCTATCCCAATTTGTCGCCGACCCGCATCGAAGACGTGATCGTGGTGGTTTTCCCGGTTGGACGCTCGATAGGCGAGTGGCCGGCCGGGACGGTCATCGATCGGAATGGGCCTGAGTTGTGAAAGAGCATCTCCCCCTATCTGCTGTCCGCTGCGACTATGCTGACGTGGCCGGAAGTCGCCCCGTCTATTTGACGTTCGATGACGGGCCAAATCCATTTTGCACGCCAGAGGTGCTCGATGTGCTGGCGCAACATGGGATTCCGGCGACGTTCTTTGTGATCGGCACGTACGCGGCCGAACAACCTGAACTCATTCGACGAATGATCGCGGAAGGGCACGAGGTTGCGAACCACACGATGACCCATCCGGATCTTTCCAGATGCGGACCAGCGGAGGTACGCGATGAAGTTCTCACGGCGAGCGAGGCGATCCGTTCGGCGTGCCCGCAGGCCTCACCTAGGCACATGCGAGCACCTTACGGCATGTGGACGCAAGAGGTGCTCGCTGTGTCAGCGAGCGCCGGTCTCACAGCTGTGCACTGGTCGGTCGATCCGAGAGATTGGTCCCGCCCCGGGGTCGATAGAATTGTGAATTCAGTACTCGCGAGCGTTCGCCCGGGTGCAATTGTGCTCCTGCACGACGGATATCCTCCTGATGAGGAGCGACCGTGCACTGATGCCACGCTGCGCGATCAGACCACGATGGCCCTGTCACATCTGATCCCGGCACTACAACGGCGCGGGTTTGTAATCCATCCACTCCCTCAACTTCACTGAGCAAAAACTGACACCCTATGGACCTGCTCGCTACAACCAGTGCCGTCGCTGTTTCGTCTTATGCGCTGCTCTCGACGATCTACAAGAGCGCGCAAGCGCTTTATGCTCAACCGGCGATTAACTCATCGCTGCAGCACAACCTGGGACGATCGGAGGTGGTCCTTCCCAGTGTAGACGTCATCGTGCCGTGCTTCAACGAAGATCCAATCACGCTCGCCGAATGTCTGGAGTCGCTTGCGAGTCAAGACTACACCGGAAAGCTACAGGTCTATGTGGTCGACGACGGATCTGCAAATCGCGACCTTGTCGCGCCTGTGCACAAAATCTATGCGAACGATCCGAGGTTCAGCATCATCTTGCTGGCAAACAACGTTGGAAAACGCAAGGCGCAGATCGCTGCGATACGCAGCTCATCCGGTGACCTGGTCCTCAACGTCGACTCGGATACGATACTTGCCGCTGACGTTGTCACGAAGCTGGTATTGAAGATGCATGACCCGCAAATCGGTGCGGCCATGGGTCAATTGATAGCGAGCAATCGCAGCCAAACCTGGCTGACCAGGCTGATCGATATGGAATACTGGTTAGCATGCAACGAAGAGCGCGCGGCGCAGGCGCGTTTCGGTGCGGTCATGTGCTGCTGCGGCCCATGTGCCATGTATCGTCGCTCCGCGCTCGCCTTGCTTCTTGATCAATATGAAGCGCAATTCTTTCGAGGGAAGCCGAGCGATTTCGGCGAGGATCGCCATCTAACGATCCTCATGCTCAAGGCGGGCTTTCGAACCGAATACGTCTCGGACGCGATCGCAGCAACAGTCGTCCCGGACCGCCTTGGGCCATATCTACGTCAGCAACTCCGCTGGGCCCGCAGTACCTTCCGGGACACGTTCCTCGCATTGCGCCTGCTGCCAGAGCTCGATGGCTATCTGACGCTAGACGTTATCGGGCAAAATCTCGGCCCGTTGCTTCTCGCCCTTTCATCACTCGCTGCGCTCGCGCAGCTCCTAATGGCAGGCTCTGTACCCTGGTGGACGGTATTGACGATTGCAGCAATGACAATGGTCCGGTGCAGTGTGGCAGCCATTCGTGCTCGCGAACTGCGGTTTCTCGGCTTCTCGCTCCACACACCGATCAATATCTTTCTCTTACTTCCTTTGAAGGCTTATGCGCTTTGTACATTGAGCAACAGCGATTGGCTCTCGCGCAAGGTCGCCAACGTGCCGGCCGATGGGGAAAAGCAATCTGTCATTCTGCACCCGAACGCTGGACGAAGTGCTGCAAGTAAATGGGGAATGTCTAGTATAATTCGTAAGGCGAGGGTTTCCCAGAGCCCATCGAGCCTGACGGCAACAAAGAGTGTTTGCGGTAGCGATCGTTCGACTGCCTGCAAGTAGGTAATTGGCTCATGACCGTGGACGCAAACCATCAGCAATTAGAGCGAGAGTTGGCTGCCGACGATCCATGGCGTCTCGACAGTAGTGCCTTCGAGCAGGAGCGATACGCTCAAATGCTCCGGATGTCGGGTTGCAACGGAGATGTTTCGTGTGGCCTCGAAGTAGGATGTGCAGCCGGTGCATTCACGGACATGCTGGCTCCGCTATGCGAACGACTCACCGTGGTCGATGTCATGCCGCAGGCGATCGAGCGAGCGCGACTACGGACCAGGAAGTGGTCACATATCACGTGGGTGACCTGCGACATTCAGCGGTTCTCGACCACTGAACAGTTCGATTTGATCGTCGTGGCCGAGGTTCTTTACTACCTCAAGGACATTGTCGAGATGCAAGCGGCTATCCGCAACCTGGTGAGGATCCTAGCACCAAATGGGGCTCTGATATTCGGGTCCGCACCTGATGCCACATGTCAACGGTGGGGGCATGCTGCTGGTGCCGAAACGGCGATCGCCGTCTTCAACGAGAGCCTATCGGAGGTCGAACGTCTGCACTGCCACACCGAGTCAATCAACGAAGACTCCTTGATAGTCCGGTTCCGGAAGCCGGGTCACTCGTCAGAACAATCAAACGTCGGCCACTAGACTAGGGGATCGTATGCGCATCTGCGGCATCAAGTTAACCCATGACGGGGCAATTGCTGTCATCGAGGACGGGCGGCTTGTCTTTTGCACCGAGCAAGAGAAGTGCGGCAACGGTCCACGCTACCAATCCGTCGAGAATCTCGATGCAGTCGTGCTTGCCTTGGCGGAGCATGGCCTGGATCCGCGGGATATCGATCAGTTCGTCATCGACGGCTGGGATGGGGAGATTGAGTCGCAGTTCCAGGTCCTAAGTGGAGCTGTGCCGATCGCGCTGAAGGGGGCGCCATATGTCGAGCGCCATGCTGAGGGCCTTCTTGATTCCGTCGACGGCTTTGGCCTGATCCTCGGAGACAAGGTGTTTCCATATAAGAGCTACCCGCACGTCACAGGCCACGTCGCGTCAGCATATAGCACCAGTCCCTTTGCAGGTGCGGGAAAACCCGCGTTCTGTCTGGTATGGGACGGCTGCATCTTTCCACGTCTTTACTATGTGGAACCTCGGGGGGCACGGCTCATTGCATGCCTGTTTCCGATGATCGGACATGCCTATGCTGCCGCGGGCCTTCACTTCGGCCCATACAGGCAGCCGAACCGCTCCAGCTGGGATTTGGGCATCGCCGGCAAGCTGATGGCTTACATCGCGCTTGGCTCTGTCGATGAAAGCATCGTCGCAGTGTTTCAGGAGCTCTATGAAAAGCGCTTCGCCGCTGACACGGAGCAGGCACGTCGGTACCGCGCTGAGATCAACAATCCGGAAGCGTCTCTTGCAGCTCTGCACGACTTCTTCGAGGCAAGCGCTTTGCGCCTGACGGCCAAGCGAGCGGAGGACGTCCTTGCGTCGTTTCATGTGTTCGTGGAACGTCTTCTTGTCAAGGAAATGGCGATGGTTCTGCTGCAACACTCGTCGCTTCCGGGAGCGCGAAATCTATGTATTGCCGGCGGCTGCGGTCTCAATATCAAGTGGAACAGCGCGCTTCGTGCGACTGGATTGTTCGATAATGTTTGGGTGCCGCCGTTTCCGAATGACAGCGGCTCGGCGATCGGCGCTGCTTGCGGCGCGATGGCGGCGCAAAATGGCTTCGGGCCATTGGAATGGTCAGTCTACAGGGGTCCGGTCCTGCACGACAGCGAGCTTCCGCCGGATTGGGAGGCGGCGCCGTGCAGTCTGCGTGAACTTGCGGCGATTCTCGCGGACGACAAGCCGGTCATCTTCCTTTCCGGGCGCGCCGAACTTGGCCCGCGGGCGTTGGGCGGCAGAAGCATTCTTGCAGCCCCGACCTCCCCGGCAATGAAGGATCATCTCAACGACATCAAGCGTCGCGAGCAGTTCCGACCGGTGGCGCCGATCTGTCTGGAGGATCGGGCGCCGGAGATTTTCACCCCAGGTACGCCAGATCCCTACATGCTGTTCGATCACCAGACCCGCGCGGAATGGCGCGACAAGGTCCCCGCTGTCGTCCATCTCGACGGTTCGGCGCGGCTGCAGACAATCTCCCGCGACTCTCCGCACAAAATCGCCGAGCTTCTCGTCGAATTTGAGAAGCTTACCGGCATTCCGCTGCTCTGCAATACCAGTGCTAACCTCCACGGGCGTGGATTCTTCCCGGATGCTGCCGCGGCCTGCCACTGGGGACGCGTTGAGCATGTGTGGTGCGACGGCCTGCTCTGGACCAAAACGGTGGTAGGGAAGCCATTGTCGGACGAACGACTTCTCTCAGCCTAAGAGTGATCATGTCCACCGTAGCAATCGACCTTGCCGGCGTGAGAAAATCATTTGGCGACAAGGTCATCGTCAATGAGCTGTCGTTCTCGGTCGCGCGCGGAGAGTGCTTTGGCCTTCTCGGGCCGAATGGAGCCGGCAAGAGCACGATCGCGCGCATGCTGCTTGGCATGATCTCGCCGGACGGAGGAAAGATTACGGTGCTCAATGAGCCTGTGCCTGCACGCGCTCGTGTCGCACGTGTGCGTATCGGCGTGGTGCCGCAATTCGATAATCTTGAACTCGAGTTCACCGTGCGAGAGAATTTGCTGGTGTTTGGCCGCTACTTCGGCATGAGCGCTCGCGAGATCGAGGCGGTCGCCCCCTCGCTGCTCGAGTTCGCACGCCTCGAGAGCAAAGCGGACACGCGCGTTGCCGCGCTGTCCGGTGGCATGAAACGGCGGCTGACGCTGGCACGTGCGCTAATCAATGACCCGCATTTGCTCGTGATGGATGAGCCGACGACTGGTTTGGATCCGCACGCCCGCCACCTGATTTGGGAACGTCTGCGAGTTCTGCTTGCGCGGGGCAAGACGATTCTCTTGACCACTCACTTCATGGAAGAGGCCGAACGCTTGTGCGATCGGCTGTGTGTCCTCGAGGGTGGACGCAAGATCGCCGAAGGCAAGCCAGACGACCTGATCGATGAGCATATTGGCTGCAACGTGATCGAAATCTATGGGGGTGATCCACATCACCTCCGCGAGCTGATCAGGCCGTATGCGCGGCGCGTCGAAGTGAGTGGAGAAACGCTCTTTTGTTATGCGCCATATCCGGAGCAGGTGCGCGAGCAACTGCGTGGGCATGCGAGCCTTCGTATTCTGCAGCGCCCCCCGAATCTCGAAGACGTGTTTTTGCGGCTGACCGGGCGCGAGATGGAGAAGTGAGCGATGGGTGAAAGTTATGCGGCGGTGATGCCCGCTAACGCGTACAACTGGATCGCGGTATGGCGTCGGAACTTCCTCGCATGGAAGAAAGTCGCACTTGCATCGATTCTCGGCAACCTCGCAGATCCTCTAACCAATCTGTTTGGCCTCGGCTTTGGCCTTGGACTGATCCTGGGGCGCGTTGAGGGGACTTCGTACATCGCGTTCCTGGCGGCAGGCATGGTCGCGACCAGCGCCATGACGTCGGCGACCTTTGAAACCATGTATGCAGCCTTTGCACGCATGGACGCCAAGCGCACCTGGGAAGCAATTCTCTCTACTCAGCTAACGCTTGGCGATATCGTCCTAGGTGAACTGGTGTGGGCGGCCAGTAAGTCCGTTCTGGCCGGAACAGCGATCGCGATCGTCGCCGCCGCTCTCGGTTACGCATCATGGCTATCCATTCTCTATGCGATGCCAACAATCGCCCTTACTGGCCTTGTCTTCGCCAGCTTGGCGATGGTCGTCATATCCCTTGCGCCAAGTTACGATTACTTCGTGTTTTACCAGACACTTGTCCTCACTCCTATGGTGTTTCTGTGCGGCGTGGTCTTTCCGTCAAGCCAACTGCCCGACTCATTTCGGCACTTCGTCGGCTTATTGCCTCTCGCACATTCGGTCGACCTTATTCGCCCAGCGATGCTTGAGCGCGGTGCCGACAGTGCTGCCCTGCACGTAGGTGCGCTCTGCGTTTACGCGGTTTTGCCCTTTTTTGCGTCGACAGCACTATTTCGGCGCCGCCTGCTGCGTTGACGTGAGTTGAGCGAAACGGACAAAGTCAAATCGATGCAGTGTCACGATGCTTCTGCGGTAGCTCGGGGGTGACCTCGTCTATTAGAGCAGCTTCTGCAATGGCCTTAAGAGGCCGCAATCGAGCCGGTTCTACGGTCGCCTGTTCGGTCGATCGGTGTCGGGGGCTAGCAGTCTTGCTTCTGAGCGCCTGTCGCTAGGCGCCGAGATGGACCTAGCAAAGTTGTGTTGTGCTGTCTGGCACGCGCGCCCGGCGGGGCGCGACTGTACAGATTAGATCGGTGGGGCGGCAGTTAGCCTTCCTGTCATGTTCAAATGGAGAACGGGATGTTGTGCCTGGGAGTGAGTGGCGGTCTTGATAAAGTCTATGAGAGCTCTCCGGAGCTGCCGACTACATTTCTTCACGATGGCGCTGCGGTTCTTGTGCAGGATGGCCGCGTAATTGCTGCTGTCGAAGAGGAGCGCCTCAACCGCGTCAAGCACTCCAACAAGTTCCCGAGCAATTCGATCCGATACTGCGTTTCTACCGCAGGAGTCTCGCTCGGCGAGATCGACCGTATCGCGTTCTACGCGACTGAAGCCTACTGCAAAACCATGCTCGAGCGTCTTTCTGTTTCTCAGCCCGTTCCCTTGGACCCCAAACTGTTGCTGCGGCAGCTGCTGGCACGGGAGTTCGGCGCCGAGATCGATCCGTCTCGGCTTTCCTTCGTGAATCACCACGAGGCACATGCCGTGAGCGCGTTTGCCATGTCCGGGTTCGAGCAAAGTCTCGTTTTTACGATCGACGGCGGTGGCGATTTTCTCTCGGGCTTATTGGCGGCGGGGTCTGGCACTGAAATTGCGCAACTTGCAAGCTTCCCGGAACATAACTCCCTGGGACTGTTCTATCTCGAGACGATTCGATATCTCGGCTACGGGTTGTTCGATGAGTACAAAGTGATGGGACTTGCCCCATACGGTGATCCCACTCCCTATCGCGAACTCTTCGCGCAGTTCTACGAATTGTTGGACAGCGGTGGCTATCGCGTTCACCTGGATCGAATCGGTCCGGCCCTGGTCCGCAACATCGATGTTCGGCGAAAAGGAATGCCATTCACCCAACAGCATCGAGATGTCAGCGCTTCGCTGCAGGAAGCGCTTGAGCGGATCGTGTTTCACATCCTGCGGCACCATCGTGAAGCGACGGGCATGACACGCTTGTGCCTGGCTGGCGGGGTAGCCCATAATTGCACGCTGAACGGTAAGCTGCTTTATTCCGGGCTATTTGATGACATCTTTGTTCAACCCGCGGCGCACGACGCCGGTTGCGCGCTCGGCGCTGCATTGATGGTCTCAAACGAACTGGGGAGGCCAGCGCCGCGCGAGCGACTGCCGGACGTTTATTGGGGGCCTGATCTCGGGAGCGAGCAAGCCGTAGAGCATGAGCTCAACGCATGGTCAGGCCACCTCGACATTCAACGAAGTGATGACATAGCATCCAGTGCGGCAGACTGGATGGCAAATGGTGCTGTAATCGGCTGGGTGCAGGGCCGCTCTGAGTTCGGCCCACGTGCGCTTGGTAACCGCAGCATTCTTGCGGATCCGAGGCCTGCGGAAAACAAGGACCGCATCAACGCCATTGTCAAGAAGCGCGAGGGCTATCGCCCCTTTGCGCCATCTGTACTGGAGGAGGATGCGAGCGAGTTCTTTGAGCTGCCGGACGGCACGCGGCAGCTCCCCTTCATGAATTTCGTGGTTCGTGTGCGTGAAGCCAAGCGTAACGTGCTCGGTGCGATTACCCACGTTGATGGGACCGCTCGGCTGCAGACAGTATCGCGAAGGACAAACCCCACCTATTGGGATGTAATTAGTGCGTTCAAGAAGCGAACGGGCATTCCGATACTTCTAAATACCTCGTTTAACAACAATGCCGAGCCGATCGTGCAGTCCGTGTCAGATGCGATCACCACGTTCTTGACGACTGACCTGGACGGACTTGTTGTTGGCCCTTTCCTCGTCAGGAAGCGGCCAGCATCACTGCAGGATTGGTGTGCACTGGGCGTGTCATTGCCGCCGTATGCATCCCTTCATCGTGTTCGATCCTACACAGCGCCAGATCGCCAGGAAACGGTGTGCGAGATCCGCACGGGACATTCCGCCCACAATAGTATGCGTATCTCACATGAGCTTTTCGAGATCTTGATGCGGATCGAGGGCGAGGCGTCGCTCAGCTGTCTTTTCGACGCAACCATGCTGGACCAGGCCAAGCGTGAAGATCTCGTGAAGGAATTGCGGCTCGTGTGGGAGGTGCGGGGCGTTTGCCTGCATCCTCCGCGCGCTCGAGGGCACAATAAAGTGCAAAACGAAACATTGCCCGAACTCATGAGCAATGGCCATGGCTATACCAGCATGTGAGGGGGCCAGGCTATCCAGCGCAGAGGGTGGCATCGGGCGTCCGCCTGAAATCGGGTACGTCGACGCAACACCGCTGAAGAAAATACGCAAACTGTTGAAAAAACGCGGCTCACCAGGGATAGCGCTGCTATGAAGTTCTACCGACGCAGCTCGCCGGCACCGCGATTTCAGGCCATGGCCTCGGACGAGATGATACGTGAGATGTCTGCGATGACGTCTATTGTCCAACCAGGAGCCCGGGAAGAGAAAATGCAGATGCTTAGCGGTTCGAGGAATGACCGGTTCGTAGTTTCCCGGCGACGTACGGGGTTCGGCGATTGCCTGTGGTCACTGGCGGCAGCCTGGCGTTTTGCAAAGCAGACGGGACGGACGCTAGCCATTGATTGGCGGGGATCTTGTTATCTCGATGAGCCATTCACCAATGCTTTTTCAGTCTTCTTCGAACCGGTTCAAGACATTGCTGGCGTGCGGGTGATTTGCGGTGACGAGATTAACCAGTGTTCATTTCCGGGACCATTCTTCCCGGCATGGTGGAACAAGCCGTCAATCGATTGCGTCTATCGCCCGGACGAGCAGATTTTCCGGGAACGCGACGAACTCGATCAACTGTTCCAAAATCAGAAAGATAGTGAGGCTAACACGGTTGTGTGTGACGCCTGCCTGATGTGGCGCTGTGATCAGGAGGCCGAACGAGAAATCTTTCGAAGCATCAAGCCACGACCTGAAATTCAGGCTCGGATTGATGCTATCTACCGCGAGAACTTTGAATCGTACAGCGTAATCGGCATCCATGTCCGGCATGGCAACGGCGAGGATATCATGGGGCATGCTCCCTACTGGGCTGACCCGGAGCGCGCCTTGCGACAGGTCTGTAACGCCATTGATAAGGCCATGGGGTTACCCCACGCAAAACCCGTGAGGGCTTTCCTGTGCACGGACAGCGCGCTCGTCCTTGAGAAGGTTTCGACTATATTCCCTGATGTTTTCACGATCCCAAAACGATTCCAGGCGCCTCAGGCTGGCCCATTGCACAACGCGGCGCTCGGAGCCGAGGGCGGCTTTTCCGCTCTCATCGAAATGTATCTCCTTGCGTGCTGCGACACCGTGATCCGTTTTCCCCCGACGAGCGCCTTCACGCGCTATGCGCGTCTCTTTGCCCCACGCGTTATAGAATTCGATTTGAATGATCCGAGCCGATTGATCTTGATTGAAGAAGAATCGAAAGATCTCGTAGCTTCATGAAAGTCGTAGCTCGATTGATCGATCTGATAGCCGCTCTTTGCATCCAGCAGTACTGGCAGTTCTTTTCGGGGCGGCAATTGTCTGTCCAAACGGATGCGCTGCCGCGAACCTCCAGCGGAGAACAGAACGATGCGGCGGGCGAATGCCTTCCGCAGAAGCTCGACGTCGATAAGAATGGCGCCAACGCGCTGCAGCCGCGTTAAACAAGTGGAACACATCTCGTCTTCGCCTCGGGCGGACCCGCAAATCGAAGCTGATCGGTGGTCGATCGCGGATGAACATATCGAAAGATTCGCCGTTCAGCCGGCGAGTTCCGTCGTGGCGGTCGGGCGCTCGCAGGTGCGACGGGCGCTCTCGAGATCCACTATTTTGGGGAAACATTCAGCACGCCAGGTCGTGGTCCGGAATCAATCCGCCCGGCGATGTGCCAGTGTTTGGACACAGCAGAGCAGGGCGCTATGAAGTCAGCATCAGCTGCCGGCAAATCTAACGTACGAAGCTTGTAACGTCAGTTTTCGAGTTGACGCGGCTACTGGCCGTGGCCGCTATCCTGATCGATCGTTGCTTCGACAAGAGGCGCTGGCCTCCGCTGGCTCTTCCGCCTGTGCAATCAGGAGAGAACGTGCGGCTTGCAACCTTGTCTTGACGCAGGCGAGTGTGCTCGTGACATTACGTAGCTGATGCACCATCACTGTCACAAAGCAAACGCACCGTGTCTTGAACCCGCCAAGCATTCCGCGTGCGCGACATTAGGACGCAAAACGGAGGCGGATTTACCTGCATCGCGGTGGCCCAAATCCTGCTACGCGTGCGGCGCGCAACAGGAGAGGAGGCGGGCGTGGGTCTCGATCTGCCAAATGACGATCTGATCACAGGCTCGTTGCCCGAAACACATTTGGGTTGCCCCTTTCACGCCGATAAAGCCCGCGTTCATGGCGGAGAACAGAAGGCGATGTTGCTCACCGGAGCATCGCGCGGAATTGGTCATGCCACTGCCAAGCTGTTCTCGGAGGCGGGCTGGCGCATCATTTCTTGCGCGCGTCAACCGTTCGACGGCGAGCGATGTCCCTGGCACGCAGGGGACGAGGATCATGTCCAGATCGACCTCAGCAATCATCGAATGCTGCCGCGCGCGATCACTGAGGTCAAGAAGCGCTTGGCCGGTGCACCTTTGCACGCGCTAGTGAACAATGCCGGTGTCTCGCCGAAAACGCCCGCTGGCGATCGGATGACGTCGTTGACGACGTCAACCGAGACTTGGATGAGGGTGTTCCATCTCAATTTGGTGGCCCCGATCCTGCTGGCGCAGGGTTTGTTTGACGAGCTAAGAGCCGCGTCAGGATCGATCGTGAACGTGACTTCGATCGCGGGCTCGCGGGTGCACCCGTTTGCCGGCAGTGCCTATGCGACGTCGAAAGCTGCGCTTGCGAGCCTCACACGCGAAATGGCGCACGATTATGCGCCGCATGGCATTCGTGTGAATGCGATCGCGCCCGGCGAAATCAGGACGGACATGTTATCGCCCGACACAGAAGCGCGTCTCGTGCCAAGCATCCCGCTGCGCAGAGTGGGAACCCCGGACGAAGTGGCCAAGGTCATCTTCTTCCTGTGCTCGGATGCGGCGAGCTATGTCACGGGGGCCGAGGTGCCGGTCAATGGTGGGCAACATCTGTGAATCGGCCGGCCTTGGCGACACAGCTAACTTGAGCTGCAGCAGCGGCGCTTATGGTCTCCGCTGACGATGCGCACGCAATCCGCAAAAATGAATGAAGGCACACTGTAAGTTTATCGTCGTGCCATGAAAAGGTGTCACGGTTCTATGTCATCTCGTCAACACTTGGCGTTAGATCGAGAGTGACATGCAAAACGAAGCTCGCCAACCAGGACAAGGTACCAGGGAGGATGATCAAGACAACGGAGGCCGCCTCATGCTGGATATCCCTTTCTCACACGAAAGATCTGCCTCGCAACCTGAGCCGGAGGGTAAGCCCCCGGGGGAGCCGTTGCGTGAGAGCGCGCTCACCGGCATCTTCGAAATATCGAAAATTCTTGCCGCTCCTTGTCGGCTCGAAGTCACGTTGGCCAACGTTGTTGGTCTTTTGCAATCGTTTGTGCAGATGCGACACGGCATCGTCTCACTGTTCGACGAGGACGGCATGCCGGATATTACGGTGGGCGCCGGCTGGAACGAAGGCAGCGACGAAAGTTACCGGATGCGACTGCCGCGGAACGCAATCGACCAGATCATCGCGACGGACAGGCCTCTTGTCGCCGAGAACGTGGCCGCCGAGCTGGTATTCAGCGCTGCCGACCGGGAAGTGCTCGGCGCCTCCGATAGTATGCCAGTGTCGTTCATCGGGGTTCCCATTCGCATTGACCGTAAGGTCGTGGGCACGCTGACGGTCGACCGCATCCGGGACGATAGGTCGAGTCTCCGGCTCGAGTACGATGCGCGACTGCTCGCCATGATCGCCAACCTGGTGGGTCAAACAGTGAAGTTACACCGCTTGTTCGCCTGCGATCGCGAACGACTGATGGCGGAGAAAGACCGGCTACAAAAGGAGGTATTAGAGCTCAGGCAACCCTCTCGGGAGCGCAAGAAGCTACACGCCCATGGGATCATTGGCGACAGTCCGGCGCTGCGCGGGCTGCTCGAGAAGATTGCCGTTGTAGCCAGATCGAACAGCACGGTTCTGCTGCGTGGTGAATCCGGCACCGGAAAGGAACTCGTAGCCAAGGCCATTCACGAATCATCGTCCCGCGCCAAGCGCCCGTTCGTTAAGCTGAATTGCGCGGCGCTTCCTGAGACCGTCCTGGAATCCGAATTATTTGGTCATGAGAAAGGCGCCTTTACCGGTGCGTTTAGCTCGCGCAAGGGACGCTTCGAACTTGCTGACAAGGGAACGCTTTTTCTTGACGAGATCGGCGAGATCTCAGCTCCGTTCCAGGCGAAGTTGCTGCGCGTTTTGCAAGAGCAGGAGTTCGAGCGCGTCGGGAGCAACCAGACTATTAAGGTCGATGTTCGAGTGATAGCTGCGACCAACAAGAACCTCGAAGAGGCTGTCGCAAAGAGCGAGTTCCGGGCGGACCTTTACTATCGCATCAGCGTAGTTCCCTTACTGTTGCCACCGCTACGCGAAAGACGCAGTGATATTCCTCCGCTTGCCAGGGAGTTCCTCAGAAATTTCAATAACGAGAATGGCCGTACTCTGACTTTGGAGCCGAGTGCGATCGATGTACTGATGAACTGCGGCTTTCCGGGAAATGTCCGCGAACTCGAAAACTGCATCGAGCGAACAGCGACGCTGTGCGCCGGATCATCGATCGTGAGAAGTGACTTTGCATGCTGCCACGGCCAGTGCCTTTCCGCGATGCTGTGGAAAAGCACGTCGGACGAGAGGAAAGAGCAGCCCGTACCCATGCCAGCGGTGCCGGCAAAGCCCATCATTCCGCTAGCTGAAGCGAGCCAGCCGGTCCAGTCTGTCGGCGACGAACTGGCCTCACTGGGGCCTCCCGGCACAGTTCTCGTTAGTGGCGCGAAGATGGCCGATCGCGAACGGGTCGTTGCGGCCATGGAAAAATCTGGCTGGGTGCAGGCAAAAGCAGCGCGCCTGCTCGGACTAACGCCGCGCCAGATTGGCTACGCGCTGAGGAAATATGGGATCGAGATAAAGCGGTTCTGAACGACGACATCGGCCGGAACTGCTACTCCCAAATAGCTATATGAGGACGATCTCCGATAGGCAATCTCATCGCAATCTGAACGGAATGGTCCGCCCTGGGCGGCAACTTGGCCCCGAGCGAAACCACCCGCCCGCTTGCGGGACTGCTGTCGAAAGGCGGGTTTACCTGGTTCGGTGAGAGATGGACTCGCGCGCCATGACATACCGAGCGTCACCTGTGGGCCATGCAATCGCGAATCGTCGGTTGCTCACCTCTAACAAGCTATGATGCCTATCCGCCGATCCCCGGAAAAGTGTGAAGCGTTTTCCGAAAAGATCATGCTCAAACAAAGATCTAAAGCGCGATGATGATTCATCTTAATCTCATCGCGCTTTAGTGAGCGGCAATGCTCAATAAACGTCAATCGGTCCGCCGCCCGCTGGTGATTAGCGACCGCAATCTGTCAAAAGGCTGGCCTCACTCAGCTGGCGCGCCGTGCGGAACAGCGCTGTCGCAGCCCTGACTTATGTTGGCATTGTTCGTTGGGAAGAGCGAGCTAGAGGGGCGCATCACCTGATCTAAGCCTGTGTGATAGCAAGCCGATTCCAAAGGGGCGGGTGATGGTACAACACTTGCTCTGCTCTTCGCAGCTGTCGCAATTGTTGGAGCAACACCGTGCACAATGTCGTCTGCATCAAACAGGTTCCGGACTCGGCGCAGATCCGCGTGCACCCCGTGACCAATACAATCATGCGTCAGGGGGTGCCGACCATCATCAACCCATATGACCTCTTCGCGCTCGAGGCCGCGCTCGAGCTGCGCGATCGGTTCGGCGGCGAAATTACCGTGCTTACAATGGGACCGCCATCGGCGGAAGAGTCTTTGCGAAAGGCGCTGACTTATGGCGCCGATCGCGCCGTCCTACTCACCGATCGCTGCTTTGCGGGCTCCGACACCCTGGCAACAACGTATGCACTTGCAACAGCGATCCGAAAAATTGATAAGGAATATGGCCCGACAAAGCTCATCTTCACGGGAAAGCAGACCATCGACGGCGATACGGCGCAGGTTGGGCCCGGCATCGCAAAGCGGCTGGGCGTAATGCAGCTAACTTACGTTGCGAAGGTCAGATCCTTAGATCTCGCCAACCATACAATTGAAGCGGAACGACGCTCCGAAGGTGGTGTCCAGGTGCTGCACACGAGGCTGCCCTGTCTCATCACCATGCTGGAGGCAACGAATCAGATTCGGCGCGGCGCGATGGTGGATGCCTTGCGTGCCGCGCGTGCCAAAATTGTGAAATGGAGCGCGCACGATGCCGGTATCGAAGACGTCTCCAAATGCGGCCTCAAGGGATCGCCGACCGTCGTCAAGCGAGTGTTCGCCCCCTCTGCGCGGGCTGAGAAGGCGGCGTTGGTTGAGGCCGCCGAACAACCGGCGCAAGCGCTGATAGACGCGATTTTCAAGCGTGAACCGAAGCTCGAAGCCGATCTTAAGGCACTTGTCCGTGACGCTTGATCTGGAGAGTCCTGGCAACGACAGATTGAAACGGTCCAAGGATGTGCCAACGCCAAGAGGCACCGGAGTCAAGTGAGCGCGCAAGATGTAGCTAGGCATCGCGGCCCGCGACCAGCGCATTCGGGGTGCATGCCGTTCTCGATTGCTCGCGATCACCTGGGACCGCATGTTCCGTAGACCACGGTTATGGCCTCGATCGATGTCCGGAGTTGGCCGCGATTGTCAGGCAGATCGACAAAAGGGCTGCGCATGCGTCCAGATCCCACTGCATGGTCGTGTTCGACCGTTGAGGCGACTGTTTCGCGCGTAGTTGTCACGAGCAAAGACGGAATACGTCCGCGACCGGGACCACCATACTAGCGCCCGAACGCCCAAAGCACTGTCGCGCTGTTGAGGGTGCGAAGCCCACCTATGTGGCATCTTTTGGCCAATCTCCGCGATTCAACAGCCCTATACCCATTGTGAGTGGCGGCTGGCTCTTCGCCGTTTGGTTTTTGACGGCCGTGCAAGCGCTATCAGGTTCAATACACTTGCAATGAGAAATCGGTCGCCAGCGCTTTGTTTCAATGTATTCAGAACCTGTGGGGTGAGTGCAAGAGTTGGCACGGTGATTGCTGTAAGCATGCAAGAAAGCGGCGGGGCGGTGCTCGCGAAGCGCGAAACCTAGCGGCGGTCTCTTTGAGAAGCTCGTGCCGGCCAGCAGCCGGCATTCGCGCGGCTTGCGGCCGAAGGCCCCAAGAGTCAGGTGGATGCGGATAGTCCTTGTAATGCTGTACGAAGATCATAGCGGTTTGACCAACTGGCAGGAGCAGAAATCGAGAGGGCCTGCGCGGCGCAAATCTCGCCATGGCTCTGCAAGCGAATGCTGGCCGTGTCGGGAATTCGCGGCATCGGACTTTTCGTGGACCGGAATTCGTCTGGATCGCCGCCGCTCAGCTGATGAACGCGTTCCCTTCCATGCGCGCGAACAGGACTGAACATGCCGCCGTCTGCTAACGCGAAGGTGGCCACCAAGAATTTCGCCTGGATGGTAAACGCGATCACAAGCCCATCGAAACCAACGAAATGGCGGTAGCCAATAGTTGGCCCGGATACGAAGTTGCTCCGTCAAGGACCGTTCTCTCCTCATCGCCAGGGGTCAAATGGCATCTCAAGCGTCTCGATTTACACCCGGTCAGCCTCCGCAGATATGCTGCGAGTATTTGACCGAGCAAGCGCGAGCCCTGTTCGGCCCGCACCCGTTCGCTGCGGAGATGTCCCAGGACCAGGTTGCTAGCCTGCTGCCTGAATATCTGGCGATGTCACAGGCGTTCCCGTACCTGCAGGCGGGCTCGCAAAAGGATCTCATATTCGATGCAATGAATCACAATCGAGATCTTGCGAGGGACGTTGAACTAACCAGCGTGGTCGCAAATTTCATCTGTTGGGATGAGATGGGTGGTTATGGCCAAATTCTCCAGGGCGGAAAGGCGGCGCTACCCGGTATTCTGGTGACTGAAAACTTCCACTCGAACCTGTTTAGAAAGGATGCGTCGCAACTACTCGGCCGAGCAATACGGCCCAACTACAGCGCCACGACGAAGCGGTACCTGCATTCTCTCTATGCGGGATTGTCATCGAAAGATCCCTTGGTGCGTTGCGCCTCCATGGTCGCTTTTGAGCTACATGCTGCGGACATGATCCAGTCGCTATGGACCACTCTGGTCAAAACCTTTAAGGCGCGGCCTGACGATCTTGAGTACTTCCGCAGCCATGTCGGCGGAGAAGATCCCGCGGAGAAGTATCATGGAGAAATGACAAGCCGGCTGATTGGCGAACTTGTCCCGGCTGACCGTAATAATCGCTTTTTGGATGAATTCGATCGAGCCTATCGGCTCAGCTTACAGTGGTGCCGCGATCTGCTCCGAATTGTCTCACTTTATGATGATCAGTCGGAGATCGAACACCATGGCCGTTGTCATTGTGGCTCTGTCAAGTTCTACGTCCAAGCGCCGCGAGAGCTCTCTGCAGTTCGATGCAATTGCTCAATCTGTCAAATGTCTGGATTTCTGCACTTGCTCGTACCTGGCAAAAAGCTTGGCATTGAGTGCGGCGAAGAATTCCTCACGGCGTACCAGTTCAACAAGAACATCGCTCGGCACACGTTTTGCCGGGTTTGTGGCGTAAAGCCATTCTATAGGCCGCGGTCGAACCCGTCCGGATTCAGCGTAAATATTCGATGTCTGGATAACAGGACCATCGAACGCATAACAATAAGCGACTTCGATGGCGAGCATTGGGACCAAGCATTCCGCTCGATGCACCAGGACCTGGAGTCCTGCGTCGAAGATAAAACACTGGAGTGAACTCGAATGGCGCGCGCAATAAATCATAAATCCCGTCTGCTTTCAGAAGAGGCTTTGACAAAATACCGCATAGAGCTGTTGGTGAAGGGGACGGTCGTGATTGGCCCCCAGATATTGTTCACCCAAGATGACTTGGCCAAGATCGATCAGCTGCAGGCTGAGATTCCCGAAGAAGAAGTGAGGGAGGGAGATGCCGGCGACTCGCACAATGTTTTCGTCAAACGCGTGAGGATAGACCCGCCCGGCCGCGCTCCTAGCGACGCGAGTGGTGCAGCTCCAAGGCAGATCATGGAACTACTTGAAAGGAAAGACCGCACCTTCGCGCTAAGAAAGATTTTGGGAGCCACGTCAGATTACGTGATTCGCCGATGCCAAATGCATCGGATGCCCCCTGGCTCCTTTGTTGGCATTCATCTGGATGCTGCGAGCGACCCGGATTTCGAGTACTCGGTGATTGTGCAGCTGGCGAGAGACTTTGAGGGGGGTGAGTTCGTGGTATATCCAAGCGGGTACGAACAGCAGGTGTTCCAACCGCCATTTGGTGCGGTACTTGTCACCACATGTAAGCTCCGGCATGAGGTGATGCCTGTGCTGACCGGCGAGCGCCGATCGCTGGTCTACTTCTGTTCAAAGCGCAGCGGCGCGAACCGCCGGATCATCGAAAGCTCTACCAAGGGCCCTTGATTGAGGTGGCTGAAATGGCTTCGAATGAGTTGGGTAACGGGTGAGCTCTCAGGAGAGATTGGTAGCTTGGCCATGTTGTGGTCAGACTGTCGCTCGCAAAGGCTGCCACAATGCAGGTCAGAAGCCACAGCTAGTTTTGCTGCCTGTATAAAGGTCACCATAATCCGAGCAAAAGGTTTGCTCAGGGTAGTTGTGGTAAGTCATCGTCGCGGCCTCGAACCGAGAGGCGTGTCGGCGCGTGATGGTGTAATCGCGCTGCGCGCGGGAAGGCCCTGTTGTCGTCAGGTTCTCGACGGCTACACACCTAGCAAACAGCCGAATGCTCGGGCTAATTTGCGACGGATGTGCGGGGACTGGGCCTTTGCAGGGTCCATCAGAAGAGAAGTCTCGTCTAAAGCCCCTAATCGCGCGCGGTCTTTTGCTCGATCGTCCTGCATTAGCCGAGTCCTGAGTATTCATTTCGAAAGAGAACGGATGGACTTTACCTCAACTCGAGGGAGGCTCCATGAGTCGGGCAGCGCGGGCCAGCAAAGAGAACTTGTCGGTTTCCCCGTCGCCAGACGCCCGGCCGGCCGCCCTCGTGGACGAGTTGCACAGGAACGATCCGGATCTCGCCGCCCAGACCGGATTCGTTCAACCCGAGCAAGCCCACCTGGTGCGCTTAATCCGGAGCCGGAGCGACGACGCACAAACCTTCCGGCAGATTGTCAATGATCAGGATGACAAAGGTACCGCCAACTTCCTGTTCGTGACTGTGAACGATGGTGGTGTTACTGGCGGCGGCGCCGACTGGTCGCTGCTGCTGGTTGATCGCCGCGTGCCCGCCGCCCCCGTTGCCTATCACTATGACTCCGCTGGGTCTCACAACAGCACCGCGCAGAGCAGCTCGCAGCACGTCTCGGCTCCCGTCTGCAAGCGGCCGGCATGGCCCGGCAGCGGAACGGCCTAATTGCGGAGTACTTTGTGGTAGACGCGAACCGAGCGCTGATTAGACGATTGTCGCGAGGGGCGAGCGGCCAGACGAAGCCGCTGCACATCGAGCACCTCATCCGCCGAACCTGCCCATACGGTACAAATGGTTACCGATGTTCTGCTCCTATGCAGCAAGCAGCCAAAAGACTCCCGTTGTGTTCCTTCCAGGCCGCCTAGATTGCCTCGTGAGGCCACTCGTTCAGCGCTGAAATCGTAGCGCTCAATGCTCAATGAAAACCGACCAATGCAACAAATCCCGCATGGGCGCCTAAATTCGGCATTCCATCGCCTTCTTTCGTGGTTTTGCTGCGCGTATTATCGGTTTGTCCGGCAGAGCGCGATGTTTGATCACTGCGCCTGCTGTGATCATCGATGAAAGCCCGCCATGTAGCGGATTACTAGAAAGTCACGGCGACGACGGCGGACGCTACAGCGAGTGAAAACGCTACTCGCGCGAAGAACTGGCCACGGCTAAGCCCGTCCGATGAACTCATTTTCGTGCTTGCCTTACGACTCGGATTTGCGCCTGCAGGATGATCGTACCAGACGCACTTTGCGAGTAATCAGCGGAATTCGGTTTGTGCGCGCCGCGAATCGTCGCGCCCCTTGAGGCAGTCACTCTGGAACCCTAAGCTCCATTAGGGTACAAAATTCCACTGCTGAGCAACTGACCCGTTGAATTGGTAGAGCCAAGTAGGATTGCCATCTTTCGTGACGCGATTTTGTTGTCGATGCACAGCTTATTGTCGGCGATACTCAGAATAAAACCTGGACTCTTGAGTAATTCCCATCGCTGCTTGGGATCGGCAGGGTGTAGATTGCAAGCGTCAGCGCTACTTCCGGAGCGATGAGATCGCCCTTGTGCGATTGCGAGCTTACCTGCGCTTGAGTTCAACGTTGACACGCGAATGTCGGGTTGCAAACATTTTGCGTCCTAATGGACTATGGGACAGAACAAAATAGGACAAACTCGACAAGTACACACAGCCAGGCGAGGTACAGCAGCCTTTTGAAAAAAGGCACGTTGCTTGCTTGGGTGCAGTGAGCGTCACCGGTCTTACAGGGGCTGTGATGCTGGGGCGGGCCTGACATGTTTCAGTGCCATTTCGGGTCCGCCCCGCTATTGCTCGCGAGGCAACATGGAGCAACGTATTCGAGCGGCTTCAGCGGCTATCGCGTTCGCTCATGCGTTCGGTCGTGAAGTCCTCAGCGTGTACGAACATGAAGGCCGCAGGTACAACAGAATCAGAACCCGCGTAACCGGGAGCGTAACAAACGGTTACGACTTCGAAAGTGAATGTCCCATGGCCGGTGCGCTACCGAGTATATATCACTTCGGTGCGGAGCCGCATTGGCTACCGGGGCCCAAGTGCCCACGACTCTACAGCGGCCTTGATTATTGCACCTCAACCCACTTCTCCGTGAGAGTGACGGACAATGGTGTCCAGATAGTCGATTGGCGGAGGAGTTCCTTCACATACACCGTCTGGTGGGTGGTCCGCGCAATAGAAGGAAGCCGACGATGGAAATTGCGCTAGCAATTGGCGCTGTGTTCGTTTTCACCGCAATCACGGTCGCTTGCCTGTGGGCGCTTGGAGCCTGGGGTGGCTGAGTATCATTGATGAATGAGGCCGATGGAGAAAAGCGTTTGCTACCATGCCGCCCCTTCTCGTTGAACTTCCGTGCGGTCCTACTGGATTGGCCTGACGGCCCCCCTAGCGGTCGTGCTGTTGTGGATGTTGATTGTGTGCGAATGCCGCCCGAACAAACGGGTGCGGACTGCTCGAAAGCCATACGGGTGCGGTGGTCTAACTCGCCAGTTGCGGCCGCCTGAGCTACTCAAGTTCCAGCTCCAATTGATCGAGCAGTCGCGCCGACCGCTCCGAGCGCGTTCCATAAAATGTCCGCCGCAGCTTCTCAATCTCGAGCTTGAGGTGGGAGATCAGCGCTTGCTGCTCGATTGCTTTGCTTGGGCATTAGCCGCTTCAGCAAGTTTCGCCTCCGCCGCAAGCCTGGCCGCACGCTCGGCCAGGATCTTTGCATGCGCGGCAGCGAGATCGGGCGGCAGTCCGCCGCCGGCGGAGTCCATGACAAAATGGAATCATGTTCGCCGCCAGATTCAAATGACAAACTCTCAGCCCACGCTGGTTGGACGCAAGGACTCCTGGGGATTGCGCCAATCGATGCCGGACAAAAGATAGCTCATCTGTGCCTGCGAGATCGACACCACGCCGTCCGCCAGCGACGGCCATATAGGACGACCTCTCTCCAACTTCTTTGTAAACAGGCATGCTCCCTGGCCATTATGCCAGATCACCTTCAATAGATCGCCCCGGCACCCGCGGAAGCAGAACAAACGACCGCTCAGGGGATCACGGCGCAGCACCTCTTGGACCTGCAACGAAATTGAGACGAAGCCTTTGCGCATGTCGGTGTGGCCCGTCGCCAGCCACACCCGAACTCCCGTAGGGATTGGAATCATCCTGGATCCGGAGCCTCGATAGTCCGACAAAGCGCCTCAACGTCGAGCCCCGCATCGACAATGACGCGCCGCCCGCCAGCCAGCTCTATCTCAATCCGATGCTCCGTCCAATGTGCTGTCGCGCTCTCCGATGAGGCCGCCACCGGGACCATGCCCCACCCTCGGCCACAACTGCCCTGACAAAGCTAGCCTCGGATTTGCTCCGGTCTGCCGCGACGGCCCTTCGCCAAGTCACCAGCAGAGAACGCGACAAGCCATATCTCCGCGCTGTCGCCGCAACCAGGCGTGGCTCGGACATGCTTTCCGAAGCAATCCGAGCCTTATCCTCTCAGACCAGCGCCGCCGCCGGCCTGTTTCCACCACCTCAAGTCGATTCAGCGCACTGATCATATGGCTGTCCATACGTACAGTTCTCAACTATCAGGCCAGTCCGCTGCAAGGCGTCTCTTCTCGGAGGCTTACCGCCGATCGGCACGCACTTCACGAGCGACTTAAGGGTAGCCGCGATTAGGGCTGACAGAGCCAGAGCGAGACGGAGCAGACATTCACGTCACGTCCTCAGGTGCGGGTTTCAAGGTGCGATCGAAAGCAGGAGCAAGTTCGGATCAATTGAACGGTCCAAGATATGGTCGATGGGATCTCAATCAAGCAATTCTCAGTAGGCGGTGCTGCAGATCGCGGGCCGCGGGCCTGTCGCGCGCGATCACAAGGCACTCCACCGTGCCAGCCTCTTCGTCGGCAGCAAGCGGGATCACGCCCTCCTTGCGTGTGCGGTCGAATAGAAATCCTTCCTTGCCGAAACGATCATGCGCTGTTTGGAGGGATCGTGATCGAACATTTCTCACGGATAAAATAACGTTGCAACCGGAATAGTCGAAGCCCAGCAGTCGGACCGCAATACTGTGTAACACCGAGCCGCCACCCCAGCGGCCGTTCGCTTCATTAAACAGCAACCGACCGTGATTCGCGAAAATGGCATCAATGTTGATCATTCCGCGATATCCCAGGTCTCGCGCAAGTGCCACAAATCGGTAGGCGTGTGCCTGGGCGGTCAACCATTGCTCGTTCATCAGGTCACTTGGAAGCTCAAGTCCTGTCCAGATCAGAGCTCTTTCGGATCGATCTGTGCTTTTACGCAGACGTATGTTTCCACTGTTGATGAAAACGATTGAACCATCATCCTCGATTTCATACTCGAGATAGAACAAAGACCGGGCCAGGTGGTACGACTCCACGACCAGCGTCTTACACGACGCTGTTGTCATCTCAGACCAAAGCGCGTCAGGATCAAACGACGGCCATGAAATTCGCCGGGTATCTCTTGCCCCAGGTAGTGGATCGCTTTCTTTGCCGGTCAGGATGACATTTCCGACCCCACCGGCTCCATTGTCCAGCTTTACAATGACTCTGCCAGTCTCGGATCTGAGGGAAGTGACCGCTCTGAATAGTTCGTTTGAGTCCGTCGTGACAGATCCATTGGGCAGCGGAAGTGCGACGCTTGTCGCCAATTGACGGAAGTGGCTCTTGCGGTTCAACAGATCAGGCCCTCGCTGCAGAGCGAAGTCGTCGCCGGTCTGCGGTATGCCCAGCATGGCCGCCAGGCGTGCGACGCCTTCAGTAGAGTAGCAGGGACGCAATCGCCAGTTTGATTTCTGACGAATATGTCGGTTGATCCGCTCAACGACAGTCTTGGACAGCAATGTGCAGTCATCAAGGACCGGCGATTGGCGGCCGCCTTCAGGTACAAGCAGAAAAAGACTCGATGCGTCGAAATCGAGCGTCGCGCCAATGAAGGATAGCAGATCCGCCGGGATGACTACCGGGGAGACTATTAGGTCGCCGTGCTGGGCAAACCACGCTGAACGGTATGCCGAGTTGGCGGCCAGCGAAAGTTGAGCTGGTGTCAGATCGGCGCCCGACATTTGAGCCGTACCGGCATTCATGATCAAGATCCGCGGCATCCGCGACCTCCGGGCATCTGGACGCGATCAGACAGGGATCGTCAGGCCACAATGTTGAACTTGCTGCGCCGTGGTGAGGCACTGAGCGAAGGTTGATTTCGCGCCGTCTCGATATCACCTGCGATGTAGCGGGAGAGTAGGGCGCGCCTCCAATCTGCCGATCTCAATTGATAGCTCCTTTCGGGCTGATCACGTGGCGATCCTTCAGCAAAAAATGCTGGATCTTGCCCAACGCGGTTTTCGGTAGTTCTTGTGTGAAAATGATTTCGCGCGGCACCTTAAAACGGGCGAGCTGTGACTGGACATGTGCCGTCAGCGCTTCCGCCTCGACCCGGGCGCCCGGTCGCTTGATCACATAAGCGACCGGTACTTCTTCCCAGCGCGCATCGGGTCGACCGACCACGGCGCATTCCGCGACATCCGGATGGTCCGCAAGCACACGCTCTACTTCTGCCGGATAGATATTCTCTCCGCCCGAAATGATCAGGTTTTTCTTGCGGTCGTGGACCCAAATATATCCATCTGCGTCGCAGCGGCCAATGTCCCCAGTGCGATACCAACCATTGCTCAGAGCCTCACGCGTTGCCTGTTGATTGCCCCAATATCCGCAGAAAACGTTGGGTCCACGGACTGCGATTTCGCCTGGGTTACCGGGCGGCAACTTGCGGCCCGAATCATCGAGGATCGCCGCTTCGCAGCAGAGACCTGCCAAGCCGCTTGAGCCCTCAGGCACGAGATTTCCGCCGAGCTTCGTATACACAGCGATCGGGCAGGTCTCCGTTGAACCGTAAACCTGCAGGACTGGAACGCCGCGCGCTACAAAGCGCTCGACAAGGTGCTGAGGCACCATCGTCGATCCGGTACAGATTGCTCTGAGCGAGGATAGGTCGGTGCTTTCCCATCGACCATTGCTGGCCAGGGCTTGCATCATGGCTGGCACGAGGGCTGCCAGGCTCGGCCGGTCACGCTCGAACGCATCAAGCATGGTCTCCGCCCCAAAGCGGGTGTGGATACTCACCGTCGCGCCGTGATGCAAAGTCGGCGTCGTCTGGATGTTCAAGCCACCAACGTGGAAGAACGGCAAAACAGCCAGCGTGTGATCGGCCGAGGTGAGGTCATGCATGTGCTGACTCATGATGCCGTTCCACAGCAATGCTTCCTGACGCAGCACGGCGCCTTTCGGTCGCCCTGTGGTGCCCGAAGTATAGACGATCAGAAGCGGGCAAGACGGCTCCGCGCGAGGATTGCGTCCGTCGCCACAGTCTCCCTCCAGGAGATCGTCCAACTTGCAGCCGCCGAGAGGCGTAAAGTCCAACCCGACAAGAGAGGCATGGCGCACTTGCTTCGTCAGGACAGGCAAAGCTGCGCCGAAGCACTGCTCAAGAACGAGCACTTTTGCCCCGGAGTCCGACAAAATGAAAGCGTGCTCGGCGGCCGCAAGACGCCAATTCAATGGTACGAGGATTGCGCCGAGCCTCGCGCACGCATAGAGCAGCGCCAGATAATCAGGCCTGTTGAGGCTGAGGATCGCGATCCGGTCTCCCCTTTGGACGCCGAGCTGGCTCTTGAAGGCGCGAGCGATCCGCTCGATCCGTCGATTGAGGCTGGCGTAGCTGAGACTCTGCCCTTCGAAATGGATCGCGGTTTTGCCGGGAGTATACGCAGCGTTTCGCTCGATCAGTGTGCAGAGATCCAACTTGTTATCCATGCGCCTCAGGCTCGCAAATTACGTTTGTCCCGATGCGCTTCAGCCGCAACCCGGAATTGCTTGGCGAGGCTCCGATCACATGCTTCGGTTTGCCTTTGTACAGGCTATGATCACACGGCCTAGGCCTTCTTGATGGATGTCATGGGTTGCGAACAATGGATATTGCTTGAGGGATCTCGGGCGATTGATCACTCACTCTCTGCTCGGCGGCGGTCGTGTGCATCTGTCGGTAGTGATAGGCACACCACGAAGATAGTTTCTTGCCGCGTCTTTGATATACAGGCTCGCCGCACATATAGGCCGCTCTGGCATCTCCATCTTTGAAGCCGATGATGCAACGGCATTGGCCTTCAATATGGTCGATTAACAGGACCTTCTTGACGTCGTCGGGCGCTTTCAACTTGCTGCTCCAGAATGCAAATATCTGCGATGCCGGGTGGTTGCGCGGAGCGGCACTTGCAGCTCAGGCTCTTTGAAAACCTGCGCAGGCCCGCCGTCTGCCTTGCCAGCCATGGGAAAGCAGTTTGAACAGAGCGGAAAGCCGGTTCGGCCAACTGATTTTGGCGCGGTGTCGCGCCAGAGGAGGGGTTTGGTTCAGATTCAGGAAGCAGCGACCCTCCGCAGGGGCTTCGGATGGAGGTCTACGTCCATCAATCCTGACCTCAACGCCTGTCTCGTGGCCCGGCCCAGCACAGTCACATAGTCTCGGTTCCGGAATGCCGAACCATTCAAAGCTACGTGCGAGCAGTAGCTCCGCAACCGGCACTCGCTGCATAGCCCTTCCGACCGACCCAGCATCGGGGATGAGGATCACGACCGACCATGGGGGCTTGGATCTGACCAGCTGAGACATTCTCAATCCTTCACAATCCCGGCGACAGACCGAGATAGGTGCTAACCTCAAGACCGTACAACTTAACGTTACGTGAGATTCAAGCCCTTTTTGGGAGCCTGTGACAACATGGCCAAGCTCTCAGGCTGCCGGAAAAGGGCCGCCGGCCGGTGTGCTGTCGCAAGCATTCAGCGCTGCGATGTGAGCCAAGAAAGTTCGTCTCCCGTCGAGATCAGGGTCGCCTGCCGATGAGCCCATTGCCGGAAACGCTTGCCCTTCGACCAGGCGCTCGCTGCCCTTGCAGCCGATTGCGCGCGTGAAGTCCGCTGCGCCGTCATTGAATAGCTCAGTCACGTCTATCTGGCGCCGACCGTGCGATGCCAAATGCGGCCGACCGATAGTTTTCGATGAGGTCGGCCTGATAGGGGCACCAGCCTATAGCCCTTGCGGCGTTGGAGAAACGATCCCGCGAATGTGCCGGCGGGCGTCATCCAACGTACCTCGTGGTCACTGACTTCGCGATTATCGCAGTGTCTGATAGAGGCGGTACAGCAGCCGCGCGCGAGGTTCAATCGACGAGATGTAGAGTTGCTCATAATGCGTATGCGCGCCCTTGCCATCGACGCCAAGGCCGTCAAGGGTCGCGGTATGCGGCGCGGTGAAATTGCTATCGGAGCCGCCGCCGCTGAACGCGTCGAGCAGCTCGAATCCAAGCTCGGCAGCAAGCTGTTTGGCGTGTGCGTAAAGCGCGGCGCCGGCGCTGGTCTTCTCATATGGCGGACGGTTCAATTCGCCTGATACCTTCACCTTGACGCCCTCGGTGCGCGAGCTGATGCCCAGAATCTTCGGCACCAGCTCGTCGGCATGGGCCATGGTCGGGACGCGCATGTCGACTTGCGCGTAGGCCAGTTCCGCGATCACGTTTGGCCTGGTGCCGCCGCGGACGACGCCGACATTGACGGTGATACCGCGCGTGAGATCGTTCATCGCCTCCAGCGTCTGGATCACATGGCCGAGTTCCCGAATCGCGCTGCGGCCGTCCTCGGGGCGCGTGCCGGCATGCGCGGCCGCACCCTTTATGAATACCTCGAAGCGCGCAACGCCCTTGCGCCCGGTGATGACCTTGCCGCCGTCGCGCGCCGGCTCGGTCACGAGCACGTATTTGGCCTTGCGGCCCTCGGCCTCGATCAGCGCGCGCGAGGTTGGGCTGCCAATCTCTTCGTCCGAGACGTAGAGCTGGGTGATGCCGAGCGGCGGGCGTGCGTCATCGGCGCAGATCTGCCGGAATGCGTGATAGGCGAGGTAGGCGCCGCCCTTCATGTCGTAGATGCCAGGGCCGAACGCACTGTCGCCGTCGATCTTGAAGGGTAGCCGTTCGATGGATCCCATCGGATGGACGGTGTCGAGATGGCTCAAGATTAGAAGGCCCGGTACGCCCTGCCCCCAAGAAGAGCGGATAACCAAATGATCGCCGCAGCCGTCATGCCCCGCAACGCGCTCGACGCTGGCGGGCAGGTCGCGATAGCCTGCTGCGACGACATCAGCCAGTTTGTTGATCTGATCCGGCCGCTCCGTCGGAGATTCGATCATGACCCAGCGGCGAATGCCCTCGAGAATCGGGGCGATTTCGAACGCGTTGCTGGACATAGTTGTCTGACGCCTTTGAATTCGATTGTTATCGTTCTGCAAGATCATGACATCAACCATGTACTCACATCAGAATCGAGGCCGAACATCTAAAGGGTCGCCAGCCATTGTGACCCAGGCGTGCCTCTGGATCCGATCTTGCTGCGGCAACGATGTACGCGCCTGTCGATCTTAACTTGAGCTACCAAAGCTGGTAGTTTTCGACGGGATTATGCGGCCCTAAGAAGAAGGCCCTTCTGGAGTTGGTCGTTCTGGTGAGCTGTAATTATTCTGATCAGGACCTTCCTGCGAGATCCGCGCAAATCGCATTGTCCTGACCAGGTGACCCCCACGCCTCTCAACGCGGAAGGTCGCCGGCCAGCGGCAGCATCGTACGAGCGGCGAAGCGCCGAAATCGCCGGAGCTGAGGGGACGGACCTCTCAATACGAGCTCTAATCTGTGAAAGAGTTGCAGCCCGGTCGATTGTTCGACGACTGTCGCTGGAAGCGGCCAGGGATCGATGCCATCCATCGTTCTGCTCTCCCGACGGCATCTGCGCAACCCGCGCTCAGTCAAGCAGTAGGGTTCCGCGCCCCGGAAGTTGATCAATGGATTGCCACGGCCTTGTCGGGTCGCGATAAATTCATCCGATAAAGATGGTATGTGTGCCAAGCACCTTGTGGTCATACAAAACGCATTCGAGCGCGCAAAATGCGTTCGGCAATAGCGGTGGGCGCTGTATCGAAGCGTTGAACACCCTTGGGCCCCTCCCGACCGCCAAAATGCAGGGCAAGGTCTTCCTGGTCACTGCGGAGAAGACTGACTCCAAAGCTGCCGCTGGCGAGGATCTGATCATGTGCCTCGCAGCGGGCATTGATGCCAACGACCAGGCACGGCGGCTCCATGCAGATGGACGTCAAAGAACTCACCGCCAGTCCACGTCGTCCGGCTGCCGTTCCGCTCGTCACGATGGCGACACCCGCTGGCCAGATTGCGCATGGTCTGACGGAACTCTGTCGGTCGGATAGACGGCATTTCAAAC
This sequence comes from Bradyrhizobium sp. BRP19, assembly GCF_020194195.1. Taxonomy (NCBI): domain Bacteria; kingdom Pseudomonadati; phylum Pseudomonadota; class Alphaproteobacteria; order Hyphomicrobiales; family Nitrobacteraceae; genus Bradyrhizobium; species Bradyrhizobium sp. BRP19. Next base: position 78,539 of record NZ_JADYVZ010000017.1, on the reverse strand, counting down.
TGGTGGCTCATGATCTGCCTCCGGACTTGTACCCGATTCCGACTTTTATCCGTATTGGGCGGCCCCTAATAAGGTATCCGGTGTCGGAATTACGTGACGAGCAAGCTCAGGTCGAGCTCGGCTATGACTTCGATGTCCTCTGGATTAGCTGAAGTCATGACCAGACGGACGTGCAGTATCTCACCTTGTTACCGGGATCGGCGATTGCAGCGGCAGAACTGAGAATTGCCGCCGCCAGGAGTTTCAATAGGACCCTTCTCAAGCAGAACCGCGCTGAGCGGCCGCCGACGCGCCAGCGCACACAGAGTTGTGGTCGCGATCCGACCAGCTGGGCTGGAACCTCGCTGGGCCGCCGCGCGGAGGGGATGATGCCGATTTCGGTACCGGCGCGCCTACCAGAGTTTCTCCGCATGTAGACGGCATCGGCGTACCTAAAGCGCCTTTAGGAGAATACGTTTTTTTGCCTCGAGAAGATGCTTATCCAGCGTCGCGTGCAGCGCTCCCCGCAACTGCGGCGGGATCGAGCCATCTGTATCGATCAATTCTCGGAACTTCCGAATGATGTGTTCTAACACTGCAATAGATCCTTGTGCTTCAACCTTCAGCCAGGACATCATCGATTTTCTCCTTTGGCGCGCGGCGCGCTTCCTCGTGGGTCCTCACCTCGGCAACTCTGGCTGCAACAGACTCTCGTCGAAAAAAAGTTGGCGCTCGGGCCGCGTGCTCAGCGCGACTTGCTTTGATGAGGGCGAGCGCAGGCGGCGCACGCTCCTTGAAATCCCGCAGAAGTGACGCGCATTCGCGCCTGCAATACTTTCGCGCTCGTGAGCAACAGTCTTGGTCGGAATACTGGAACATCGGCCAGCTCGGCTGTCACGCGTTCGAAACCGCGATCAGGCGCTTCAGTCGAGCGGCTGCGGCGCCGCCATCAAGTGATACTTGTCCAAGTGCTACGCCTTCCCGCAGGGTCGAGGCCCGCCCGGCCACGACCAATGCCGCCGCCGCGTTCAAAAGCGCAGCGTCGCGAAATCGACCTGGTACGCCATCAAGCACATTTTGCAGCGCAACGGCATTAGCCTCTGCATCGCCGCTCTCCAGCGCGTCGCGGCAGCGGGGGAGCCCGGCTTCTTCCGGCGTCACTTCGAAGGTGCGGACTATACCCGCCTCAAGCGCAGCAACAAAGGTTGGACCGGTAAGGGTTATTTCGTCGAGCCCGTCCGAGCCATGAACAACCCATACCGACTCGGCACCGAGGTTCTTCAAGACGTACGCCAGAGGCTGGACCCATTCGGGAGATAATACCCCAACGATCTGCCGCTTGACCCTGGCCGGATTGGACAGAGGCTCGATTAGATTGAAGATCGTGTGGATTCCAAGTGCTGTCCGGATCTGGCCGACGCGCTGCATCGCCGGATAATGGGCCGAGGCAAACATGAAGCCGATGTTGGCTTCCTGTACACAACGTGCAATAGCTTCAGGCTTGAGATCGACCTTCACGCCGAGGCGCGCCAACACGTCTGCGACGCTTGAACCCGAAGACGCAGCGCGGTTGGCATGCCTGGCGACAGGAATGCCGACCCCGGCGACGATGAAGGAAGCACACGTCGACACGTTGACCGAATATATAGGGGTGTCGTTCGTGCCAGCGATACCGACGGGGTCGCATGCCGCCTCCACGCGCAGCATTCTATTCCGCATCGCGGAGGCGGCCCCGGTGACTTCTTCGACCGTCTCGCCCCGGACCCGCATCCCCATCAACAAGCCACCGATTTGCGAGGGAGTCGCGTAACCCGACATCACGCTGTCGAAGGCTGACGCAGTTTCCTCGCGCGTCAGAGTGGCGCCGCTGGCAACTTTGCCAATGATTGATCTAAGCTCTTCCATCGAACTTTACACGTTCCTTGTTCAAACCTCGATCTCTTCCGCGACGTTTGAGGCGGCAGTCGGTTGAGTGTGGGCGCCCTCGGCGAGGCTACAACCTGACGCTACGTGAGGGTCAAGCTCTCCATTTCGTGCCGTCGAGAGGAGGTCGTCGGCCAGTAGAACACTGTAGTTTCTTGATGCCAGGACCGATGGCACTCTCTCGCGCCCGCTTGCCACGCCCGCAGCGGCCTCTTTACCGCGGTGTTCCGACCGGATCACCGCCAAAGCCTTTTAGCGTCGGGCGCCGCCGTCGTGGAGCATTGAAGCGGCTTCCTCGACCTGCTTCGCGAGTATTGGTGCTGGGGAGATGGAGCCCGATCTCAGCTGGGCTCTACAAAATAACGCCACCTGATTGTAAATGAAGGTGCGCAGGACAGCCTTCATAGAGCGATCGACGCGTCCCGTTGATCCGCGCGCATGAAGCGGTGAGCCAGCCGTGTTCGGTCCTGCCTTACAGTCGGAATACGCCGCATTGCGGCGCATCGATCGGCGCATTGAGCGAAGCGCTCAATGCGATTGCGAGGGCAGTTCTGGTATCGACAGGATCAAGAATGCCGTCGTCCCAGATTTCCGAGGTCGCATAATAGGCACTTGACCGCTCGCGATATTCTTCAAGAATTGGTGCTCGAATGGCTGCCAATTCCTGCTCCGAGAGGCGCCCTCCGGCGCGAGCCAATTGTCTCGCCTTGACGTGTGTGAGAACTCCGGCGGCCTGCTCGGCGCCCATCGCAGATATCTGAGAATTCGGCCAGCTGAACACGAATCGAGGATCAAACGCGCGTCCCGACATAGCGTAAGTTCCTGCGCCGTGCGAGCTATTGCAAACGATCGTAAACTTCGGCACGGACGCTCCGGACACCGCCATGATCAGCTTGGCGCCGTCCTTGGTGATCCCACGCCGTTCATATTCGCGGCCAACCATAAAGCCAGTTACGTTCTGCAGGAAGAGCAGGGGCGTCCTGTTCTTGTCGCACAGTTGAATGAAATGAGCCCCCTTTAGCGCGCTGTCGCCGAACAGCACGCCATTATTGGCAATGATCCCGATTTGATATCCATAAAGCCGCGCAAAGCCGCACACGAGTGATGTCGCATACCGCGGCTGGTATTCTTGAAATCGGCTGCCATCGACCAGACGAGCGATGATCTCTCGCATGTCGAACTGCGCTCGCGCGTCCTTTGGAATGATACCGTAGAGTTCGGACGCACTATAGGCGGGCGGCTCGGGGGCCACTCGATCGATCGAGGTCTTCGCCGGTTGGTGGAAGCGAGCAACGACGTCGCGGGCAATCGCAATCGCATGGATTTCGGAGCTTGCAAAGTAATCACAGGTGCCCGACACGCTGGTATGCATGAGAGCGCCGCCAAGTTCGTCGGCGGACACTTGTTCGCCGGTGGCAGCCTTCACGACCGGAGGGCCGCCGAGAAAAATCGCTCCAGTGCCTTCGACGATAATGTTGTATTCACTAAGCGCAGGGACGTAGGCCCCTGCCGCGGTGCAGTGGCCCATGACGATGGCGACCTGCGGCACCCCCATCTTCGAGAGAACGGATTGATTGCGGAGAATTCGACCGGCATGGTAGCGATCAGCAAAGAATTCCGCCTGCAAAGGCAGAAATCCGCCGGCGCAGTCGCACAGGTGAACCACCGGCAGACGGTTTTCGATGGCTATATCCAGTGTCCGCACGATCTTCTTGACCGAGAGTGGATACCATGCGCCGCTCTTCACGCTGGCATCGTCGGCATGAACAATAACCTCTCGCCCCGCCACAATGCCGATGCCGACAACCTGGGCGGCGCCGGGCACCTCGCCGTCGTATGCCTTGTTAGCGGCCAGCGTCGAAAGCTCTAGGAACGGAGTTTCCGGATCGAGCAAGGCCGCGAGCCGCTCACGAACAAAAAGTTTATTCTGCCGACGCAGCCGCTCGAAGTCCCGCTCAGGCCTGTGGAAGCGGGCAACGCGTTGGCGCTCTTTCAATTCGGCGGCAAGTTGTCTGTTGTGCAGGTCGTTGCGACGAAATTCCTGCGAGTTCACGTTCGCCACGGAACCGATCCGCTGCATTTCAGCGCCCTTCTTTAGAGAGCGTGACCAGCACAGCGTCGTGCTCGAAGCTCTCACCTTCCTTGACGTGAATTCGATGGACGATGCCATCCTGTGGTGAGCGTATGATCGTTTCCAGCTTCATGCTTTCAATCGTCATCAGTGCCATTCCCGCCGAGACCGATTGACCGGACGAAACTGTGATCGCAACAACAAAGCCGGGCATCGGCGCCCGGGCCTCCAAAGCGTGAGTCTCGTTATTGCCGGATGCGCACGCTCGCAACGGGTCGTTGTAGCGCAAAATGCGCGTCCTGCCGCGGATGTGGAGGTGAATTAGCTCCCCCTCGATGGCGAACCTGACCGGTTCGCTCTGGCCCGCAATGGTCAAGATGCCGCTACTGTCATTGCAATGGCTGAACGCGACAGGGGTAATCACCTGGTCTCGAAGATGGAGCCTGTAGTCTTGCTGGTTGGGTGAAAGCCACAATTCATGATATACGCCGTCGACCTCGAATGAGTGATACACGTCAATTTCTCCAACTACCGAGCGCTGCGTGAAACTCGGGCACGGCATCGGCCGACTCGCGGACCGGTCTTGTCAGGAGAGCCGCAGATGCCAGGAACGCAGACATTTCGGCAGCAAAGTTGTCGGCTGCGAGATGTGGATTTTCTTCTAGGTATCCCGTATGGAACTGACCGCCAAGAAATGCCTCGTCGCAAAGAATCCGGGCGAGCAAGCTCGCGTTGGTCTCGCACCCAAGTAGAACCAGTTCGCGAACGGCGCGGTAGGCTTTCAGAGCAGCCTCTATGCGGCTCGGTGAATGCACAATGATCTTGGCGAGCATGGGATCGAATGCCGCCGTGATGTGCTGGCCTTGCATGATGCCGCTGTCGATTCGTGCGCCATCCGGATACTCGAGAAGAAGTACTTTGCCGGTGGTCGGGACGTATCCGCGTTCGGGAGCCTCGGCGCAAAGCCTGAGCTCGATTGCATGCCCATTTGAAAGAATGTCGGACTGCGAAAGTGCAAGTTTTCGGCCCGCTGCCGCATAGACTTGTTCGGCGATCAGATCGACGCCGGTGATCATCTCGGTCACCGGATGTTCGACCTGAAGGCGTGTATTCATTTCTAGAAAGTAGAACTCTCCGCCGCTGAAAATGAACTCGACCGTTCCTGCATTCTGATAGTTCGCTGCACGGGCGATGCCGACGGCGGTTTCGCAAATCCGGGTCCGCAATTCTGGTGATAGCGCTGGCGAGGGCGTTTCCTCGATGATCTTCTGGAAACGGCGCTGCACCGAGCATTCGCGCTCGAAGAGATGGACCAGGTTACCGAAGGCGTCACCGAGCACCTGTACTTCAATGTGTCTCGGTCTTTCGAGATATCGTTCAACATAAAGTCGGCCATCTCCAAAGTAGCGACGCGCTTCACTGCTCGCCTGCTCAATGGCTGCCTCCAACGTAGCGAGGTCGCGTACAATCCGCATTCCCTTGCCGCCACCGCCAGATGATGGCTTCACGAGCAAAGGAACTCCAATAGCCCGCGCTCTCGAAACGAATGTGGCCGGATCATCTTCCTCGATGGCGCAGGGTGCGACTGGAAAGCCGTTGCCTTGAACGAACTTACGGGCGCGGATCTTATCGCCCATTAGCTCGATCGCTTCTGGAGCGGGTCCGATGAATACAATACCGGCCTTTGTCACTCTACTGGCGAATTCCGCATTCTCGGAAAGCATTCCATAACCCGGATGTATCGCGCCGGCGTTCGCCTTGCGCGCGGCCGCGATGATCTGCTCGATGTCCAGATAGCTTGCGATCGGCGTGCGGCCGCTGATCGGAATAGCCAGGCCGGCCATTGAGACGGCCGGGGTTCCCGCGTCAACCTCATGGTAGGCAATTGCAGACCGAAGCCCAAGCTTGTTCAAGGTTTTGATGATACGTGCGGCTATCTCACCCCTATTGGCGATCAGAACGGTATCGAAGGGTAATTTATGCATTCGCCTATCCGGACAAGCGCGATTGAACCAGAGCGTCGGTCAATTGTAGGCGAGCCATGCTCGTCATCTGACCTCGGGTGACCGTCCTGCAGGTCAGGCTTGGACCACTTCTGTGGATGAGGCAAACGAACAGGCAGCACATCTTCACTTCGAGTCGCTGCTTTTTTTGCCAGTGTCGCGCACGGAGATCACGTAGCGACATTGCTGACTGAGGCTCGCTTGCTTGGATCTGAGGCAGGCAGTGATAGCGGTGCGATCTGGTATGTGGCTGCTACAAAGGCGGAACACGTCCTCCATGCAAGCCTCTTTCTCCTCTGCGGTCGGCGCTTGATCGCGCGCGTTGACCAGCCTGGGTATTAGAGCTGTCATTGCGACGGCAAGAGCGACGGCGCAGTAGTAGAGTGTGAGGCGCGAAGGCAGCTGAGTTCGTTGATTTTGAGTCATGATATCCCTTTAGGTCGGTCGGGCTGCGGTATTGTTCTTCCTGCGCGAAGCGCCAACATGACCTGTCAACCGCGAAACAAGCCGGAACTGCTTAAGTGCGGTGCCGGCAAGCTCGTCCTTTCTCTTTTGCGGTCTGACTGTACGGTGCTGGTCATCTGTCCGGCACGACGAAACGACACCTGCCCTAGTGGTGGAGCTCCGCGAAGAGGGGAAGCACTGGCGGGTGAGCTGGCCAAACAAGTGATCATTTCGGAGCTTTCGGTGATTGTGCGGTTGTGCATGCTTGGATGTCGCGAGGCATTGCTTGGGCGTGATATGTGCTTAGGTACTCTGGCTGAGCCTATCCGCCAGGCGACTAATGACGCCGTAGCCGGCCACGGGTTGAAGGGCCCGGGCCAGCTATCGCGAGGCAGAGAGATCAGGCAAAAGCCAGGTGCGCTCAAGCCACGGTTGATGATGCATTCGATCGTTCAGAGCGACCCATGATGGCGCGGGCCGAGACTGTGTTTGGTGTAGTCGCGCCTGTGTTCGTTGGGTGGGGTATCTGGGGCGGAGCCTCCGTCTTGCGTCCGTTCCGGTGAGGCTACGGTGATGGAAGCGCCTGCCGTGCAGATCTCGAAACGTGCGATTTCGTCCAGCCGCGACAGGAACAGCTCCGACGAAGCGCGGACAAGGATGCGCCTGGAAGATCTTATCGTTCTGATCGAGTCGCGCCAGGTGAGTTTAGGTGTTTGAAACATTCGCAATTCTCATGACGTGTCCGGACCGCTGGATTGTCGGACGTGGTTCCCACTTGTCCAGGATCGTACAATCTAACGCTAGGTCCGATTCAAGCCCCTTGTGCATCCCATCGTCTGAGGATGTCGGGGCTGTGCATTCTTCGTACGAGCCTCGGCTGCAAGGCGCACTTTTGTGTTTCAGAATAGCAGCTGTGCATGGCGACTGCCCGCTTCGGCAACCGCGGCCACGAGCGTCGCTGTTACGTGATTATACGGAGCGCCGGTGTCGCATTTCTTTGATCTGCCAATTGCATGCTCTCGGCATGAATCCGAAAAGTAAACTCTACCAGCCCGACCACTGGCGAGGCCGTGCGGAAGCAACGCGAAAGAAAGCGGAAGCGCTCGCTGACGGAAAAGCCAAAGACAGGCTGCTTAAAATTGCCGTGGAATACGACAAGCTGGCTCGGCGTGCCCACGTGTGGCGGATGCACAAAAACGAGGACGATACGTGGCCTGAGGAAGAGCTGTAAAGCGTCGCTGCGGATCATCAAAAGGCCCCCAGCCCGTTGATCGCTACCCGACCTAATGGCCCGCGCAAAATGTCGCTCAGCTGCAAGTTAGTGCCTGGAAGGGACGTTGAGGGGCACCGTGGGCCAAGGCATCCTGACGGTCCTGTGGCGCGCTCCTGATCGCGACACGTAGGTGAAGGCGGAGCAGGCCGCCTGCCCAACGCTCCTTCAAGTCTACTTGTTTAGTCAGCTTCTCGAAAGCTAATTCTCATATGACGAAAAATGCGGGATCCAGACCTCAATTTGAGTCAATGCGTCGCAGTTAAAGCGGAAGCCCGGATGACATCCGCGCGGGGACATGTTGAGCTGTTACAGGTCAGTGTTTGGCACTTCGTCGCGGCTGCAATGGCATATCAGTTTCGCCAATTCGAGATTTCTGCGGCATCGGTCAATATTTACTTTGCGCTCGTCGGAGGGGCGGATTTCCAGGTAGTCGCGCGAAGTGTGTCACTGGAACCAAGTCTGTGAAGAGGTCTCCACGTCCGATTGATGGTGCGCATACGGTGCGGCCGCGGCATGCGAGAGGCGTCGGTAAGCTCCGCGCGCCTTGGCATCCGCGAGATTATTTCAGAAGAGCGCTGCGATGATCCAGTAGATACCGGCCCAAAGCAGCGCATTTATGAGGAGTGCAGCCAGGAGCCAAAGGTTCCACCTCCTTTGCACCTGCCGAAAGCGACAATCGGCGCCGTAATGCTTGATCGGTTGTTGCTTTGGTGCGCGCCAATGCGTCATTTCATCAGACGTCGCGCTGGTCCACGGAAAAATGCCGGATTTTGCCTGCCTCGTACTACTCATAAGTTCGCGGTCCTCTTTCATAAGGAGAAGTCAGAATCGTTGTCTGAGCGCGGCGAGCATCCGGCCGATGGTATGCTCGTCGTATCGTCGGTGCATTTAAGGTCGGCGTTCCGTTGCCACAGCAATCTACATGCCACGACGGAGAAGTGTCGGCACCGCTTTGATGTAAGCAAAAACGCCTCTGTCGGGCGTTGGCGACACGGAACCGCTGTCCAAGGTCGGATTCGCGACGTCCATGTCTGAAAGACAACACCCGCATTAGCAGCAAAAGCGTGAGCGCTTCGCGAGCGTCATACCGTGAGAAATGCGTAAGAGCTGTATCGTAGTAGCGCGGGAAGAAGGCCGACGGTCGCACTCATAGAGATCGATTAATCATTGTTTCTGACCATCACCTTACGAGGAGACACCGAGATGGCAGGCGATCCGCTGGATGCTATCAGCTCGAAAACAGTTCTTGCTCGGCGTCAGCGGCTCTGGTGCAGGCCCGTTTGATTTGGTCCCGTACAATTCAATCGTGCTTACGTAGATGGCGCATTGGCACCGTTCAGACTCGACCGAAAGCTGCGAATGGCCAAGTACTGCGATCTCACCAAGCAGTAAGATCGCCGCGAAGCATCAACTGGTGCCAGCAGTGGTTTTGCGAGTCATCATGGAATGTGGATGTCAAACGCCACCATAGGGAGCATGCCATGATGACGACCAATTCATTGAAGAGGAGGTGACGGCCAAGAGCCGACAAGTTCTTGTGAAGAAGGTCACCATGAAACATGAATGGGCGCTAACGCTTGCTTGAAGCGGGCAAGAGCGATGGCGGACATTGCTGTTGCTGATGCGCGATCTGTTCGGCGACGTGCGACCAATACTGGCTGGCATCGATAAGTAAGATGATTCGCATGAGAGGGGCTTGATGGCACAGCTGCCTTACGAGCGGGAAGGTGCAATCGGCGGACTGATTCGCCATCGCGCAGATCGTGCTATCGCGCATGCTCAGGCAATCAATGGCCCTTGAGAGCGACCTTCGCCCACAATGCGAGTGTTAGAAGACTATAACAGGAGAACGAGTGATGATGAACATCTGCGGCTTTCTCAGATGGTGCGCTGAAAAGGGGTATAGGAGCGCTGGGCCGAGGATCGAGCCGGTTGACGAGTTGCGAGACAACGTCATCTGCGTCGAGTTCAAGGCCATCCGAGAGGCAAAGGAGCGGGCGTGCGGGCGCAGATGATAGAGAAGCTGGAGGCCGGCCGCGTGCAACACGGCCGGTTCGCTACCGTTCCGGGATCAGGCCCTTGCGGCGTGTTCCTCGTGCAGGGGCCTTGCGGGTGTGAACTAAAGATAAGTGGATTCGTCCGTCCTGGCTGGGAGCATGTCGCTGTCTCGACGCCGCGGCGCTGTCCGAATTGGGACGAGATGTGCTTTGTCAAAGACCTGTTCTGGGATGAAGAGGAGTGTGTCATGCAACTGCATCCGCCACATTCGCAGTATGTGAATAACAGCCGATATTGCCTGCACCTGTGGAGACCCACTCATCGCGGCATCCCAATGCCGCCGCCGAGCTTTGTGGGCATCGTTGGGCTAGGGCCATCAGAAGCCGCAATGTTGTTCGCCCAGATGAGCGCGACAGCATGATGAGCTGAGTTAAAAGGATATCTGAGCGGAAGATGAGGCCGAGCGGGTGCAGAAGCACCGGTTCGGCGCCGCCGGAACGCGGCGTCGCAAGCGGATATAGTCGCCGATCGCCTGTTGCACTGTGCAGGGGTGCTGAGCCTGAAATCGCTGTTTTCAAAGGAGCTGCTGATGGTGCACTGATCCGGTTCAAGAGATGTCTCGTATGCGCTTGGGACCAATTATTATCGAAGGAACGAATTGGAGTTCGGGTCTTGGTGGCATTCAAACCAGTGTTTGCAGTACCGTGCTGAACGCCGGTTCGGCAGCAACAAGGACGTCTCACCGGGCAGACGACTTGTCACGAGTCAATCACTGGACGATCCGACGAAGCGAAAAGCATGTGCCGACCGAATGGCATAACGCGAAATGCTGAGACCGAAGCCAAAGCGAAGGCCGAATTCAGTTTGACGAAGGCGCTGTCCAGGCGCCGCCTACGCCACGAGCCGGGGTCCGGTCACCCTGACGGCAGCGGAATTGCTCAAGCTAGGCCTACCGGTCGCTCTGCAAGAGCCGGTAGCTCGTCGGCACTACTCCTCATCTGAAGCGGGGCTGATGAGCAGAGACGGTCGAGTCGCCAAATAGCCAACTCGGGCGGTAGCTTCTCCAAGCCTATTTGGTTGTCAGCTCGTCGTCAGCTTGCCGCAATAGCATTCGCAGGCAGGGCGTAAGCAGCCCGCCCTCGCTCTGAGGAAACGTACGCTGAAGAGGCAGGCGAGCCGCCATGTATAATCGAGTTAGTGGTCAATCCACACGCCCTAATCAAACTAACGAACCGAGTCAGCCGGCAGACAGCAGCGAATTTGCGCAAACACTGATGGATCTCGCTCGACGGGAGAGCTCGTCACCTGGGGAATTGCCCGACAAAATGGGGCTCTGCTGCAGCAGGCCACATACCTCCGATGCAAACATTTACAGTCCAAGCACCTCAGATTCCAGCATAACCTCTCTGTCCTCCAGCTCAAGTCCATCCTCTCCAGCGAGGCCTATCCCTCCTCTGTTCGGTTACAGGACTGCTGAATTGTCCGAGGCCAATGTCAACGGCATCTGCGTTGGATTGGCAGCGGAGTGGATCCGCAATCTCCCAAGCAGTCCTTCATCCCGGATGAGGGCGCTGCGCCCGGGTACTGAAACTCACAGCTCAGCCGCAGTGCTGCAGCAGCGGTATGAACGCCTCAAGGCGGCGGAAAGTTCTCACAATTCTCAGGCAAGAAGCACGATGTTACGCGAAGCTGGCCTAGAGCCGTCCGCCGAACAAAAGCGATATAGGTTTGGTACATCTTCGCGCATTGGCCAGATCGTGAGCGAGGTCACCCACGATCCATCGATCTATTTGGTCAGCTTGCGATTCGCCGAAGGTGACGCCCACATGATCGCAACGTCTACATCGAATGGAATGACGACCCTCTTTGATCCTAACTATGGAGAGTTTACAGTTCGGTCAAATCAGATGGGTGAGTTGTTCAAAAGTCTTGCCGACCGCTACCGCAACCCGCCGAACGAACTTGATATATCGATGGTCGTCACACAGAGGATGACGTGAGTGTTGCGGAGGTTCCAAAACGGACCTTGCCGATCCCACGCGCGGATGCTTTCGCGATTAATGCCGGACAGCCGCGTCGCGTCCGACAGTGCAACACCAGGGCACGGAAGACGGATTGTGGCACCCTGAACGTGCGCCCGACGTGGTAGCGGAGCTCACCGGCGCCCTTCGGACGTTGGAGGGGCACGCTCGACGGAAGCTCTCTGGAAGTAGTGCAGCGAGGGGGAGAATATTCAGAGAGAGGCTGGCCGGTCACTCGGGTTCATGAGCTCGTGCCCTCGCGCGTCAAAGACTGAATGGGCTTCGCTTGCACGGAAGCAGGACCGTTGGCCCGTTAGAGCTTGCATGAAAGCTGGTTAGCTCCTCGCGTGGGGTTCGGCGCTTTTCGTCCTTGCGCTCAGGGCCAAGGGCGAGCATCACGCATCCAACACAGGCGGCACAAGCTGTATTTCGTCGGCTTCGGAATCGTCGCCGGCCACTTCTCTACTGACCTCGCCAGCCAAACAGCTGCTGTGGACGACAATGCATGCCGTCGCACCAGCGCACGACCGAGTCGACGCTCGCCACGAGCTCCGCAACAATCCGCGCCTTGTCCTCGTCGCTGCACTTCCGCTGACGTTCGGCTCTGGAGAAGACCTCAGCCCCGGAACCGACGCAGGTTCGTTCCAAGCCTGACGGTCAAACTTTGCATCGAGCTGGGCTAGAAGGTCATTTGACACTTCCCGAACAATGCCAGGTGACATGCGACCCGGAGCCCTCTCCGCGGAATGCGCGCAAGCTGGCTATTAGCTTGATCTGGAAGACGTCGCCCCGTGGTTTAGATATGATCCCAGTCTCACACCGGAAGCAGCGCGGGCGCGACTCGGCGCTGGTCGGGCTGGATGGATCAGACGCTGTCCCTGCCACGCCCGCACTGGTTGAAGTTAGCAGAAACGTGACTCGGCGCCCAAAAGCCCCACGCATACACGGAGCAAGCGCTGTCCCTACCACGCGCCGCTAACTTCAACGGCATTGTACACGGACTAGCTTTCCGAAAGCTGACGAACCCGACGCGATCAATAAAACGAAAGCGGCCGGTGTGGGTCGATGCTCCTGTCTGGAACCCCGCGTCTGTCCAGCGGACGTCCGACTTAAGGGTATGGTCAAGCATAGACACAAGCCGATCTCTTCAAAGAGGTCGTGAAACTCGCATGTGCCATGTGCCGCAGAAAGTGTCATCAGAAGCCCATCGATGTTTGCAAGGCGCGGCTCTGCGACATCATTCACGAAAGACGATCCATTATCTCTGCGACTTCGACGACAGCTGGGCCCATCCGATCAAGTGCGAAAAGTGATCCGACAACAGGCGAACGAACGGCCTTCCACTCTTACTCGATGCCGCCGGTCGTTGTCCTGATGTCTGCGGTGTGCCGGACTATGTCGGAATACCTCGATGTCATAGGTGACCCCTCTCGTCCCGAGCACGGACATATGCGTCCGTGCGGCCCAGAGAGATTCGATCGCCGCTTCATCGACCGGATAGCGCTCGAGGCCGCTGTCTCCGCATTGTCCGGAAAATGGAAGGCGCATAAGCGCTTCACGCGGGCCAAAATAGCCGTGAACGGCCAGTCAAAACGGGATCCGATCTACGCTTGCCTTTCACGGACCCCTCTTTCTCGACATTGTGGTCGGGTGTCACGTAGATGATACGATGCGATCGTGTCCCATGTCATAGTGCAACGGGCGGCGGGTCACGGCGTCCCGCGGCTGGAGCCGGGAGGTCAGTTGGCGATCGCCGGTAGGCTTGACGGTGGGATCATCGCTCAACGTTGCGATGGCTTCCAGTGTCATGTAACGGGCGCGCTGGACGGCCCATTCGTGGTTCTGCTCGGGCAGGAATTGCATCGATGAGGCGGACGATGGCGTCCTCGTTGGGGAAGATGCCGACCACCTCGGTCCGCCCGTTGATCTCGCCGTTGAGTCTTCGGCTTTCCGGAGTTGCATAGTCGCGCGCGGGACCACCAGGTGGAAAGAGGTCCGGCATCCGCTAGTTCTCAGACATACTGCACTAGCTTAAGGTAATCGTCAGTGAGAACAGGTGAGCGAATAGAACAAGCCGCGTCTTGAAGGAAGGTGGTCAGAGTCCGACTGGCCCGATTGCGGACTTCGACAGATTGCCGTGCCGGCGCGCGAGTACGGAGAGTTGCTAGCTCGGAACTGACCAGGTCAGCCGCTGCTGCGGCGCAATCTGAGATAGAAAAGCAACCAGCAGACATGACAGCTTTTGCCAAGCCCAATGTGGTGAGCCAACCCGCATAGATCAGCACGGCACCGTCTGTCTCATCGAGCCCAGAGAGTTCCTCAATTGCAGCGGCATGGACTGAAGCCGTACCAACTGACCGAAACAGATCGGCTATTTCGTCACGGGTGGCTTTAGAGAGGAGGCAGCGGCCGAGGTGTGATAAGAGCGCCTCAGTCGGACCTTCGAAGATGCGGAGGATGCGAGCGTCTCGATAGATTTTAGCTAAAGGCGTTCCCTCATCGTAACCACGGCCACCTAACAGCTGGACGCATTGATCAGCGACAAGACCGCACCACTCCGAGGACAAAACCTTCGTTGCCGACGCAAGGTGGACGTTGGGCGCGCCCTGCGCTGAAACAAGCCGGCAGGATGCTGCCAGCATCGCCTTCACGACTTCACGCCGCAGCACCATCTGCCCAAATAACTGCTCGATGTAGCTGTTCTCGATCATACGCAGTTTACCGAGTCGACGATGGCTTGCATAAGAGGCTGCGAGCTGGATAGCGCGCTCAAGCGCTCCAAGACCCATAGCAGCCACACCGATGCGGCCGCGGTTCATACTAGATGACGCCGCGCCCCAGCCGTCTTGATCGCGAGAGAGCACGTAAGCACGCGGCACCTCGACATCCTGAAACTCCAGAGTATTCTGAATAATGCCACGTAGCCCGAGTGTGCGATGCTCGTGCGTGACCTTTAGCCCTGGAGCCTGCCTGTCAACGAGTACACCAACGAGCCGACCTTTCGCATCGGGACCAGACGCGCGAGCAAAGCAAACGATCCAGCGAGCCCAGTCAGCGAGGCCGATCCAGATCTTGCGGCCAGAGATCCGAACTTTATCTTCGCGCATGAGAGCCGAAGCTTCTATATGCCTCGGGGCAGAGCCAGCTCCAGGCTCGGTCAAAGCGAAAGCGCAGAGATCGCCGCGTGTTGCACCCCGAATGATATGCTTTTGTTCGGGGATGTGCGGTGCCGCTTCGATGCAGGGCAAGGCTAGGAAGTTATGGATGACGAGGGTGGAGGCAGCGGAGACGTCGAAGGATGCAGTGGCGGAGATGAGGTCGATGGCCTCTTGCAAGGGAAGAGCTAATCCGCCGTGCTCTGCTGGTGTGGTGAGCCCGAACAGTCCATGCCTTGCCAAGATGCTGTGTAGGGTTGGAGGGAATGCTCGGCGGTCATCAGCGTCTGCGAAATTCAGCTGACTGAGGTCAGCGATCAAACTGGAGAAAAGTGCAGCTGCACGGCCCTCAGCTGTGCGTTCCTGCGCCTCACCGAATTGGGCGTTAACCTGAGTATACATAGCCATAAGGCCCATAATGATCCCGGCCCCGCTTCGGGCCAATTCATCCGCGTGGCTAGCTTGGCTACACATTGGTATAGTGTGGATGCAAGCGCAGTATAAGCACGTTGTCGGGGACGGGGGTTTATTGCGTCTACCGCTTCCGGGCCGATCTCAGCGCCGATCAGTTCCTCAGCCATGCAGACGCCCAGGAAACGTGGGGATTTGGCGCAAATTCTACAACAAAGAATGCTCCCGGAGGGCAATCGGCAATAGATCGCCGATTTTGCTGCGAACTCACGTGGCGCAACCAGCCCGCCAAAGTGTTCAGAGTCGTAAAACTCTACTTCTGGGTAGTCCAAAGTTTCGGTCCCGCTGCATCCTCAAAAGTCATTCCCCGTGATTTGCCTGGCCGTATGCTCAACAGCCTCAATTGAGCAACCTGCTGACACACACTCTCTCTAAAACAGATATCATGGTAGGACCCTGCGGCGGAGTTCAGGGCCCGGTAGGCGAAGCGGAGCCCATCCGCGAGGACAAAAATGAAGCGCACGCTAAATCATGGCACTTCCACGGGACATCTTGTGGCTCTTGACAATGAGCATTCTCGCTGAGGGGTTTCAAACAAGCGCTCTCGCCATGAGATGTAAGTGCGAAACTGCAGGAAAGGGTATTTGGGCGCTTGGGACCACGCGTCAGGACAGGAAAGTAGGCAAGAAGGTCGAAAGCGGGTAGGCGGCGCCGGATAAGCCCCAGACGAAGGGTTCAAACACTCAGCAGAGGTAGTTTCGTGAGACTGAAATAGCGACAGGCCCACTTCCATCGCAGTGCTGGACCCGTTTAACGTCGACCGAGGCCATGTCCCCGAAGGAAAAGTCACAAGCAAATTAAGTCTGGGCCCTACCGCCGTTCATACGGATGGGTTGGGCCTTTGGCGCGGCTTGCAAGGGCTACGTTGCAAGCTCGCCCGAGCAAAACCCTGGCATTCGTGCCAGGGTTTTTCATGTCATCGATACTTTGAGAGAGTGGATCAGAAGTCCATACCGCCCATGCCGGCGCCTGGAGGCATTGCTGGACCAGCCCCGGCCTTTTTCGGCAGCTCGGCAACCATCGCTTCCGTCGTAATCAGCAGCGCCGCCACCGAGGAGGCGTTCTGGACTGCGATGCGCACGACCTTGGTCGGGTCAATGATGCCTTTGGAGACAAGGTTGCTATACTCGCCTGTCTGCGCATCGAAGCCATAAGAGTACTGCTCGTTGTCGAGGACTTTGCCGACCACGATCGAACCGTCTTCACCGGCGTTGATCGCGATCTGGCGGGCCGGCCAGGACAGCGCCTTGCGGACGATCTCGACGCCGGTCTTCTGGTCGTCGTTCTTGGTGCGCAGACCCTTGAGCTGCTCGGAAGCCCGGAGCAGGGCGACGCCGCCGCCCGGCAGGATGCCTTCCTCGACTGCCGCGCGGGTCGCGTGCATCGCGTCATCAACGCGATCCTTGCGCTCCTTCACCTCGACCTCGGTCGCGCCGCCGACGCGGATCACCGCGACGCCGCCCGCGAGCTTGGCCAGACGCTCCTGGAGCTTCTCACGGTCGTATTCCGAGGTGGTCTCCTCGATCTGCGCCTTGATCTGGGCCACGCGCGCCTCGATGTCGGCCTTCTTGCCGGCGCCGTTGACGATCGTGGTGTTCTCCTTGTCGATCGTCACCTTCTTGGCGCGACCGAGCATGTTGAGCGTAACGTTCTCGAGCTTGATGCCGAGGTCTTCCGAGATCGCCTGGCCGCCGGTCAGGATCGCGATGTCCTGCAGCATGGCCTTGCGGCGATCGCCGAAGCCCGGAGCCTTGACGGCCGCGACCTTCAGACCACCACGGAGACGGTTCACCACAAGCGTGGCCAAGGCCTCGCCTTCGACGTCCTCGGCGACGATGACCAGCGGCTTGCCACTCTGCACCACGGCCTCGAGCAGCGGCAGCAGCTCGTTCAGCGAGGAGAGCTTCTTCTCGTATATCAGGATGTAAGGGTCCTCCATTTCAACCCGCATCTTGTCGGCGTTGGTGACGAAGTAGGGCGAGATGTAGCCGCGGTCGAACTGCATGCCCTCGACGACGTCGAGCTCGGTCTCGAGCGACTTGGCCTCTTCGACCGTGATCACGCCTTCGTTGCCGATCTTCTTCATGGCGTCGGCGAGGAACTTGCCGATCTCCTGGTCGCCGTTGGCCGAAATGGTGCCGACCTGGGCGATCTCCTCGTTCGAGGTGACCTTCTTGGAGTTCTTCTGCAGGTCCGCAACGACGGCCTCGACCGCGAGGTCGATACCGCGCTTGAGGTCCATCGGGTTCATGCCGGCGGCAACCGACTTGGCGCCCTCGCGGACAATCGCGGCGGCCAGGACGGTCGCGGTGGTGGTGCCGTCGCCGGCAGCATCCGCCGCCTTCGAAGCCACCTCGCGCACCATTTGGGCGCCCATGTTCTCGAACTTGTCGTCGAGTTCGATGTCCTTGGCGACGGCAACGCCGTCCTTGGTGATGCGAGGCGCGCCGAACGACTTGTCGAGCACTACGTTGCGGCCCTTCGGACCAAGCGTGACCTGCACGGCATTGGCGAGGATGTCGACGCCGCGCAGCATGCGGTCCCGCGCGTCTACTCCGAATTTGACTTCTTTGGCTGACATAAAGAATTCCTCAGTTCTTATTTTCTCTTCCTTCAGCGCGCCCGCCGGGCGCTCGTCAGGGGGTGGGCTGTGCGAGCGCTGGGTTAGGCGGCTTTCTTCGTGGAAAACACATCGGTGAGAACGCCCATCACGTCGCTCTCCTTCATGATCAGCAGGTCCTGGCCGTCGATTTTGACCTCGGTGCCGGACCACTTGCCGAACAGCACGCGGTCGCCGACCTCGATGTCGATCGGAATCAGCTTGCCGGTCTCATCGCGGCCGCCCGGGCCGATTGCAATGACTTCGCCCTGCGAAGGCTTTTCCTTGGCTGTGTCGGGAATGATAATGCCGCCAGCGGTCTTCTCATCGGCGTCGATGCGCTTGACCACGACGCGGTCGTGAAGCGGACGGAAATTCATACAAGTCTCCTGAGCGTCTGAACAAGTTGGAGATAGTCACATTGTGACGAGCCCAATTACAGCAAGAGTCAGGCCAAAAATGAGCTGAACGATCATGCCTGCAGTTCTGCTGAATCGTTGCCTGGTCTGCGCGTGTCTTTGTCCGGAAGCAAACGCCCTCAGGTACACAGTCCGCCAAGCTGTTGCGAAAATGACATTGCGTTGCGTCGGAACACCCGGTTGGTCCCAGGGTTCCTCAACTTGGCGGCCCTTACACCGATCGAAGCGCCGGCGTATTTCGACGGCGGCGGCCTGGCTGCACATAATTGGTTCGTCTTACAGCAGCATCTAGGAGCCGGGGAAACGTGCGGCGCACAAGATTCATCGAAGGGCGGGTTCGAACAATATGAGATCCTCGCGCATAATAACGTTATGCCAACTATCTTGAGCGCGGGACCTTCAAGAATTGATCTGGACCGAGCTCGATAAGGTCATTGCACGCTGCAGTACGAACCCAGCAGAGGCCCGCCATGAGGAAGGCGCACGGCGGTCTCCAGACAGCGAGAGGTTGCAGGGCAGTCGCTGCACCTGTCGGTCCGAGAGGTTTCCCTTTTTATGTCGATGGCATCCAAATAGCCGTCATGGATCAAGGGGACTGAGGGGCATATGAATAATATACGTTGATATGCGTTGTGCCGGCGCATCTGGCGTGTGATTGCAGCTTCGAAGTTCGAAATTCACGCGATCTCCGCGCCCAATGGGAAAAGCACCTGTGTCCTCTGTAGAAGTCCACCAGTACATCGTCTCACTTCTTCAGAAGCCGAATCCAGTCATCCTGGATATCGGCTGCAATGACGGGACCGATACGCAACAGTTTCTCAACCTCTGCCCGCAAGCTCAGCTCTACTGCTTTGAGCCGGACCCCAGAGCGATCGCGCGCTTCAAGAAAAAGCTGGGCTCGTCCCTCAATAAGGTGAAGCTGCTTGAAATCGCGATCAGTGATCGAAACGGGATGATCGACTTCCATCCAAGCAATGCAGATGGTGATGCGAAGGAATGGGACCTCTCCGGCTCAATACGCCGCCCAAAGAATCATCTCACTGAGTATGATTGGGTCCGATTCGATCGCCCTGTCTCCGTTGAAACGCGGCGGCTGGACGACTGGTGCGGCGAGGCGGAGCTGAACACGGTCGATTTCATCTGGATGGATGTCCAGGGAGCCGAAGCCGATGTTATTGCCGGCGGCATGCGGACCTTGAGCAACACGCGCTTCATCTACACGGAATATAGCGACCGTGAGCTCTACGAAGGGCAGTTGTCCCTGCAAGCCATTCTGGACCTGCTACCATCATTCGAAGTGGCGGCCCATTATCCGCGCACAGTGGAAGGTGATGTATTGCTCAAAAATACGCGCTTCTAGTGGCTGCTCGTATCGAGCGCCTCATTCATTGCTGGGAGACCTGACCAGCGCGCTCCATGCCACCCAAAGCTGCACAACTGGCGTCATGAAGGCGAGGGGATGTCAGTAGCCGAGCGGGCACTCCGGTTTCCGGCTGCCATTGCAGACCACACGCATCACGTCGGCGTCGGGCGGGTGGTGGGTCTCTGACAATCATTTATTTGGCGAGCCGGCACGACCGAGGACTTTGCAGCCAGCAGGCCGAGCCGTTTCATATGTTTGAATCAACACTGCCAGCTGGGGCTCGAAGCGTGGAACATCTGAACGGCTGCTGATGGTCTGAACCTCTGGTAAGCTGGTGCACTGCTTCGAAGCAACTGCATCGGTTCTCGTAGTTCCTTGTCTCAATCGGAAAGCGAGCTGAAGCATGTGTTTATGCCATATGAAGGTCGCCGTGAGGCGTCCAGCATAACTGCAGCAGCCGATTCTCCAGCAAAGCGTGCGGCGCAGGAGAAGGGGCCGCGATCATCAGCGGCCGATCTCGTGCCGGATCGGATCAAGACCGCCATCGTAATCGCGGTTACTTGCTGCTCATGTGTCGCAAGCGGAGTTGATCATCGAATCTGCGAGCACGCTCGGCCCGTGCGGCTGCGGCGCGATGACGAAGATCGGCGAGGATGTCAGGAAACGCCTTGACGTAATGCTGGCGCGATGGCCGAAGAGTCTCCTAGCCGCGCCGCCCGATCACCCGCAATTCGAGATCGGCCCGATCGGCGTCCGCGTCCAGCACGGCCCGAAACCGCCGCCATTGTAGCGGCCGCCGGCGGAAGCCGGGGCGGGCCGAAATAGTGCCATTCGCCATCCCAACCGTAGTGCTGATGAACCGGGTCAATATACCAGTGGCGCCGGTCGGCGCGCGAGAGCCGGCGCATCGCGTCCTTATGCCCGTAGAGCGGAATGCTGTTGCTGGGCGGCTGGCGATAGCCGCGCAGGAAGCCGTAACTTTGCCAGACCGGCTTGGGCCGCTTTTGAATTGGCGCAGCGTTCGCGACGACCGACAGCAGCGACAGGATGATAGTAGCAGTTAGACACACAAGGCGCGCGACATGGATCGACAATAGTCGGTCTGTTGCGCGGAGGCTATTCAAATTTGGGGGCAGAGTCCTGCGCAATCTTGCGCAGAATTGTTCTCTCAGCTGATCACGCCCTTCCTGATCAGAAAGCACGCATATCCGGTGCTGTCACCCACCTGCACCGCGCCAGCCCTAAGCCTTAGCGCGAGAAGATCCGGACGTGAGAGCTTGCTGCGACTGATGGGGCGACCGACCGAGCGCTCGATCTCGGTCTGCACCGTGCGTACGTCCGGGTACACGGTCGAGATCGTCGACCGGCATCATCACGAGCGCGGATCGACGAAATCTCAAGCGGGTAGAAGGGTTAGGATGGCAGTCTTCTCCATACTCATGCCCGGGAGCTGGATCAGGCGCTCCGAGCAGAGTCGTGGGTGGCCGGGCCGCGAGGGTGGTCGCCATGGCCCATGGAGGCGAGCAGCCAGAGCAGCTCGGGCACTAGGATCGGATCAACCGGCTTCAGGATGTGATGAACTATCCCCTCGATCATTCTGACGTTTGTCTCTGTCTTCCCAAGCTTCGCAATCATCAGATACCACGGGCCAGAACAGTCCAAACTGTCGTCGATCGGTGGCAAAAAAAAGCCCGGCCTCATTTCGATAGCCGGGCCGAAGTCAGTCGTCGACAGAGGGAGAACTGTCGACGGTTATTTGCGGCAAAACGTTCACCGCAAATTCTAATTACGAAAGGATTAATGACCGGAGAAATCTCGCGCCTTTTCCTTTCTATCAGACGATATTGACCGAATGCGGCTCAACGCTGGCTCGCACAAACCTTGAAGGGTGTATTGTCCGTTATCCTGAGGATCGTCGAGCCATGGTGATAAAGTGAGCGTTGCCGAACAGAGACGATCCGCAGCTGAATGGCGTCAATGTGTCGGCCGCAGAGCGCAGCAACCCAGCTTCCCCTGGGCTGGGACGAAGTACGTTATTTTTCGCATGCGAGCACTCGTTGCCCGTTCGCGCGATCCCGCACGCGAGGGCCCTCTGCTGCACACACAACGACCGCATTGGCATCATCGTCTCACCGATGGCAGGAAGCCGCAGGCCGCTCCGATTTTCCGGGCATCCTCGTCATCTATTTCTCATGGTACACCGTGACGTCGCGTGCGATTCAAGGCCTTTTAGCCTGACGATGCAGATGTTCTGGAGCGTGCTGGCGCGTATCCGGAATGTGCGGGCCGGTTGATCTCCGGGCCGATAGCCGCCGAGCGGTCGTATGAGGAAATGGGGCAAGTGCGGCGGGGAGGGGATGCTCTATGGAGATGCGGTGGTGTTTTTGAGAAGCGCCTGACCGCAAGGGTCTCTCTCTCTCTCTCTCTCTCTCTCTCTTTCTTGTCCTTTAAACAAGGCCGGCAGGCCGCCAAGTCCTTGCAACCGCAGGCCGCATCATATCGCAGGCTCTGCAATTCGTAGCTGCAGAGCGTGGGGGGACGTGGGTGAACCACTTCATGGAAAGCCCGGCTGTGCTGCACTTCCGAGCAGGAGTCGGCCGGCGCTCTGGAGCGTTCCCTCGTTTAGAGCTGCGTGTTGGGCAACCACGAAGCTGTCGCACATGGCGCGCGCCAGATTGCTGGTGGTATAGAGCGAGGTACTTCCAGCGAGACCGCTCGCAATCCTACAGACCTCAGCGCTCTGCCGCGCGGCGTTCGTTGCGGCGAGTCGCACCAGCGTCGCCGTGCTCCGGTTTACCGCACCCTTGAGCGCTTCCTTCCACAGCTCCTCGGTGGCCTCATAGAAGAAGGAACGGGCGGAACGCAGCATGGCTTCGGCTCTGGCCATCTCCAGTTGGACATAGCCGCGCTCCGCCATCACGGGCGCTCCAGTGATCGAGGCGCGGCTTCCGGCCATGGCGACCACCTCGTCTAGCGCCGAGCGCGCAATACCGATGCCGACAATTGCATGCACCTGCGCAGCGAAAGCCACGGACGGATAACGATAGACCGGCCCGTCGAGTGTCGGCGGACCGCCGCGGATCAAGGTCCATTCCTCCGGCACAATGACATCGTTGACAACGACGTCGTGGCTGCCGGTGCCTTGCAGGCCGATGACGTCCCAATTGGGGCGGATTGTCACCTTCTCGGCCGGCATTACGGCTACACGCACAAGGTCACCGGTCGAATCGTCTTCCACAGTGATGCCAACGCCTATCAGGTCCGCGCCCGGTGAGCCGCTGGCGAATGGCCACACGCCGTTCACGACAAATCCGTCGGTGCTTCGCCTGGCGGGCTGGAGTGGGAAAACCGCACCTGCCAACACCACATCAGGTCCATTCGCGTATACCTTGCGAAGCGTGTCGTCCGGAAGAGCAGCGAGGTAGCGAGCCCCATCGCCGAAGCTGGCGACCCAACCGGCGGAGCCGTCGGCTTCAGAAATGCGCTCGATCAGGCGACAAAAATCGGCCGGCGTTCGCTCCTCACCGCCGAATCGCCTGGCCGCCATAGCCCGATAGACGCCAACGCGCTTGAAGCCCTCGATGATCTCGTCGGGAATCTTCTGCGCTCGGGCGAACTCGTCTCGACGCGCGCGGATATCGACCAGTAGCGGCGACAGATTATCCCAGGTCGCAGCCGTAGCGTCGGCTTCTGCAGTGATCTTCTCTGGTGGAGCGTTCATAAACTTTCCTCGGGTGTTGAGCCGATCGACGGCGCGTGTCATTGATATGGATTGCGCGCGCATGGCGAAGCTGGCCGGATTGATACCCAGCCGGAGGGATCGTCGAAACTGTCGCAGTTGATAATCGGCTGTGATGCGATTGCAGGCGGTTGCCAGTCCAAACCGCACCCCGAGCGGATTGGCTCAAAGAAAAGGTGTTGAGGGCCAGGAAGGCTGATCGAGATGTGGCCTCGATGTTGCCATTGAGGCTGAACTGGCAAGGCAACCGATATGAGGCGGCGAGATCGATCCGCCTCTGCTGCACTATGTTTCGGACGGCTGACGGCAGCGCTCGTTTTGTCATGTCTTATCCAACGGACAGGTTGTCACAATTGGGGCTCGGCCGGCGCGAACCACGTTGTGAATACCTGACTTGGCGACCGGTACCCCAAGCCTGCGGCTCGTTTCCATATCCCCAGCAATCGACGTGCCATCAATCATGTCTGCCGGTCGTGTCTGAATCGAGCGAGATCACGTGACCCGTGCCGCGCCAGGAGGATGCTCGCGCCTCCCGTGTCTGATACCAGGCACAAGAAGTCATCAACCGAACAAGGCGGGAGGAGAACGACTGAAGTGGACCTCGGCCGCGGACCAGTCGGGCTCGGCTTGCCTGCTGGAGTTTCAGGCCCGCTGCGATCTCCTGAGACTACCAACAGCGCAATTTACCGTGGTCGCGGAGCCTGAGCGGCGGCAACGCCTGATCAATCCGGTCGACGATGCGTTGGTTGAAGAGACTATGGACGACGTGCGATGACCGCGCGAGTCGCGATCATCAAGCTGATGTCCGCATTGGAAAAACGCACTTCAAAGGTGCACGCCGGCCGCGAAGATGCTCCTTTCCGATGCGCCACTTCGGAACTTCCAATGACAAGACCCGCCTGCGCAGAGCCACGAGTGCCTTTTAGATGGCACGTCAACGCGTCTGTCGATAGTTGACCGTCAGGCTTCACGAACTCCGGCGCGGGCATAAAAGATTGTTCTCCGCTCGAACCGATGGTCGCCATCGTCGTGCGCGCGGCAAGTTTCTGTTTATGCTGATCCAAGCTAGGCCCAAGACAGATGCGACAAGGCTGCTTTCCGACACTTGTGGTCTCCCAAATGGCTGATGCAGAGAGACGTCCGATGCCTACGCGAGTAGCTATTTTCTTTACGTCAGTCGGCTGGTTAGTCATGGCGGTCGTAATCCTGCTCTATTTGATCTTCCGGCCCTGCCTGAGCCTGGTGATCATAAGCAGGACCATAGATGCCTTGCCGGATCGGGAGTGAGAGTCTGCCGGAATTGTCGCTTGTTCCGGGGGCCGAGAGCTCAGACCCTGCATGCCTCGCACCGCGATCTGCCGCTTGACCCCCCTCGGCCCGCCTCGCGCATTAAGGTGCAGGCTTGAATACTGTTGGCCGCGATATGAGTGTTTCTTGGTGCTGGCCTCGCGTTGCCAACATGAGCGCGTAGAACACAAGGAGGATTAAGAGGCCGCGCATACCATAAAGCTTCCCGAAGCTATAACAATTGTGGAGCTGATTGTACTCGGTGCAGTTGATGCAGCCGATGCACGAGCGAATTGCGCGGGACTCGACGAAGCCCTGTATCAGGCGGCAAACGACCAGCTGGCCGCGCGAAGGTGCCAGCGTCAGCTCAGCAATTCGACCCTGCCGGTGTCGAGCCGATATAGCCCCCCGACGACCTTCAGTCTGTTCTGCTCAACTGCCGCGTTGAGAATCGGCCCCGTCGATCTGAGTTTGTTGACATTATCGACTACATTTTGTCGGGTTGCTTCTGCGAACGTGTCACCTGTTTGCTGGCGAGATGCTGTTACTGCAGGCGCAAGCGCAGCGATGAGGGATGAAATGTGCCCCGGCGGCGGCTTATCGTCGTGGAGCGACTTGATCGTGGCGTCTATCGCACCGCAATGATCGTGGCCAAGTACCAGGATCAGCGGCGTATTCAGCACGGCGACCGCATATTCCATACTGGCAAGCGTGTCATCGTTGGCGAAGTTGCCGGCGAGGCGGCAGACAAACAGATCACCGAGTCCGCTGCCGAAGACAAGTTCAGGCGCCACGCGAGAATCGGCGCAGCTCAGAACTGCGGCATATGGATTTTGCCCATCCACCAAAACAGAGCGCTCGCGCTTGAAATCGTCGCCTCGTGATACGCCATGGACATAACGATCGTTACCTTCCATCAGCCGCTTCAGGGCAGCATCCGGCGAGAGCAGGTTATCCGGCTTGGGCGGCGTTTTTGCTTCCTTCGCATCGACAATGTTGTTGTCAAGCCGCAGGCAAGCCGCCGAAACAGCGAACAGCAACAGCGAGCGGCGTGAAGGCGCGATCTTGGTCAGATAGGACATATTCGGATAATGGCCTGCATGCATGCATCTCACCTCATCGCGCGGCTTTGCGCCACCCGGTCGCTTCGGCTTCCGATTCGCTGCAGAGCCAGCGTTCACCGGACTTCTTCGTCATGTCGATTTGTTCGTAACCGAATTGCCCGGGCAAGTGATAAAGTCGCTCGCCGTTGTGGCCCACGGTGCCTTTTATCATACACTCTGACGAGGGCGGGTCCGATAGCAAAGCGGATCCGAGCAGGAGCTCCTGAGCGTCGATCGGAACCGAGCTCGCGCCGATGATGATCGTCCCCTTGTTGCGGCGACGCCAGTCCCAGGGCGCGATGAACGCCCCCGACCACAGCCCCGCATAGGCGTTGCTCGCCACAACCTCATAGATAACGTACGTATTGGCAGAAGGGGACGATAGTGCCCAGCCGGAGCGTACCATCCAGGCGTTCACGTCCTCGCCTTCGATGAAGCAACGGCCACGCGACCTGCCGTATTCATCAACTCCTGTGGTATGACAATCCCACGTTCGTCCGTTCGAATGCTTGATAAGCTCGTCGCGAGCAGCCACGCCGCAAGCCCATTTCCGGCCGTGGGCGTCGAGGCAAATCTGGTCAGTCTCAGGAGCGTCGATGTCTGAGAGCCGAAGCGTGGTTTTCTCGAGCTCGATCGTATTGCCGTCGAGGATGCGCGGAGGGCCGCTGAGCTTCGCCGCGCAGACCGGAGATGTGATGACAGCGAACAATGCGACCATCATTATGCGGTGTTTCATTCCGACAATAGCCTTTCGCTCTTGATTCATGTTCACGTGCGATCCGGCGCCGCGTTCGACGCTTAAACGCACTATGTCCGTTATCGGGCCGCATCTTTCGACGTTTGCTTTATGAAAGCTTGGCCCTCATTTCCAAGCTACGACCTGACGCTGCGTGAGGTTCAAGCGATTTCTTCCGGTGTGCGTATCGCGGTATCCTTCGAGCCTCGCCGGTCTCACTCAGTGGGCGCGCACTGCACCCTCTCTCGGCCTAAGGAGGAGATCCCCATCGCTCAGCCGCCAACTCGGCATGCGGGAGAAAGCCGAGCCTCGGAACGCTGTTTCTCACGCGATTGAAGAAGAAAAGCGCCTGTGAATTGTGACAGTCGAGTGGGAGTCAGGCGTGGAGGAGCAACCTGGCTATGCTTTGTGCCAACCCCCATCGGCAGACAGAAGGCGCTGCCAACGGTTTCGGCGAGAGCGATGACATTTTAAGTTCTTGCCACCGAAAGACCGACGTTCGAAAGAAATCTGGTCTCGCGTCCTATCTGAGATTTGGACGAAAGGCGCCACGGAGTCCAGCTCAACGCTCGCAGCGCAACTGAATCGGTATCGTTTGCGCAAACCGCAGAAAACCAGGAGCTCTCTTGAGAGCCAGCCGGGATGGTCGGGTAGTGCCGCGGCCCCGTTCGGAGAAGGCCCGGGTTTTTCATGACCCGGTCGGCGCGACTGGCGGCCGGCTCTTTCGTTGTACGCTTCCCCGTACTCTCGTGTGGAGAGTTACCCAGCAAGCCCGGCATGAGGGCATGCGTTTGCGCCAGGGAAATTTAAGGACAACCATGTGGAGCCGTGGCTTCTTCGTATACGCACCGGCGAGGGGTAAGCCGCCCGCGTGTTCGGACGATCGCGAGTGCCGTCCTGATGCCATTCGGTGCGAGGCGTCAATCCACAAATGGGTAGGCCCATCGCGGCATCCGAGCAGGTAGCTCTGGTGTGGTATGGCCGACTCAAGCTACACATCATTCTGAGCCACCTCACTACCCAATGGAAATGAAATGGTTTCAGCCCCCCGGGAATTGCCCGTCTCTTCTTACGCGCTTGAAGTGGATGGCCGACTCAGAGCTGAATTCGCAACCAAAGACGGCGCCAGGGCAGGTGGAGCAGAACTAAAGAAGCGTTTTCCCATGCTTCAAATCCGGATCTACGATGCGCAGACGAATGCGTGCGAGGAAATCTAGCGGGCGACTCAGTCCGGTCTTCGATGCCTCGCGCACGGCTCCGGCTCCTCGTTGAGGGCACTCGAAGGACCGGTGGTCAAGCCGGGGCCGCTAACACTGCCCCATTACCCTATTAACCGGTTTCGTCGCAGCAGTCGATCCCGCGTGCCACCTCGGCCTCGGAATGGTCACGCTCTTGCGGGTGCCAGTCAGTCGCGTGATGCGCGGTTCGCACGCCGGATGGCCCAGTCCCGTGAAGAATGGCGTAGAGAGCTGGTTCTCTCGCAAATGGTGTCCTTCCACTGCGTGGGGTGCGCCGAGGTCAAGCCGCTTCTCGCAAGGCGCACGCGCCGCTGAGCTCGACTCCTCGCAGAAAGAGTCGGAGGTAATCGTGCTGCCCCATTTTCTCGATGGCCGGCTGAAGGCCGCGGGAAAGCTCGCGACTGTTCAAGGTGTAAACACCGGTAAGTTTAGAGCTGATAGTCTTGCCGTTGCTCTGAGGCGTTCGGCCCTGCAGGAGCTACGGCGCGATCTTGCTCTGCGCGATCATTTACCGAGGCCTTTCGCTCCCTTCTAATCCTCCCGTTCCTTTGGCTCCATGCGAGCGAACCAGGAGCCAGGAGGAAAAGCCGCGATACGCTTGGCAAAGGAGGATTGCGGCTCCCAATCTTGTCCTTCACTCTTCTCGAAAGTGATGACCCCGTTGTATGTAAAATAGCGGGGCCCTGGGATATTACAGTTCACCACAAGCAAAACGCGCCACAGATCACCTTTCTCGGTCGGCTTGTCATTCTGCTTCGGCAAGTAGTCCACTCCAACAGGATCTACGATAGTGCAGCTGCCCTGCCGCAGAAGATCACCGAGCCGACCTTGCATGGTCGTCACAAAGTTGAAGTTGGCCGGGTCATGCAGAAAGCCAACATTTGCGTCCCTTTCGCCATCCTTGACTTCACTGGCGATCAACGAGAGCGCGAAGGCGCGCCAGCCCAATTCCATTGGCTTCGCATAGGACGACGCAAGTTCAATCGTCCCGTCGAGCGCGGCCTTCCAGGTGATAACGTACTCTTCGTCTGATTTATCATCCCGGTGCCTGGTCCAAGAAACAAAAACATATTCATTTTGGTCAAGTTCAGCGACGCCCCACATCCGAGGGACGAACTGTGCCACCTTCGAGACGTTGGAGATAACTTGTTCTATTGTCTCACCGTCTTGCGCTCGCCACGTTGACTTGACTCTTTCGACAAGGGGGCTGTCGTTAGCGCGAACAGTGTTGCTCGTCGCAGCCAGCCCGGCCAGGCAGATCAGGGATCGACTGAGCCAAAGCCATAGCGCGCGTCTTCCTGACGTTTTCTTCATAACCGTCGGCCTATCCGGTCTCATCCACACGCAATTCTAGAGCGGGCAACCTTCAACCTGTTATGCGCGAGCGCAAGAAGTTAGCGGCGACGCGACGGGGCGACCACTGGTTTTCCCGTGCGAGCAGGCGCTCCCCTCTATGTCACGCGCCGCTAACTTCACTGCCACCGACAGCCTCAATTTGCTGTGCTGGACATGCCCAGCAGGAGGACTGGGCATGCAGAGGACGTGCATTCTTCGTGCCAGATAATAGACGGCAATTCGCACCGGTTTTGCGTCCTCTTTGTCGACTTTCCGACTGGCGCATGTCTCGATGTTTCCGTTCAACCTCTCCAGCGCGGCTTATGCATCCCGTCACGCACCGGATGTTCGACGACACAGCGGAACGCCTCGGTGCCAAGTTCCTGATGAGAAGTGGCAGCACGTTTGCCGTCATTGAACCGTGTGGTTCGGTTATCGTTGCCGGAATGTGGGCTTTCGATCTCTGCCATGCCTTCGGGCACTTTCGGCCAAGGGGCCATGGCGCGTTTGGCGCTCCTTTCGAGACGTGCGGCGCTCCGGAGGTCGAGAACAGCCTCAGGCAGCGCGCTTTGTACTCGATGGCGAACGGCGCCAAGCCGATCTTCGCCGAGCATTTGGGGTGTGGCTGGCACCGCAAATCAAAGGTGCTGCCCGGGTATGTTGCTGGCTTAGCCAGGTGTCTTGGGCCTATTCAACACGGATCTGTTGGTCGAGAAGGTGGCTGGATGGCGCACGTGCTCGAACCGCTGGGAAGCCGGGACTGGCGACAAATGCGTTCTGCTCGAGGCAGCAATCCCGACCGCACAAGCCGCATTTGTCCCTTCCACCGATCTGCCATGCGCCCTGCGATGCTCATTGCGATATCGCTGATTGGAGGGCACTTCTACATCAGCTCAATGGTAGAGATGCACGGTCATTCGCGTAGCAGATGTCGCAGCATCAGCTTGAGACATAATCTGAGAGGTTGACGGAAGACTTCTCTTGCCGATAATCCAAGTCGTCGAGGTTCTCCGGTTTCCATTTGATCCGGAGCTAAGAGGGAAGCCGGTGAATATGCCGGCGCTGCCCCCGCAACTGTGAGCGGCGAGCCGCTGTCCAACGATGTCACTGAAGCCTGCGCGGCTTCGGGAAGGCCGGACAGCAGCGATGACCTGCGAGCCAGGAGACCTGCCCCGACACTATATTCGTCCACGGGCGGGGTGTCCCGGTGGTGCGCCAAGCAGCCGTCGCACCGCGCGACTTCCGCTGCCTGCGTCCGCCATGGCCTTTGCCCCCAACATGGGGTTAACGCTATGTCTCTTCTCTCCCTTCCTGTTGCCACGCTCGGAACGCCACGCATCGGTCCAAGGCGCGAGCTCAAATTCGCTCTAGAAAGCTACTGGGCCGGAAAAAGCAGCGAACAGCAGTTGCTCGAGGACGCAGCTGGCCTGCGTGCCGCGAACTGGGCCCGTCAGAAATCTATCGGCGTCACGGTCATTCCATCGAACGATTTCTCGCTGTATGACCAGGTGCTCGACACAAGTGTCATGGTTGGCGCCATCCCGGAGATCTACGCCTCGAAAGCCGAATCCGTTTCGCTCAAGACGTACTTCGCCATGGCCCGCGGTTCACAATGCGACGACCAGGATGCGAGTTGCGGTCACGGACCGCGCGGATTTGGCGCACCCGCGCAGGAGATGACCAAGTGGTTCGACACCAACTATCACTATATGGTCCCCGAGTTTCACAGGGGACAGACTTTCAGGCTATGCTCTCGCAAGCCGATCGAGGAGTATGAGGAAGCCAAGGCCCTTGGCTTTCAGACCCGCCCCGTCCTGATCGGGCCGGTCACATTCCTAAAGCTCGGCAAGAGTCCCGATCCCACGTTCCAGCCACTCTCACTACTGGATGAACTGATACCGCCCTATATCGAGGTTATGCAGGAATTGGCCAAACGTGGGGCAAATTGGGTTCAGTTCGACGAGCCCAGCCTAGTTCTTGATCTGGATGAGGGGACGCGAAAATCTTTGCGACATGCCTATGACCGGCTCGCCAAGGAGGGGCCGGCGATCAAGATCATGGTTGCCAGCTATTTCGGCGACCTCGGCGACAATCTGGACACCGCCTTGAGCCTGCCAGTTGCCGGGCTGCACCTCGATCTGGTTCGAGCGCCACAGTTGTTGCACCAGATCATCGCTGGCGGCCGAAGTGATCTCGTCATGTCGCTCGGTGTCGTCGACGGTCGGAATGTATGGCGGTCGAATTTGTCGTCGCTGCGCCAGCGGCTCGAACCCGCGATTGCGAAGCTCGGCAAGGATCGTGTACAGATCGCCCCATCCTGCTCGCTGCTTCATGTGCCGGTCGATGTTGAACTCGAGACCGGGCTCGCTTCCGACGTCAAGAGCTGGCTTGCTTTCTCGGTCCAGAAGATGCGGGAGCTTGCGATCCTAGCGCGTGCACTCGCAGGCGACCAGAATGTTGCGTTAGCTCTTGCCGAGTCGGAAGGTGCCGCGACTGTTCGCCGGACTTCGCCGAAAATCCGTGATGCCAATGTCGCTGTCCGGATGAGAGCGATCGACCAGACCATGTGTCGGCGCGCGAGCCCATTTGCCCGTCGGGCCGAGATCCAAAGCAATCGATTCGGACTACCGGCTTTTCCTACCACGACGATCGGATCATTTCCGCAGACCACAGAGATCCGGAATGCCCGTGCGGCGCATGCGCGAGGTGCGATAAGCGACGAGCAATACGACAAGTTCCTCAAGGAGGAGACTGCGCGCGCCGTACGTTGGCAGGAGGACATCGGTCTTGACGTCCTCGTGCACGGCGAGTTTGAGCGCAATGACATGGTGCAGTACTTCGGCGAGCAACTCGCCGGCTTCGTATTTACCAAGAGCGGATGGGTGCAGTCCTACGGCTCGCGCTGCGTCAGGCCACCGATCCTGTTTGGCGATGTAGCACGGCCGAAGCCTATCACCGTGGACTGGTGGCGCTACGCGCAATCACTAACAAGGAAGCCGATGAAAGCGATGTTGACCGGACCGGTGACGATCTTGAACTGGTCCTTTGTTCGTGATGATATTCCCAGAAGCGAGGTCTGCCGCCAGATTGCGCTCGCGATCCGAGACGAAGTCCGCGATCTCGAGAATGCTGGTGCGACCATGATCCAGATCGACGAAGCTGCAGTCCGCGAAGGATTGCCGTTGCGTCGATCGGAGTGGGCGGCTTATCTCGACTGGGCCGTCGATTGCTTCCGCATCTGTTCATCGGGCGTCGCCGATCAAACGCAAATTCATACGCATATGTGCTACTCGGAGTTCAACGACATCATTGGTGCGATCGCTGCAATGGACGCGGATGTCATCTCGATCGAGACATCGCGCTCGAAAATGGAACTACTCGACGCGTTCAGGAACTACGAATATCCAAATCAGATCGGGCCGGGCGTGTACGACATCCACTCTCCACGCGTTCCCGAGACAGGCGAAATGAAGGAGCTGATGGTGTTGGCTCGGACGCGGCTGCAGGATTCGCAGCTCTGGATCAATCCAGACTGCGGCCTGAAGACGCGCAAATGGGAGGAGGTTCGGCCAGCACTAGCGAACATGGTCGCTGCCGCCCGCGAACTGCGCGCTGCATTCGATCCGCGAGGCCGTTGATCCGGGCTTCGGTCTCTTTTCGACAAAGCTGATCCGCTTGTGGTCATTTGCGCGGGAGCCTTAGGAACATAAAAAATGCCCCGCCCCGCTTAGCGGGCCGGGCGAAAGTCTGGGAGGAGCGACGCTGACGCATTCGCGCGGACTTCCATCGGCGAAGCCGCCAGTTCGATCACGGCGAGGACATTCGCCGAAAATCTGAGCCGAGTTGAAGCACAAGCTCAGCGTAGCTCAATTATGCCGTGGTATGCGACCGTATAGCCTGAGAGTTAGAATCTACACCAAGGTTTGTCGCTCATGAGCACGTCGGCACGATTACGATAGCAGCGAGGGGGCATGCCGGGCGGTCGCCGCAGGACACCAACAGCAAACTCGGTGCGCTTTCCTGCCTGGAGCCTTATGTTCGATTAGGGCGACGTAAGCCCGGCTCCATGGATCTCGCAAGCTTATCCAATGCATAAGCGGTTGCTAAATTTGAACCTTGCTTAAGGCAGTCCTTGGTCGACCGGTTCCACCCGATAGTCGGGTTTCGGCTTGGGCGCTGAGGAGCACCCTATCGGCACCGCGGCATCATCAAGCTCGTGACACCCTCCGCATGGTCCGCTCATAGATCTCAAACAGAGGTTTCTGGACCTAATTACCGGAGCGTCGCCGATGCCTATGGCCGCTCCAAGGCCAATGGGAGGGCATGCTGCACGCCGCATACACGTATGTAGGATCGCGATGAAGCGGACACGCGTCAGGAACGAGCATTATTTACGATGCGGATCCCCATAGCTTGTTGAAATCCAATTGCGCCAGAACTGGTCGTGGCGATCCACGTCCAGCGCCTTGCTGTTGGTGCTGAACGTACCCGGGACTGGCAGTGCCTCGCATTTCGCGTGCAGTGAGTAGGACCGGCTGCGGCCGGATGTCTCAGAGCGTATGGGGCGGGGCTCAAGGAGTGCTTCGCCGCACCCGCGCGGCGGCAATCGTCCGTCCTCATCGGTCGGCGGACATGAGAGGCGTCCGTTTCGCGCGATATCACTGCGCAACTGACAGACCTGCGAGGTTTACATTGTGGTGCCGGAACCAGAGCTCAGCTAGGCTCGGCCATGCTGTTTGCGCCGGTGGTCGAGGAAGCGATCACATTGCGCAGAAGCCATTTTGGGGGTGCGGCAGCCTACGTGCCCGCGAGCACCCCCATTTTCTTTCGACAGAATGAGCATGAGGTCCACTTCCTGCTGTCAAACGGCCGCGATCAATACGGCCCGTCCGTCTCGGCGCTGTGTCACGGATTGCCGGCCTTGGCGGACGACAACGCGACCGAGCTCCGTTCGGCCTCAGCTTCTTGCTCCAATTGCAGAATATGCGCTCTTAGCGCATCGGAAGTCGCTGCTGCTGTCTCGCTGAACAGCGGATCTCCATCATTCGTGAGGGCGGAAGCGATTTCGGTCCAATCCTTAGCCGAGAGAGCCTTCAGAGCGGCGGGAAAGAAATCTCGTTCTTCCCACATCATGTGGTGCCGCTCGCGTACTATAAAGTCGCGTATGATATTGCCGACGTCTTGCCGAAAGAGGTCACGATCGGCGAGAATAGCGTCAATAGCTCGCGCGAAGTGGTGCAAACGGTCGACGACTTCCTGGTGTTCAAGCGCGAGATCGCCCACGATTGCAGCTGCCTCCGGATCGCGAGACTTGAGCTTGAAAAAAATCAAGTCTTCCTGTGGATGATGGTACACCTCGGGGTAAACCTCGAAATAGCTGATAATCGCGCGAATGACCTCATAATCGGGGCGGATCCCCTTCTCAAAAATCTCCAATTCGCGTTGAAGAGCGACCAGAAGAAGATCAATGTTGCGATGCTCTCGAAGCAGAAGATCGATTATCATTGCGGTGTTCCTGGAGGCACAATCTAGGCTGGAAGCGATTTCTGCCATTTGCAAGACTGCCCAAGCCGAATTCGGTGTCCTTCGCGGGGCTGCGATTTGTCCGCG
Source organism: Bradyrhizobium sp. BRP19 (assembly GCF_020194195.1). NCBI lineage: Bacteria > Pseudomonadati > Pseudomonadota > Alphaproteobacteria > Hyphomicrobiales > Nitrobacteraceae > Bradyrhizobium > Bradyrhizobium sp. BRP19. The sequence goes on along the minus strand of NZ_JADYVZ010000017.1, from coordinate 43,772 downwards.
CCATTCGACGCAAAAAGTAGCGCGCTTCAATTTGAGCTGGCGTAAATCAACTTAGCTGAAGTGTTGCACAAAGCTCCTGGGCAGTCCGTCGTTACGCAGCACGACCGCACAGCGCACGAAACCACCTGATAGAGGTATTGGGCTGCCTCGTCCTCGCGGTAGATCTCGCTATTGGGAGTGAGACGCTTCGGTCTCGGAATTATGCCAAATGGTCCACGACGATGAGGTCGCCCACGCAAGACGCTGGTCGGATGGCGTCTCATCTCGCTAGAACTGGCGGCCTGGGCGTGCATGGCGGACCTATCTTACCAACGTCGATTCGACGCAGATTGGCTGCTCCTGACGAATTGGGAAATTTGGATGTTTTCCCTAGGTAGAAGCCCCTAAGTATTTACACGTAAGTCCATGAGCGGGGCGTCTTGTATGGGGCGGCGCGGTCACTTGGTTGCTCAAACATGCTCAAATCGGATTAGGAAGCTGCATGCTGGCTTCGTCGGCCGCGCACTGCCGTACCCCTGAAGAGCTCCAGCCAGCCGAAACGTTATCGTCCATCGCCACTTTCGGCTCGCCGCAGGAAGTCTTGTTCGGCGCCTTGACTTTGATCCTCGTCAGCATCGGTCGGCCGCGGAGGTGACGGGGCCGATGTTGACGGCATCCTGATCGATGTACGCTGGCGTGGTGACGTGCTTGATGATCATGCGATAAGTACGCATGTGGACCGAGTTGGGGTCTAGCCCGGATCATAGGTCTCGGCTCGCGTGACATATTGACCTGGCGCAACGGCCGGCCTGGGTGTGTTGCATCGGCAGGCGTCACCGAAAACATGATCGGCTCGGTGCGCGCGAAACCCGCCGTTCGTCAGCTTGATGCATGAATAAGCCATTCACGCTATTTTGCGCTGCTGCTAGAGTCCCGCGGTAATGGCGATCCGCATCAACTCGGACATGCTGCGGACATTAGTCTTGGCCATCAGGTTCGCACGGTAAAGCTCGACTGTCCGCGGACTGATGCCGAGATCATGGGCTATCACTTTGTTAATCTTGCCGGCTAATAGTCCCTGCAGGACGTCGCGTTCGCGCGACGAGAGATCCGCGAGGCGGGCTTCCGCCTGCAGTTTCGCTGCGTCGGCTGGCTTTGTTGGCCGCGCTTCCAAAGCACTTCGCACGCAATAGCACCTCCTCCTCGAACGGCTTCTCGATGAAGTCGACCGCACCCGCTTTCATCGCTTCGACTGCGAGCGATACGTCGCCTTGACCAGTTATTAAGAGGACGGGGCAGTCGGCGCGATCGGCTTTCACTTTTCTGACGAGTTCGAGACCGCTCATAGCCGGCAGACAGATGTCTGACACAATGCAGTCAACCGGACCGCTTGCGACGTCATTGAGAAACGCGGTCGCCGTCTCATAGGTTGCTACGTAGAAACCATTAACATCAAGCAGAAACGCGAGCGAGTCCCGCATAGCGGCGTCATCGTCGATCACGAGAATGCGCCGCCCAGTCATGTGTCTTCACTAAGCTCCGCAATCGCGCGGTGAACTGAAAGATCCTGTCGCCGCCCGGATTCCTCGTGGCTCGATGATCGTCCAGCAGATCGATAGCCCCACACCCATGCCATGCGTGTTAGACGTGACAATGGGCTGGAACCGGCCGTCGCTGATGCAGAGCAGGGTAGCGAAGCTCCCCCAGTCCGCGGCCGCGGCGAAAGCGGGAAAAACGACCGGAAGGTAGATGATCGTGCCCGTGCGGTCCTGAAGATGCGGACTAACGCCCGTCGCAGCACGAGAGCCAACGCGGCGTCTGCCGCGCCAGGCCAATAGCCGTACCTGATGTGGTCCGACATGTTTCTGGCAGGCCCTCTCATTGATCAACTCTACATTGTTTACCACGAGAGGCCACCCCGAGGCAGTCCCGGCCTCAACTCACGCCAATCTATTGCGCAGGATGGTCGCCGCTATCCGGGCCAGATGCGCCAGTGCGTCGGCTGCACGGCGACGCGTTCTCCGGTCTTTGCCTTAATCCAGCCGTCGAAGATCCGGCGGCAAGGAAAGACCACCCGGTGAATGGTGTTACCCTCGATCACGGCAATCTCCAGATCCCGATCAAAGGGCGGCGCAGTTTCGAGCCGCTCCCAGGTCAGGTCGCCACTAGATCCTGGACGGAGTTCATCGCTGCGGGCTGACAAATTCAGGCAACCTTCTGAACACTACGGACGAGATCGCTTGGCGTGCCGCGCGAACAGGCTCAACTCGGTATAACCTAGGCGGCGCGTGCTCTCGATGGGGTCGGCCGCGGCCGGGATTTTATCGGCCGTGGCGCCGTTGAACCTATCGTGCCGGGACATGATCCGCTCGCTAACCGAAATATTAGGATTGGCGCTGCGAAACAACTCCCGGGCTTCGGTCGAATCGATCTGGATCAGCTCAAGCCCGCGGCGGTTGGTATTCATCGTTGTCCTGCAGAAGTTAAACTGGACTGCGCTGCCACGATCTGGCCGGCGCCGCGACAAATGTCGCCGTAGTCTGTCATGTCGAAACATCCTCCGTTGGTGAAAATCTCCGTCCCACGGCGTCAGCGCGGGGCGTTGGGTTGTGATGACGTCAGCCGCGCCCTTGCGAGCGGAGCGGCATCCCCAATCGAGAACGGGAAGACGCCGGAATTTTCTTGACACCATTCGGATGGGCCTAGTTGCGCTCGGCGCCGATCATCGCGCCCGTCCGCAGGTCGATGAAGTGGACGCCATCGCACGCGGCGCAGGTTATTGTGAGCAGGTCATCGGCACGCGGCACGGGTGCGCCCGGCAGCAGTCCTTGAACTCGGTCGCCGGTATCTGGACATGAAAAGATGATGGGGCGCCAAGTCTTTCTGTCTGCCATGTGTGTGACCTTGGACTGGAAGCTCACGTCTATCAGTAGGCAGTCGCCGCAGAATTGATACAGGTCAAAACGAGCTGATGCGCGTCCAAAACGGCCAAGCTCGAGCGGCTGCTGCGAGCCCGACAGGCCCGCGTTGGCAGGCGACATGTCTCAACTCGGGCGATCCGCCAGGGTCCCGCGTTGGTCTGCAACACGCCAGCGTGTAGCCGGGTTGATTTGAGGCGCATCCCTCGCGATGGGCCACGACAGCATCTGTCCTCAATGCTGCGATAGCCAGCAAGCAGATAGTCAATTGATCGCTCGCTTCGCATTGTCGGCAGCCTTGCTGGCGCTGATCCCAGATAATCTTTGGCGCTGAAGTCCGGAATCTTGGCCTTATCAAACGTTGGCTGCGACAAGCCTGACCATCGGCTTTGCTGTCGGGGCGGCAGGGCGGACCGTCAGAAGGTGGGGCGGTTCGCCTCATTGGCCCACGATCACGTGCGCGTAGTCTCGCCGTCGATAGCCCTGGCCGCCGGCACGCCTCAGAAAGGCCTCTGCCCGGTCATTCGCGCAATGACCTGGTGTTTGCGGCAATGCCTCGTGAGACCACCAAATATCGCGTGTAAGGTTCGCGGCGTCTCGAGCCTCCATATTGCTAGCGGTTGAGTATGGGATCGATAGAGATCAATAGCCGGCATCTCGGGCGTGACGGCGCATGCTGCTCTCGATCCTCTCTTCGAGACATTCCCCAATTCATCGGCACCCCAATTTGTTGGTCGAGGGCTTGAGCAGACCAGAAGACGCTGTCCCTCGGTTCAAACAGAGTGCGATCTGCAAAGCTAGACAGATAGAGATAGCGCGGCTTGCGGGACAACAGGAGCGCGCGGGCCGCGCTGCCAAAGTCTCGACTTTATCTCGACGGAGCAGCGGACAACCAAACCTCTTGGGGGTGCTGCTTGAGGCAGATCAAATATTCTTGAGGCGCCAATGGCAGGATGGTGGATAAGCAAACCCACAAGAAGAGGGGGCCATGCCTTCATTTAACGTTCGGTTCATTAAGACCGTTTGTGACGATACCGGTCACGAACATCGTGCCTGTCAGGCAGCGTTTAAGATCGATGCCGCCTCGCTAAGTGCTGCTGCACAGCAGGCGGAGACCGATTTCTGCAAGCAAAAGAGTGTCCGCGATTGGACAGTCTTCGCCGATGTGATCGAGCTTCGAACCCCGCCTGCATTGCCGCCGGCATAGGCTGGTTAGCTTGACTTTGGCGAGAAGTCTGCGAATTGAGTTGTGGGGTCAATCTGTAATCTAAGCGTGATCCCGGACAGGGTCGTGTCGACGGTCGATTCGAGAGAACAACTGGTGATGCTTTCGTCAATTCGGCGGGCACCCTGTTGTCTCACCACACCTAAGCGGACCTCGCTGGACGGTTTGCCGCCTGCCGTTCAATGGGGTCTGCAGCGCTCCGCCAAGCATCGTACCGGCAGGGCCATCCGGATCGAAGGACCTGCTCCCACAAGTCGGTCTTGTTTGATCCAATGTCAAAAACAAGTCTGCCTCCGGCAGCTATGGCTGTTTCGAAGGGTTAGGCTTGGTTGTCCAATCTGCACACATACCCTTGACGGTTTAGACATCTCCTCAGCCGGTTACGCGCGGGCCTGTCCCAGACATCCGAACCGGCTTAGTTGAGCTCGCAGGACCTCGATGCGATCGCACGTGACCTTAGTCTGTTCGTATCCGCCTTTCGAACCATGGCGCAAAGACCGGGCTCTCCTGAACTCTTGAGCAAGCGCCTCGCACTTGGCGGTGTTTCCGAGAATGCGCTTGCTGCCGCAATCCAGACTGCGATCCCCAACGCGTGTGTGGCCTGTGTCAGACCAAAGTCCGCTGCGCCGCCGACCTCGAGAGCCAACACCATGCAAGTCCGCTCAAAGACTGCCCGAACGAACAGACCCGGCGCGATTGGTCGTGAGATATCCTCCGGCTGCTCTTTCGCGATTCATCGCGCTCAATCAGTTCCTCACCGAAGATCTTGACTCCTGAGCATGCCCTCATTCAAAGAAGGCCGATACAGGACAAGCCCATCGCCGCCTCGAAATCCACGACATAGTGAAGCAGCCCTTATGTCTATATTCGCTGTTTCTGCCTACGTTTTCTTCTTTGCCGCAGCGATGGGACACGATCCGGCGTTTACGTTCTGCGTATTGCTGGCTTTCGTCGCCAGCCTGGCCGCCGCCGCCGTCGTCGTCCTCAATCGCCGCTATGAACCGCCGGCGCGACTACCCCCGGAGGAGATCAAAGTTCGGCCGAACTACAACTCGGTCCGATCAAATTCGCCTCAGCGACGGCGAGGTGGCCGCTGGATAAGGGAAATCAGTCTCAAAGGGCAAGGCGTGTTGCATCCAGACGCTCAACACAAAAGAGTGCGCTCCACCTGCTCGGGCGTATATTCGTGACAAGGGCGGCAATATTCTTAAAAACGCGGATGGTCATTATCGTGTCGATCTGACGAGGCCCCGATAAGTGGATCTGTTAGCGACAATAAGGCGTGAGAAGCTCCTGTGTTCTCGGCGATGCGGAGCACCTGAAGGAGAAGCGGGATTGCGCCATGCACCCTCAAGTGCGGCAACATCCGGAGAAAACTCGCGTAGAGTTCTTAATCGCGACTGTTGCTTCGATATCACCAAATGTATGAACCCGCGATCTACGCTCGTGTCTGACGAGGGACGACATGTTTGATGTTTATTTGAACGGAAGGCGCGATCTTTTGGTCGTTCCGCGAGGCTTTGCGATCCCCGCGGGGTTGGACGGCAATTGGAAGCGAAAGAAGCGGGCGGTGCGTTTAGTGAGCGATGCCATTCGCCAAGATGTCCAACGGCGCGGTTACCACCGACGTAGTTTGACCTCAAATCGGTCGGAGACGGCAGTTGAGACCTCGTCACAAACGTAGCCAAGGCGGCTATCTCCGCTGACCCTTTCTTCGAAACACTATGGGCAGAAAGCATGACCGAACTTATACGCTGGCGCGAGTTCCGATGAGTGCCTCTTTTTTACGGTCGTCGCTCCGAAAAAAATGTGTTACAGGCGCTCCTCTCAGAAGGAGCATTCATCGTGAATAAAGCAACCAAGAAACGCGTTAAGCGGCGCGAGTGGACGAAGGCAGATATCAAAGAGCTCAAAGTCCATTCGAAGGCTCGGACCCCGGTCATAAAAATAGCAAAAATGACCAAACGCAGCGAAGGTGCGCTACGCCAGAAGGCCTTAAATCTCGGAATCGGACTCGGACATCAGCGGTAATTGTGAGCAACGCTGGCTAGTGGCCGGTAGGGCGGCTCGCGGGCCGCCCTCTTTGGCCATACAGACTTTGTCGCACATTAGCGTTACCGACCCGCGCTGAGAGAATTTTTCAGGCACGTAGTGGATGCCTTCAATGTCGCGGAACGTGCTCCAGCGCTTTGATCAAGTTTCTTGGAAGGCGGTTTCGACAGCCGCTTGCGATGTATGATCGCGAGTGAAGAGATAGGCTTAGCCATAGCCCTGTCTCGAAGATAAAACCCCAAGACACTCGGCCCCGGAACGCATGCGATGGTGCCACTACGCCCAGTCCTTGGCGCGTTAGTTCGAGAAGCTGACCAGTCTGAGAGGAACTCCTGTAGGGGCCGAATCTAGCATCCGTTCGGCCAGCAGCTTCTTCAGCTTCGGCGAGGCAGTCTTGGCCGCGCTGGGCCGAACACATCGGCTGATCGCTTTAGCGAAATGGAAACAACTCGCGAATGGGGCATCCTCGAAGCTCGTGCCAGACTAAAGTTTGGGCGTAAGCGAACCTCTCCGAGCCTATTGGCTAGCTCGAGCTCCGAGGCAATATGGCGCGCTCAACAGCAATTGAAAAAGCGCTCTGTTAGCTTGATAGATGGCGGCGGGGCGGTTAGGTCCTGAACCCGTCATCACCTGAGCGCCCTAGGCGTTGTGAACGGACCACAACCATCTTCGACCGCGCTGCTTCAAGACATATTCGAAGGATGGGAGACTCATGTTAGCGAGCTCCATTTCTGAAGGTCGTGCGTTTGATCTTCTGAACGCCAGAGCGGGCCCTTTCCAGGCCAAGCCTCACTGTAGCAGCCTTGGCAATGAACTCGCTTGATCGGTCAACGCCGCTTTCATCAAAAGCGAGCTCAACCAGGGCTGCCTGTCGTGGCTCCAAAGTCGGAGATGCTTGCGCGTTTTGGCCGTCAGCGACATCTGCCCGATCCGGGCATCGTCTGCGGAGGACTTATGCCGCAGCAAACCGTTTTTCTCTAGCAGCTTTGAGTGGGTTGTCACGAAGGAGGGGTCGACGAGCATCAATCGTGACACCAGGTTGACCGGTACACGCATTTCTTTGCCCAAATAGTTCACAGCCATCAGGATCGTCCACCGTGGCCGAGTGATGCCCAGCACATTTAATTTGGCAAGTTCTTCGACGCACGAATCGATCTGATCTCCCACATAAATGACCGGACAATCTCGTCTCCGTCAGTAGAGATGAGGCCAAGCGCGCTTGCTGGATCAGGTAGATCCGGAGGCATCTTAAGTCAGGTTCCATCGTTTACAAGTCTCCTTGCGCCCGATTAAGGGAGGGGCAACGCTCCAAGAGCAGGAAAATCAATTACTTGGTATAACTCGGAAGGATGGGCTGGCGAACAACAGGCTGGCCGGACTATGGAGTGTCTTGGCGGACCAAGGGCAGCATTCACGCTTGCGTCGGCAGGGATGCGCGCTGACAAGATTGCTGCACCTTGCCACGTGAGATGTCCGCGACATGGTCTGCTTCTTTGCCGAGCTCGCCGAGCCGTCCGCTCTTTTGCCGAACTTCTTTGGTGTATGCCGAGCATCAGCGAGGTTGCATGTCGCATTTACGTCTTCCTCAGCAACAGGGAGCTGTGATTATACGTAATAACCTTCCCATGTGCCTTGGCGGTCTTCGGCAAACGTCTGTATAGTTCGTTCCAACCTTCCCATATCCGCAATCAATCTTCGTGTAGTTGAGCTGGCTCGTGACTTCGTTTCAACTGTCGAGTAATCGAGGACGCGATTGCGGTGTCTTTCTGTATCCAGCCGATCGATCGAACTGAACGGTTCTCAAGTCATGAGTGGCAGACAAAATTCTGGTCGTTTTAGCGCTTTGCGGCTGGCTTTCTGTCGATCAATCGAGCGAGCGCCGACAGGGTTCGCTTTTCAAGGACGAGGCGTCTGAACGATGAGCGGATGTTTTGGCCGTTCGCCTGCGGTGTGCTTTCTCCTCGGTCTTCCACGATCCGGGACGACACTCCTGGCGCATTTGCTGCAGCACCATCCAGACATTGTGGCTCCGCCTGAACCCTGGTTGATGCTGGCGGTTGAAGCATTTGGCAGGGTGGATCAGCGCCATCCGGCGGGTGGCTCGCTGATTGAGGCCGCGACCTCTGAATTCTTGGGTCGGATAGATAGCACGATCCCTAGCCGCGCTTTTGCCGATGCAGCCTATGATCAGTATCTGGCACAAGCGGGCAAGCGCATCATCCTAGACAAGACACCACGCTATTGGACGGCGCTTGAGTTTCTTGAATCTGTCTATCCAGAGGCGCCACACATCCTTCTGATGCGCAATCCCTATGCCATCGCGGCTTCACTGAAATCGACGTGGGGGGTCCCACTGCGGGCAGAAAGCTCGCATCCGGTCAGCGTCTCCAGTCTCGTCGATCTCATGCTCCGTCTGCCCGACGGCATCATAACGTCACTCGCCGATTTGGTTCTGGGCCTTCCCAAGCTCGCCGCCCACCGCACTCGCCCGCGCACACAGTTCGTGCAATACGAACTGTTCGTGGCGCATCCGGACGAGGAAATCCGGCGTCTGTTGAGGGGCCTCGGCTGTGATCCAGCGGCCGTCGCATCGGCGGGGATGAGACAAGCAGATTATCTTCGATCGAGTAGCTTCGGAGACCGAAAAATCTTGGAACGAAACGCCGTCGACCAAAGCTCTGTCAAGGCATGGCAATCTCAATTGAGCGTCGAAGAGATGCAAACCGTGACCGATCTGGTCGGCGCCGAGCTTCTGCTAGAACTCGGATATGAGCAGGAACTGGTACATGCACAGCAAGCCGGAGTCCTGGATAGGGGAGGGGAGGTAACTGAACTTTATCGTCAGGTATTCCGAACCTGGTGGGATTTGCGAAGCTCCAAGGCGGGAGCATTATCCGGCCCACCTCACGCTGGAGAGCCGGTCCACACGATGGCTGCCCAGTTGCAACAGACGCTGTTGGCGTCAGAAGCTGATCGAGCTGCGGGGCTGGATGGCATTCGCAACAGCGAAGCGGCTATCGAGATGCTGCGAGGCGAAGTCGCGCGGCTTGAGCGGATCCTCAATATCCGCTAACGGATCTGAATGCTTGCGAATAAAACACGCTGGCTGATTTAGCCATTATCCTTAACCCGCACGAGCTGATCTCCCGATCAGGTGTGACCCAGGCGCCGACCGCACCAGCGGCGGAATGCGATATGCTCCCGCGTCTGCAAGTCTCCTCTCCAGTGGGGCTTGAGCTCATCGACGAGCCATGCGTCTTGGCCAGCCGTTTCCGCCGCGGATATTCCCACTCTAGGCTGGAGCCATAGAACGGCGAAGAACAGAGATCCTGCATCGAAAAGAAGGCACATGCTACCGAAACATCTGCGCCGCCTCGAAGCTGAATCGATTGAAATCATGCGTGATGTGGTCGCCGAGTTCAAAAGGCCGGTCATGCTTTACTCGATCGGAAAAGACTCAAGCGTAATGCTGCACATTGCAATCAAGGCGTTCTATCCGGCAAAATTGCCGTTTCCCCTGCTTCACGTTGACACGACCTGGAAGTTCCGCGAGATGATCAGCTTCCGGGACGCGACAGCCAGGCGGCTCGGCCTCGACCTGATCGTCCATGTCAACAAGGAGGGCCTCGCGCGCGGGATCAATCCGATCGATTCCGGCTCCGCGCTCCATACCCAGGTGATGAAGACCGACGCGCTGAAGCAGGCGCTCGACCTCCACGGATTTGATGCTGCCTTTGGCGGAGCGCGGCGCGATGAGGAAAAGAGTCGCGCAAAAGAACGGATACTCTCCTTCCGTTCGGCCGGACACGTATGGGACCCCCGTAATCAGCGGCCGGAGCTCTGGAACTTGTTCAACACACGGATCCGCCAGGGCGAAACCATGCGCGTGTTTGCGATGTCAAACTGGACCGAGCTCGAGGTGTGGGAATACATCATGCTCGAGAAGATTCCGGTGGTTCCGCTCTACTTCGCAAACCAAAGACCGATAGTGCGTCGAAATGGTGCGATGATCATGGTCGATGACCAGCGATTGCCGCTTAACGGCGACGAGACGCCGGAAATGCGCATGATCCGCTTTCGCACGCTTGGATGTTATCCTTTGAGCGGAGCTATTGAATCCGATGCGACGACGATCGAAGATATCGTCGCGGAAATGCAGACTACGACTGTGTCGGAGCGCCAGGGACGCCTAATTGATGCCGACGAAGCCGCTTCAATGGAGAAGAAGAAGCGGGAAGGCTACTTTTGATGTTTACGAATCCGGCAACAGAACTGGTCCCGGCCAGGACGAAGGATCAGCTGCGATTCATCACATGTGGCTCGGTGGACGACGGCAAATCGACGCTGATCGGCCGATTGCTGCACGACAGCAAGATGATCTACCACGATCAGCTCACGGCGCTGGAACGCGACAGCATCAAGCATGGTAGCACCGGCAATGACATCGACTTCGCGCTGCTCGTGGACGGGCTGGAGGCCGAACGGGAGCAGGGCATCACAATCGATGTCGCCTACCGCTTCTTCACGACGCCGCGGCGCTCCTTCATGGTGGCCGACACTCCCGGCCACGAGCAGTATACCCGCAATATGGCTACCGGCGCCTCGCATGCCCAGCTCGCCATCATCCTGATCGATGCCCGCAAAGGCGTGATGGTTCAGACCCGCCGCCACTCCTTTATCTGCTCGCTGCTCGGTATTCGCCATGTCGTGCTGGCAGTGAACAAGATCGATCTTGTGGCATATAACAAGGAGTGCTTCGATCGGATCGCCCGTGACTATCTGGCCTTTGCCGCCGGTCTCAGCTTCACCTCGATTGTTCCGATCCCGATCTCGGCCCGCTACGGCGACAACGTCGTGGACCGCTCCGCTCATGCCAACTGGTATCATGGTCCCTGCCTGCTCGAGCATTTGGAGAGCATTGACATCCAGTCCGGCACCGCAAGCCAGGCTTTCCGCTTTCCGGTCCAATGGGTAAACCGGCCAAACCCGGATTTTCGGGGCTATGCCGGGTCGGTGGCTTCCGGGAGGATCTCGACAGGAGACGAGATCGTTGTCGCTGCGTCGGGGCGGACCACGCGCGTCAAGCGGATCGTGACCCACGATGGTGACCTCGTCGCCGCCGAAGCCGGGGATGCGGTTACCATTACACTGGAAGACGAAATCGATATCAGTCGTGGCGACATTCTGTCGCGACCGGACGACCGACCGAAGGTGGCCGACCAGCTTGCTGCTTATGTGATCTGGATGGACAAGGAGCCGCTCGCTCCCGGACGCAATTACGTCCTGCGGATTGGACCGCAGACGATTTCTGGCAGCATTACCACAATTAGGCATCGAATCGACGTCAACACTTGTGAGCATCTGGCCGCCGGGACGCTTTCCCTCAACGAGATCGCCTTCTGCGATGTTGTGACCGCAACGCCCGCCGTATTCGATCCTTACGACCTCAATCGAAAGACCGGATCATTTATCGTCATCGATCGTTACACGAATCGTACGGTCGGGGCCGGCATGATTGCCTTTCCGCTACGGCGGGCCACCAATATTGCTAGGCAAGCGCTATCCGTGGACAGGAGGGAGCGCGCCGCGCTCAAGAATCAGAAGCCTTGCGTCATCTGGTTCACTGGCTTGTCTGGCGCGGGAAAGTCGACGATTGCCAACCTTGTTGATCAAAAGCTGTTTGCGATGTCGCGGCATACCATGCTGCTGGATGGCGACAACCTCCGGCACGGATTGAACGCGGACCTCGGTTTCTCGGAGACGGATCGCGTGGCGAACATCCGGCGTGTCGGCGAAGTTGCCAAGTTGATGGCGGACAGCGGCTTGATCGTGATCTGCTCGTTCATCTCGCCCACTAGGGCCGAACGGGACAGGGTGCGCAGCCTGGTTGGCAAGGATGAGTTCATAGAAGTCTTTGTCGATACGCCGCTCGAGGAATGCGCGCGGCGAGACCCAAAAGGTCTGTATTCAAAGGTGAGATCCGGCAAGATCAAGAACTTCACCGCGATCGATTCGTGCTACGAAGCACCAACGACACCGGAGGTTCATCTCAGGACCATGGAGCAGACCCTAGAGCATTCAGCGGAAGCGGTAGTGGATGTCTTGATGGCGCGGTCAATTCTTGATGGTTAGAGGTCCCTCGCGTCGCACCATCGATTCGCACGATATCCCGCAAGCCCGGCCAAGGCGAACCAGCTCTGGCGAGCCTGCGATCGGACTTTTGGCTCTAAAGGAACAAAATGGTCGCACCCACTCGTCGATTGCCCGCTTCCGGTTATGTGCTCGAAGTGGATGGCCAACTCAAAACCGAGTACGCGAGCAGAGATGGAGCATGGGCGGGAGCGGAGGAGCTCAAGAAACGCCGTCCCATGCTCCAGATCAGAATCTACGATGTGAAAACAAAGTCCAGAGAGGAAGTCCGACTTCCAGTAAGTTGAGTTTTCGCTTGGCGCTTCTTGCTGCGCGTACGGCCAGCGACACGCCGAGCTCCCGTTAAAGCCGAGCCGGACAGCGTCTCGGCCGGCTTCGATCTCTCGCGCAGTATGAGGGGCCTCGGTTTCCGGGCTTGGCCGCATCCGGCGAGCGGGCACTTGTTTTCAGGACCCGAACTTGGCAGTCGACCACCACTCCCTCCTGTCGCGGCCATGCCGGCTTTCGGCAAGCTTGCCTCGGTGGCCCGCCGCTCGACGGCGGACAACGCCTGCCTACACCCGCGCCTTCGCATTGCGAGACAAAGCAGCCGCGAACCTTAGCCATCCCGTGCTGCGCTACGGACTTCCGCGCTTCGGGTTCTGCTTCGTACCGCCTGCCGTCGTTGATCGCCATGAAGGCGGCCATGGCGCGGCCGAAAAGGCAAGGGAGCTCATCCATGGCAAGCGACAAGGACGATCTCTTGATGATCTGCTCTGGTCAACCGTCAACCTGTTCGACCGCGCGGTAGACCGCGTCGAACGCGAGCTCGCCATCAACGAGCAGGCGCTGCAGAGGGGCCAACGCGAGCAGAACGGCTGCGAAATGCGATCCGTCGAATCAGAGCGCCTTACCGCCGAGGTACTTGCGCTCCATTGAGTGTTGGACGCGATGGAACTCCTTTCACTTTGGGCCTTACGATTCGGACCAGCCCGTCAACCGCGGCACGCTCGCCACGGCGATGATCGTTCGTGAGACTTTCTCGCCACGAAGAGTGCAGGCCCGAGAGATGCTGCTAGCCTAACGATCGCGCTCACAGAGGGACACGTGCCACTCATCTGGAGTCGAGTCGACCTGGTCCTAGCAAAGCAGGACGACAGGTTCTGCGTCACGGCGCCTCACCGAAAGGTCGAACTGTTCGTTGCTAAAGCGACAGCAATCGCAAGGTCGCTCAGATTACCTTCAAGCCGGATTCGACCACAGCCTGCCAAGGGCGCTTCATTCAGCGCAACGACACCTGACAGCGGCGGTCATGTGCGACGAGGCGTACACTTTCCAGGTGCCAGCTATCCAGGAGGATCTCGGCGGCATGGCGGAGAAGCTCGGTACCTCCATCTGCGGTATGGCGAGGAATACGTGAACGGAAAGGCTGGCCATCCTTACCTGCTGGTATGCGGCCGCAGGCGGAATGCCGAATGTCCTGATGTCGAACTCTCAAAATACTTCAGCTCGCTGTGAACCTCCGCACTCCGCTGCCTACGTCGGCTTGTCGCCGCCAGATGGGAGTACGTCAGGAAAAAAATCTTACGAGAAAATCCCCGGAGAGGGTTGAAACGCCCCTAACGTCAAGTTGTACGATCTCGAAATGGACAGCGACAGTCATCAGCGTCCCAAACCTCCAACGAGCTACGAAGTGCGAATGCATCAAGTCTCAAGCCCATGCATCAGACTCCCGCTGCCTGCGACATCATCAAGTGTGCCATGCCTTAATCTGCATCCCGACGCGATGATCCGGCTGCATCGCTTTCCTAATGTCAGGTTTGCCTGAATGACGCAGGTTCGCACGTAAGTCGGTCGGTCCACCTGCCGCTTCGCGACGCAAGAAGGCGACCGCGCTCACGCCTGCGCATGCGTGATGGCTAGATGACAGCGCGCGTCGCCGCCGGTTGCGTTCGAGGGCGCGGTCGCAAGGCCAATATCTTGGAGGTGATGAATGGTATCGGTGAGCAGCTTTGTGAAAGATCGCTCTGCATCTGCGATGAGATGTGGAGGTTGTCATCCGGCAGGGTTTCGGACACAGACGCGAAGCGCGCCCGCAATCTATGGGCATCTGACCCGAAGCTGTTGAACGGAGGAAGTCGACACTCGCCACAGGGGTTCCCTGGTGGGGTGGGCGTACTCCAGGTCTATTGAAGAATACAACTTGAGGAGGAATGGTTTGATAAGACAGCGCTCTTTGCTGACGCCTGGTCCATTGTCGTTATCGCTGGCGGTCAGGAGCCAGATGCAGCTTGATCTCGCATCGCGCGATTGCGAGTTCAAGGAAGTGACCGCCTGCATGAGGCGGCTGATGCTCAACTTGCTGGGAAATGCTGACGACTATTCGGTCGTGCCTATTCAGGGAGGGGGCTCCTTTGCGATGGAGGCCGCTCTCTCTTCATTTGTGTCCCGAGCCCACAGGCCGCTCGTTTGCATAAACGGCATCTATGGCGAGCGTATTTTGCAAATCTTGCGGCTGTGGGGCGTCGAAGCACTGAAGCTTGTGAAGCGAGCGACCGATCCTTTGGATCCTCAAGAAATTGGCGAGCATCTGAGCCGAAATCCTGGCGTTACGCACCTGTGCTTCGTGCATTGTGAGACGACAACCGGAATCGTCAATCCGCTGGACGCGATCGTGGAGGAGGCGAGAAGACGTGGCGTAAAGACCATCGTCGATGGGATGAGTTCCTTCGGCGGCCTTAATATCGACCTGAGCCAGCGTGGACCTGACGTCCTGGTCACGTCGAGCAACAAGTGCATAGAAGGGCCGCCGGGAGTGGCGTTTGTCATCGCGTCCCGCGAGCTGCTGGAGAATGCGGTTCAAGAACCGAGGTCGTTTGTCCTCGACGTGAGAGATCAATGGCTCTCGCTCGAGCGCACCGGTGAGTGGCGGTCGACCCCTCCCACCCACATCGTTCAGGCAACGACAAAGGCCCTGAAGATTCTGCACGAGGAGGGCATCGATGCCAGACGCTGCAGGTACGAAAAGGTCAGGGACGATCTCGTCAAGGAACTCGAAGGACTGGTGTCTCCGCTGCTGTCCGCGGACTTGCAGTCGCCGGTCTGCGTCGCGTTCAGTGCGCCGTCGGGAATCGTGGACCAGGCAGGATTCGATGGGCTTTATCGCCACTTGGCGGCCCACAACCTTTACATCTACTCAAAGCTGCATCTTGCCACGCGGAGTTTTCGCGTCGGTTGCATTGGGGAAATCCAATCCAGCTGGATCGAGCAGTTGGGGTGCGCTTTTCGTACATATTTCCGGTCCGGTCAGGCTCGGTTAGCAAAGCCGATGTCGGGCCAAGAGGCATGCGGGGCTCGCATAAAGATGCCGGCTCGAGTGGCTGGGGACCCGCGGCTGCCGTTTTCGGCCGAGACTGCTGTTCTGCATGCGGGCTATCGGCGAGACCCGGCGACGAAAGCCGTCGCAGTGCCGATTTACCAGAATACGGCTTATGAACTCGATGGCGATCTCAACCACATCGCTGACGTCTACAACGTCAAGGCCGATGGGTTCACCTACACAAGGATCATCAATCCAACGACCCGCGCGCTGGAAAGGCGCTACGCCGCCGTCGATATGGGGAGCGACTCGCTCGCCGTTGCGTCAGGTCAAGCAGCGACGTTCCTTGCGATCGTCAACCTGTCAAGTGGCGAAGTGGGGGACAATGTCGTCGCCTCTCCGTATCTATATGGCAATACCTGGAACCTGCTCCACAACACATTAAAGCGTCTTGGGATCAGCGTGAGGACGGCCGATCCTCGAAAGCCCGAGACATTTGAACGTGCCATTGATGATCGCACGATATGCCTGTTCGGAGAGGTGATTTCGAATCCTTGTCTGATTCCGCTCCCCGTCAAACAGCTGGCCGAGATCGGCCGAAAGTACGGCGTGCCTTTGGTCGTGGACAATACGACGACGCCACTGGTATGCCGGCCGTCAGATCTCGGCGCTGCTATTACGACGTACTCCGCAACGAAATATATATGCGGCCACGGTACGACGCTCGGTGGACTGATCGTTGACAACGGCGAGTTTAGCTACCGGGGAGCCTCTCGCTTTCCCTTGTTCAACCGTCCCGACGATGCGCATGGCGGAGTTGTTTGGCATAATGCGGTGCGCGATGTCGACGATCTTGGAAGGAGCGAGTTTCTTCTCAAGGCTCGCATGACCTGGTTGCGCGATACCGGCGCAGCCATCGCCCCGTTTGCGAGCTTTCAACTGATCCAAGGGCTTGAAACGCTGCCACTTCGCATGAAGCAGCACTGCGCGAATGCCAGGATCGTGGCCGACGTTCTCAAGGAGCATCCAAAAGTGCGCCGTGTCTTCTACCCCGGGCTCTTCGAAGGCGCCGATCGGGAAACCGTTGAACAGACACTCAATGCTGCATACGGACACGGGGCGATGGTCATGTTCGAGGTGGAGGACGAACAAGCCGGGCGCAAGTTCATCCAGAACGTCGACTTGATGTATCACGTTTCGAATGTAGGCGATGCCCGCACGCTCGTGACCCATCCTGTCTCGACGACCCACACCACCGTCCCGCGGGAAAAGCGCGAAGCCGCCGGCATATTTGGCGGCTCGATCCGGCTTTGCGTCGGCATCGAAGATGTCAACGACATCCTGCGCGATCTGGACAAGGCGCTTTCCGCAATCTGACAACCTGCAAGGCGATCAGGAGGAGGTTCTCATGAATCAGGCAGACGCTTGGAAATTGAGGTCATCACGCTATGAGGCCGTTCAATTCAGCCGAGAAATCAATAAGCAGCTCTCCGAGCTCAGGCCCGACAACATAACGGGAGCGGCTTATATTGCCAAAGATTACGCTGTCATCACAGCGTGTACGCTCGCGACTGTGTCGGTCTCATGGTGGCTCTACCCGCTGGCCGTCCTTCTGATTGGCGCCTATCAGCGCGGATTGACAACCATTGCTCATGATGCGGCTCACCGCACGCTCGCGAAGAACACGACCTGGAACTACGTCCTGGGCATTCTGTTCGCTTCCTATCCCTTGTTCCAGCGCCACTGGGCCTACCGGATCTCGCACGTCTATTTGCATCATCCCTATCTCGGAGATCCGGACAAGGATCCCGACCTGAAGTTCTTTCTGGCCAGCGGCGTTTACAACGTGCAGCCTCCGGAGCGGTACGCTTTCAACATGATCTGGAAGCCGATCTTCGGCGGCGCGACAGTAGCGTATCTGAAGTATCTTTGGGCCAATCGATTTTCGATCACAGATGTCGAGGAGCAGAGCCGCTCAGGCATACTTATCGACAAGTATGGCTTCTATCTCTTCTGGATCAGCATCCTGGCCGGGTCATATGCTGTTGGGCTGCTCCATATCGTCGTCCTGTTTTGGATCGTGCCCTATCTCACCACGTTTCAGGTCCTCGGATGGTTTATCGAGCTAGCCGAGCACTCACCTATGTGCGAAACCGAGACGCAGAACGTCTATCTCACCAGGAATCGGAAAGGAAACTTCCTCGAACGAGCCATCCTCGGACAGAATCTGGATGAGTACCACCTTGAGCATCATCTTTCGCCGGGCATCCCGTTTTGGCTGTTGCGCAAAGCTCAGAAAATCCGAATGCAGGATCCGAACTATGCGAAGGTTGCCGCGACCTGGGGTGGTCTCTTTGTCAAGGGACCTCAAGGTCAACCTAGCGTCATAGGTCAGTTAAAAGAGCGAAATCGACGCTTGTATGAGCAGGCCGTTGCCGAGGTTCGCGCGCGAGGGCAGCTCGCGTGACGTTTCTACGGCCAGAGAGCACCCGAGCCGTGGTCGGCGTCACTTCGAACCGTCTTCTGGTCGATGGTGTGCATCGCGACTGGTTGCGGCGCAAGTACTTGCAGGCACTCCATCGTCATGCGGGAGTGGCTTGCGTCATATTGCCGACGATCGACGCCGAAGATGCGAGGGAGGAGATCGCCCCGGCGATCATGCGCCGGCTCGACGGCTTAGTGTTGACAGGTGATGAATCGAACATCGACCCCGCCGTCCTGAGAGCGCCTGCGTCCTTGACGCAGGCTGATCGGCAGGACGTTGAGCTTGGGATCCTTGACCGTCCGCGGGACAGGCTCTCTGCCGTAACTATAGAGAGCGCCATCGCGCTCGGAATGCCTATTCTGGGCATCTGCCGTGGGCTTCAGGAACTCAACGTCTATTTCGGCGGCACGCTCCGCTCATCGCTTGCGGAGTGGAAGCCGGAAAGTGGCGCGATGCATGCCGAGAAGCCAGATCGTCCAAGAGACCGTCAGTACGACGCCGCGCACACCGTCAGGATATGCTCCGATGGCGCGCTCTTTCCAATCGCGCGGACGATCGAAGCGCAAGTCAACTCGCTGCACAATCAAGGCATCGAGGCGCTTGCCCCGGCGCTGAGGCGCGAGGCGTGGGCGCCTGACGGTTTGGTCGAGGCGGCTTCGGTCATTGGCGCCCCGACGCTCCAAATCGGTGTGCAATGGCACCCCGAATGGCACGTCTCAACCGATCTCCTCAGCAAGCAACTGTTCAAGGCATTTGGAGAGGCGTGTGTTGGGTACTACCGAACTAAGAAGAACTAGAGGCAGGTTGTGACATTTCAAACCAAACGTGGTCCGTGCACGTCGAAAGGACACTCCCTCGGAGCCGAAGCACGCGTCCGGTCCTGCGAGGGCCGTGCGCCGCCTCGCGGGCACAGGAAGACTGGAGGATTGGCGAATCGCTTCGTTCTGGGAGTCCTATTTGTGGCGCTTTATGTCGTCGTGAGCGCGGCAGGCGAGGTTTATGCGGCGTCGTATTTTCAGCAAGCGGATGTGTTCGTCGCGCTCCTGCTGACCTTCGCTGTGGTTTGTCTGATGTTCAATCTCCTGGCTCGCCAGGAAGGACGCGAGGCAACGGTGGCGAAATGGTCGCTCCTCGTCTTCGTCGCGCTCAATGTCGTGACAGCAATCAGCTGGATCGGCCTATTTATCGGACTGAAATACGCTGAACCTGCGATCGTCATCGCCTTCATGGTGGCGCTGGGGCCCACCGCAACAGTGTGGTTAAACGCACTGATCAGGCGCCAGGGTGCCCCTCCAGCATCCGATATTGTCGTGAGCGTTACGATCGCAACGATCGGGAGTTACATGATTTGGATCTCGGCCAGCGGCAACGCAGGCGTGGAGTGGGGGGCTCGATCGTCCTTCGGCATCGTCTTGGCGATCGTGGCCGGCCTATCGCTGGCCCTTACAAATATACTTGTCAAACTGCTGTTCGATCGTGGGTTTTCTGGCCGACAAGTCCTGGCGCATCGCTTTTATGGAACGATTCTCTTGCTGCTGGGACTGGTCGACCATTCATCTATCGTGCCTGAGATCTCGCAGCATTGGTTTGCGATCGCGGCAATTGGGCTGTCGACGATCATTGTTCCTTTGCTCTTGATCCAGCAGGGCATTCGCCGGGTAGAGCCCTTCACCGTCAACATGGTCCTGTCCACCGCCCCTATCATCACCTTCCTGTTCCAGTACTTCGATTCTCGCATCGTGCCTTCGTTACATACGTTCATAGGAAATGCTCTCATTACGGCTGTCGCTGTCGGAAACATCTACTTGCAGTATCGGAGATCCGCATGAAAGAACGGAGTTGTGTAATCGTAGACGCATATTCTACCGGCCGATACCTACCGGAAGAATTCAAGCGCTATGGAATTGGAACGGTGCATGTGATGTCGGCTGCACAGATTCCGTCCATATTCCAATCGCATTTCAATGCGGATCTTTATGATGAAGTCATTCGCCCCACCGAGCGCATGGGATATGACGACATCGTTGATTATCATCTTCAGGCTCTCCATGGCCGGGAATTGGAGTTCGTTGTCGCGGGCTGCGAGACCGGAGTTGAACTCGCCGATTCTCTGTCGGAGCGGCTTGGCTTACCATCAAATGGGACTGCGCTATCCGCTGCTCGGCGTGACAAAGCGCGATTGTCTTGCGCGCTGACCTTTGCAGGCGTGCGATCGATCAGACAAGTCGTGTCCGACAGTCCTGTAGAGATCGCGAGCTGGAAGCGTGAAGCGAAGTTCGATCAGATCGTGATCAAGCCGCTGAACAGTACGGGTACCGAGGATGTATTCTTTTGCTCGACAGACGCTGATATTCAGCGGGCTGTGAGCGCAATTGTCGGGAAGACGAACCGTGTCGGAGCGTTGAATCGTTTTGCCCTTGGGCAAGAAAAAATAAACGGCCAGCAATATACCGTAAATGCCGTCTCGATCGAAGGGGAAGCCTTCGTTACGGAGGCGTGGACCTATGACACGGTTCCGATTGAGAGGGCATCATCGGTCTGCTCACTTGAGAGATTGTTGGGGGGCAACGAACCAATCGTTCAGGAACTGTCCGACTACTTGGTGCGTGCGTTGCAGGCACTACAGATCGTCGACGGACCGGCTCATGCTGAGATCATCGTCGATCATCGGGGACCGGTTCTGGTGGACTTCGGAGCGAGGCTTCAAGGGACCATGTCGGCAAAAGCACGAACGATGGCGTTGGGGCACAACCATATGACCTTGACGGCCTGGCGTTACGCAGATCCCAAGGGCTTTGGTGAATATATGAGGCTGCGCGGGCCCTACAAGCGGCAGGCTCACGCACTTTGCGTCTCGCTGATCTCAGATATGAGCGGTGTCGTTGCCGGTTACCCGGGACTCGAAGCAATCCGCAAGCTCCCGAGCTTCGCGGATGCCATTGCATTCGTCCCGATTGGTC
The DNA here is from genome assembly GCF_020194195.1 of Bradyrhizobium sp. BRP19. Lineage (NCBI taxonomy): Bacteria > Pseudomonadati > Pseudomonadota > Alphaproteobacteria > Hyphomicrobiales > Nitrobacteraceae > Bradyrhizobium > Bradyrhizobium sp. BRP19. Next base: position 22,705 of record NZ_JADYVZ010000017.1, on the reverse strand, counting down.
AAGAGCTAGTTCCCACGATCGACTTAGTGTCGACACCAGGCATCGTTTATCTCGTGAATAGCGACTTGACTCAGCTTGAGAATGACTATCGCAAGTTGCGAGCAATGCGGATGGACCAGGTGTTCGATTTGGTGATGCAGGATCGCGACTGATGCCAACTGATCCCAGGTTGACCGGAGCGAATCCAGCCCGCGCGGCGATGGTCGGCTTAAGCGACTTCGATGGCGTTCTGCGAGGCAAACACGTCTTAGGTGAAGATCTCGCGGGTGAAGATAAAGTTATCAAGTTCTCTGAAGCGGTGCTGGCGTGGGATTGTACGGACCGGGTCATTCCGGCCAGTTTCACGCAAAAGCCGCTATCGGCGTTCGGAGATGCTGACCTGCGGATTTTGTCAGGCACCGGCCGTTCGGTGTCTCATCTCGGCGATCAATATCTCTATCTCGCGGAGTTCGCGGGCGCACATGAGAACATCTGTCCGCGCGGTGTTCTGCGTAAGGTCCTGCGAAGGACTGCTGACCACGGATACGACTGCACTGCCGGGTTCGAGTTTGAATTTATGCTGTTTAAGGAGAACGCAGACACGATTGAAGACAAGCCGTTCGGCGAATGGGCTCCTTTAACGCGCGGCCCGTTCGGCTACTCGATTGCGCGCTCTGTCGCACAACATGAGCTGTTCGATGAGATCTTGGCGATTTGTGAGAAGGCTAGAATACCTCTCAGCGGACTACACTTTGAAACGGGACCTGCCGTTGTCGAAGCGTCACTTCGTCATTGTGATGCGCTGGAAGCCGCCGATCGAGCAATCATATTCAAGTCGATGATAAAAGCCTGGGCGCAAACGCGAGGCATGATGGCTACATTCATGGCCAAGGTTTCCGAGAAATGGCCCGGCCAGTCCGGCCATATTCACATCTCGATGTCCTCGGATAGTAAAAATGTATTTTACGACGGTGATGCGTTAGGCAACGTCTCCGATCTTATGAGGCAATTCATCGCCGGACAACTAGAATACATGAATGAGTTCTGTGTGCTCGCTGCGCCGAACGTCAACAGCTACAAGAGATTGGTACCTGGCTGCTGGGCACCAATCTGTCCAAGCTGGGGCCTTGACAACCGCTCCTGCGCGGTTCGCGCCATTCCGGGAGAGCCATCTGCGCATCGCCTGGAATATAGGCTGCCTGGCGCAGACGTGAACCCGTATCTCGCGCTCGCATGTGCGATTGGTTCAGGAATATTGGGCGTCGAGACAGGTCCGGAACTACCGGCTTCGATCGTCGGTGATGCAAGCCTGGAAATGTGTCGTCCGTCCGCGAGGCTGCCTCAAAGCCTATCAGAGGCAACATCTCGGTTTGCAGAGTCTGCAGCGGCCAGTGATGTCTTCGGAGAAAGGTTTGTTGAAGCGTTCGCTTGCTCGCGCCGTTGGGAGTGGGAATCCGTTCAACATCGGGTCACCGACTTTGAACGTCGGAGATACTTCGAGATCATTTAGCTTGAGCTCTTCGCTAGTTCTGAACCTCCTTCCGTTGGCCGGTGCCGGCGCGACCATCGCGGCTGTCTGTGCCGCTGATGTTGAGCTTCATACAGAGCAAGTGTGCGTTACTCGTTAAGTGAGGACCTTGGGAACGGTGAGGAGGTCTGCTATTATCTGCTCTATGGCAGCAACCGCGATTGCTCCGTTCTAGCAACGAACAACACCATTTCCATTCGCATCAATGAAGACGTTCTCGACTTCTTCAAGCGGGAAGGCATGGTCGATTATGCTCAGAGCACGAGCCGAAGAGGCCCGTGATGCGCGACGCTGTAGCCGAGCCGCAGAGCCACGCAGGACGCGAGGCTCACCATTAATGGGGGCAGCGCGACCAGACGATGGCTTAGCCGCCGCCGGCCACAACGAGGCTGGCGTTGATCGGTGCTGACTTATACTCTTGGCGCGGCGCTCTGAAATCCCATCAGGGAAGAGGTCCCAGTCACCTTGGGTCCATTAAGTTCATGAGAGAGCGATGGCGGCGAACGCTACACGGCCATCTTGGGACCGAAAGGCCCCAACGACGTTCAACTCATTCATCACCCTCGGCCAACTTTGCCGAGTGAAGCTGCGGCACCAAGGACTTCCTCAGATATCTATGGCGGTCTTGCGCCAGGGTTTGATTCGCCGGCACTTTTCGAATGGCGTGAGGACGCTCCTTCGGCGCTGGCGCCAAACCTTTCCCTGCCGTCTGCCGCACCGGCATCAGGCCATCAGCCACTCCCGCAAGTGCCTGAACTGAGAGAGTTGTTCGGCGATCACTGGACGCACGGCCCCCAAGAGGCTTCGCCTGTCGTGATCGACATATTGCAGAGCCTAGGTCTTCTGCCGAGCCGGGATGTCCCAATGACCCGTTTCTTAGTCCACGGTCAGCCCTACACGGCCGAGAGCCTACCGGGAGGCCGCGTTCTTCTCTTCCATCGGCCGCAACTTGGCTGAACGGGGCTCGTGGGCACCTAGTGTTTCGGCACAGAGATTTTGAGTCTTTTTGCTTTCGGCACTCTGGTAGATATTTTAGAATAGAGAGCGGCCTAATTTGGTGCGCGCCTTCTCGATCGCGAACATCCAATTGATGGGTGCGCGCTCGGCGTTGCGGCGTTCTCCCATGCAGCGGTCTCTCTGACGAGATGGGCATAACTGTCGATGCGCCGGTCGAGACACTGACGGGCGAGCGCGCTAATCTCGATCTCGATGATGTTGAGCCAATTGGCATGCTTCGGGGGCAATGAAATTCGCGCATGCGCTCGGCAAAGTCGACGGCGGCCGGTGCTAGATGGCCTTCACTGGCCACATACCCCATTTGTACCTTTGGAGTGCACCACATGCTTCTGCGCCATGGCTTGAGATCGTTCTCGGCCAGGCGCCGTCTCGCGCGACAGGCTCTCCTGCGACGTCAGTCTGACCGTCTCGTCGGCCAGCAGCTCCAGTGTCCAGCGCGCGCGGTCGGAGGGCTGAAGCAGGAGGTGGCCACCAGAAGGACCTCTTCTTTGTCGTTGAGCTCGCGCTCTGCCCCTGCACGGGCTCTCCGCTCTGGGCGGCCACCGGGTTGCCTTGCGACAAAACGCCGACGGGTTCGATAGACCATCGAGTGGCCGACGTCCACGCTGCTGGCGATATCGTCACCACTCATCCCGGCATCGGCGGCATCTGCGCCTTTAGCTTGCGCACCGCCTGTCTGCCTCCGGCGCATCGAGGATGTGCTTGATTTGTACGCCGAGCCGCCCAATGAAGCAGTGCGGGCGCGGTCCGGATCCTACCGGCGGGGGGCTGAGTTGACGAAAGGTTCCTGCCGCATCCGCACTGCTGATGAGGCTGACGAGAAACATGACTCGGCGCCGACCGTTCTGGTACGCTAGCACTGTCCCTGCCACATCCCGCCAACCTCAACGGCTCTGTATCCGGGGGAGCTTACTGAAAGCTGACAGACCTGCGCGACAAATCACAAATGGAAGGGGCCCCAGGGCAGCTTGCCACTAGACGTCAGGACGTTCAGGTCCAGACAAAAGGCCGTTCGGCGCGCTTACGATCAGCGGCCGCTACAGCGGCGCGACGGACCGGAGGGGCGGTCAGCCTAGTCCACTGCAAGCTTTATGACTGATCGCCGGTTACGACATCCGGCTTCGGGCGGGTCTTCGAGGAGGAGAGTTTACCATTTGGATCACGCATCAGGCGCGTCCGGACCAAATACGTCGCACCGCTTACACAGTAGCGGTCTAGCTGGCTAGACATTCCTCGTGAACATGACCATATTGCCGAGCCGTCTCTCGATCCAAGAGCGCGCTATTGTCCGCAAAATGATAGACACAGCAGTTCTATTTAAGCCGCTCGGCTGCAGCCGTGATAACTTCGAAATTCTTGGTATCAGACATATGTTCCCTCACATGAACTCCTGGGACAAATCGCCAGGAGATTCTCTGACAATCGAACATCATCCGCTACATGGGGTGACCTACGCGCTTACGCTTGTTTTAGCGCTTTGCCGTCGATACGGGCTCCGGCCATTTCGTTATCACCGCCAGCGACGCAACACGGTGATGATCCGTGCGTCACTGGGCTTCGTCGACAAGGTGCTGCTGCCGGAGTTCACCGAGCTGGCGAGGTCGCTGCAAGTCTATCTGCACGAGGTGACGCCGCGCGTGATCCGCGACGAGTCTATGACGGACGACACCCGCGATGCGCAGGAAGTTACAGATGCCCTGCCGTCGAACTGATCAGGCGGCGAGCTTTGCCTCAGAACCATCGCGCTCGGCTTTCCAATTCCACGGCAACAGCATGTGCAGCCGATTGATCTTTGTACGTCCGGAGACGATGCGCTCGAGAACATTGGTCAGATAGTGCCGCGGATCGATGTCGTTCAGCTTCGCCGTGTTGATGAGCGACGCGAGAATGGCCCATGTCTCGGCCCCGCCTTCACTGCCGGCGAACAAGTAGTTCTTCTTTCCCAGGCCTATCGGCTTGATGCTGCGTTCGACCGTATTGCTGTCGATCTCGATGCGCCCGTCATCGATGAAGCGCGTCAGACCTTCCCAATGGTTGAGAGTGTAGCTGATGGCCTTGCCAAGACCGGACTTCTTCACGCGATCTCGGCGCTTGGAGCGGAAGACACAAAGTCCGCCGTCGTACGGATCGGCCCCAAACGCCTCGCTCACCAGCATCGCTAGCTAGTCCATGCCGTGACGGAAATCGATCGGCTGCGTCGCGATCCAGATCGACAACCCTGGTCGGAGCCCGATCATCGGCCAACCGTCCCTACTGCGGCCAGCACCTCGCACCGCGCCCGGCGGTCGACCGTCCCCCTGACACGGATACAAACCGCGCCGACCTCGATCTCGATTGCCGCCTGCTCTTCGCACGAGGGCAATTTGCCCCCGCAGCCGGTGATCGCGACCGGCAAAAGCCAGCTGGCACGTCTCCGTACCCGCGCTCCACCACCTTCGCCCGCATTGTCCGACGACGCCACAGAAACAACAGGCTTGGGCTGATGTCGTGTTGTCGCGCCATCGCGGACACGCTTGCACCCGGCGCAAAACTCTCCGCGACAATCGCCGCCTTCGCATCGGTCGACCAGCGCCGTCGCCGGCCCGTCCCGGTAATGATCTCGACACGCTGCAGCGTGTCCGAGCCGTCCTTGAGGATAGACGTATGCCTATCCTTATCGCCATCCTTACGACTATCCTTTGACATGGTGATCTCGTGACGAACCATTCCACGAGATCTTTCTAACCGACTAGATCAGCCCTCAGCGCGTGGTGCCTCGATGACGCTCACGAAACCGCAAGGTCCGGTTTCTGTCGGAGGCGCGCCGCTGACTGCGGAGCCGAGCACGGAACAGCGCTGATTACCACAAAATGCCTGCCATATGGCGCTGCGCCTTCCAACCACGTCGGAAACCAACAGTCCACCATCTTGATCGGCAGGCGAGCCGCCTCTCATTGCTCCGCGTGGTTTCGAAAATCCTCTGTGAGTCGCAAGAAGTTCATAAGCAGGACGTGCCCCTGTGACGTAAGTATCGACTCGGGATGGAACTGGACCCCATAAGTGGGATAATAGCCGTGCGTGAAGGCCATGATCTCGCCTTCCTCCGAACGCGCTGTCACTATGAGATTCTGCGCACATGACTGATCAAGCTCGACGATAAGAGAATGGTAGCGTCCGACGTCAAGCGGGGTTGGCAGCCCCTTGAATAACCCTCGGCCGTCATGCGCAATGTACGAGCGCCGACCGTGCATGGGCCGATGCGCACGCGCCACCCGTCCTCCGAAAACGCTTCCAATACATTGATGTCCAAGGCAGATGCCGAGAATTGGTACGCGTCCTGAAAGTTCGCGAACCACTGCTGTCGATATTCCTGCCTCATTTGGGGTGCAGGGGCCGGGCGATATGACCACCGCGCGCGGGTTGAGACCAACGAGCTCGCTGATGCTGATAGCATCGTTTCGGATCACTTCCGTTGCTTCACTGAGCTTGTGGAAATAGCGGGCAATGTTGAACACGAAGGAATCGTAATTATCGATGATGACAATCAAAATGCACCAGCTGGTTCAGAACCAAATGCATCAAAGATTCGCTCTGCCTTGGCGAGCGTTTCCTCGTATTCGGCCTCGGGCTCCGACAGGGCCGTTATACCGCTGCCCGCATGAAACACAGCCAGGTCGCCGTCGATCGTGACCGTGCGGATCGCAATACTTGTGTCCATGTGCCCGTTGAAGCCGATGAAGCCGATCGCCCCACAATAGACCTCTCGCGCTATGCGCTCGATTTCTGTAATAATTTCCATCGACCGCAGCTTTGGCGCTCCCGTAATGGAGCCGCCGGGGAAGCAAGCACGGAGCAGGCTAACGGCGTCTTCGCCTCCGGCAAGTTTCCCCGTAACGATCGACACGAGATGGTGCACTGAGGCATAGGACTCGAGATTGCACAGGGCCGGAACCTCGACCGAATGCGCGGTGCAAACGCGTGACAGATCGTTGCGCAAAAGGTCGACAATCATCGTGTTCTCGGCATGATCCTTTTCGGAAGCGAGGAGAACAGCCGCACGGCGCTGGTCTTCCTTGAAATCAGGAGAACGCGCGATCGTGCCCTTGATAGGTCGTGTCTCGACTTGTCGTCCCTCAAGCTTCAGGAATCGTTCCGGCGAACTTGATGCGATGGTCAGCTTTCCCCATCGCAGCAGGGCCGCAAAAGGCGCTGGATTCAATGATCGTAGCTGGCAATAGAAGGCGAGTGGATCAAACGAGGTCGACAGGCGGGCGCTGAAACGCTGCGCAATATTCGCCTGGAACACGTCACCCGCCAGGATCAAGTCGATCACGCGTTGTACCGCCGCAACGTAGCCCTCGCGGCTGAAGTTCGAGCGCCATGCGCCCGCTTTGCTGGGACAACCCTTCTGTGGCGCCTTTGGACCGGCAAGCAATGCTGCAAACTGGTCGGCTCGACGACGCGCTCGTTCGCTCCGTCGCACCCGATCCTGCTCCGGCCATCCGGTCGAGACGATCCAGCATTTGTTATCCCGGTGGTCGAAGCTGATGACCACATCATAGAAATGCAGGATGGATTGGGGCAAACCCAGACCGGCAATTGCCGGCGCAGACAATCGGTCCAATGTCCTGTTCATGTCGTAGGCAAGGTAGCCCGCCGCTCCTCCCTGGAACGGCGGGAGATCGGGACGATGCTCTTGCGGGTACTTCGCGAGTAGCGTGCGAAGGACCTTCCATGGATCGGCCTCGAGAGTCAGTCCGTTCCAACTGACTTGGCCGTTCGCGACCCTATAGGTGCTGAACGGGTCGCACGTTAGATATGAGTAGCGCCCAAGCAGCTCGTGCCTTGCTACGCTATCGAGAAACGTGAGATGCGATCGATGCCCGAGACGTCGCATCGCTATGACAGGGTCAACCCACTGCAACTCGCGAACGTACATCGTGGTTATCGGTCACCGGCGGCTGACGTCGTGAAAGTGCCGTTCCATCTGTTGGCCCCCCCGATGAGAACGACGCTTGCCTGCGATGGGCCGAAACTTGAGGCCCATTGCCAAGTTAACCAGGCGGTGGACTTTTTGCTGCGACAGCACCTGGATCATCCTGCCGTGGAGGCGCAAGGGGTATCTATGCATCGTAGTCGGCCGCGAACCGCAGCTCGCGGAGCGGTCGGACCCGCTTAATCGACTCCCGGTAGAGATCGTGCGCCTTGTACGCTGCGAGCTCCGCCTCGCTGTCGAACTCACCATAGACCACGACATCGATATCGTTGCCGAGCTGATCGGTCTTGCGGTTGCGGGCAACCTCAAGCCGGCGCGCATGTGGTATCGTGGTGAGAAGCGAAAGACCTTCGATGATATGGTCGATATGCGCCTCGTCCTTGGCGCTGAAGAAGACGATGTGACGAATCATGGCCGTCCGTGGAGATGTCGCTAGTGGGTGGCATAACTATCTGGGAATAGAGCCCGTTGCAATGAGGCTAGTCGCTTGCCGCATGATCGTCGCTTGCGATCGTCGGCGATCCGCAATGAAGCTTGCCAGATTTGCTCAGGGCGCCGGAAGGGCAAGGCGCTCAATGGTTTGAATGTGCCGCGTGAGCAGATTACAGGCTTGATCGACGTTGCGCGTTCGCAAGGCTTGCAGAATCAGGCGGTGATCTTGATTGGAGCGCGGTCGCCAGCCCACCGATCGCGCCATCGCGAACACCAATCGAGAATTGGCAAGCTGCAGTCCATCGAGGCTCGCGAGCAGACGCGGCATTCCGCACGGCGCGACCAAGGCTTGGTGAAAGGCGCGGTTGGCTGTCTCAAACTCCTCGATCGTCTTTGCATTGTCTCCTTCGATCAGGGCGAGCTCGATCTGAGCCAAATGAGCTGTTGTGAGCCTTGGCCCCGAATGGCGCAATGCCACCACTTCGAGCGCGGCGCGCATTTCGGCGATCTCCTTCACTGAACGGGTATCGAGCGGGGAAACCCGAACACCGCGACGCGGCACCGCGACAACAAGATGTTGTGCCTGCAACTGCCGAAAGGCCTCGCGCACGGGGACGTGGCTGGAATTGAATTCTCGTGCCACGTGATCCTGACGGAGTGGCGCGCCTGGCTCTAAGGCGCCGCTGATAATGCGCTCAGCAATTGAGTCCGCGATGCGCGCGACCGTCGTCATGTTGTCACTAGTGATCATAGATTATCTACCGCAATAACCGGTGCATTTGCGAGACAGCTCGATTAGCATCTCTTCGAGGGCAATGACTATAGATAATTGACGCGATTATCTACAATTGAGCGGGATTGGCTTATGGATGCTGCTGCGCAAGTCCAGCGGAAGGAAGCAGGCAACGGGACGCAGGTTCGTTATCATTGGAATGTCGAAGAGGCTAAGGCGCTCTACGACCGTCCTTTTGCCGACCTGATGCTTCAGGCGCAGCACGCTCATCGCAAGAACTTCGATCCAAACCACGTCGAAACTGCGAGCCTGCTCAGCATCAAGACCGGCGGCTGTCCGGAAGACTGCGGCTACTGCTCGCAAAGCGCGCATTACGAGACCGGCCTGAAAGCCACTCGTCTGATGCGTTGCGCCGATGTGGTTGCGACCGCGCAGCGCGCGAAGGGTGCCGGCGCCACGCGCTTCTGCATGGCCGCGGCCTGGCGCACGCCAAAAGATCGCGATCTTGATTCCGTCTGCGACATGGTCAAGGCGGTCAAGGGACTCGGCATGGAAACGTGCGTCACGCTCGGCATGCTGACAACGAAGCAGGCCGCGCGCCTCGCCGAGGCCGGCCTTGACTTCTACAATCACAACGTCGACACATCGCCCGAGTTTTACAGCAAGATCATCACCACCCGCAGCCTGCAGGACCGCATCGATACGCTGGCGCATGTGCGCGATGCCGGCATCAAGATCTGCTGCGGCGGGATTATCGGCATGGGCGAGCGCGTCGAGGACCGCCTGGGTATGCTCGTGCTGCTCGCCAATCTTCCCAACCATCCCGAAAGCGTGCCGATCAACCTGTGGAACAAGATCGAGGGCGTGCCGGTGGAAGACACCGCGGGGCCTCCCGATCCGATCGCGCTGGTCCGGCTGCTGGCGACCGCGCGGATCATGATGCCGAGGAGTGTGGTTCGCTTGTCCGCCGGGCGGCAATACATGACCGATGAATTGCAGGCGCTTTGCTTCTTGGCCGGCGCAAATTCAATCTTCGTCGGCGACGTGCTCTTGACCACCAAAAACCCGAAAGTTGATCGCGACGCGGATCTGCTGGCCCGGCTCGGCATCACGTCCGGGCTCTCCTGACGGAAGCAGTGCGCGCAATATGTTGCCCCCTACATCCAGCCTAGGTGAGAAATGCAGATAACTTTGATGAAGGGCAAAATCCATCGCGCCTCAGTGACCGAAGCTGATCTTCACTATGAAGGCTCGATCTCGATAGATCGTACGCTCCTGGACGCGGCAGGAATGGTGATCAACGAGCGCGTCGAAATCTACAATGTCGAAACAGGGATGCGCTTTGCCACCTACGTGATCGAGGCGCCGCCGATGTCTGGCACGATAAGCCTGAACGGTGCGGCCGCCCGACTGGCGATGCCCGGAGACAAGATCATTATCGTTGCATATGCCTCATTCGACGAGGCCGAAGCAAAGATATTCAAGCCACGCATTGTGCGTGTGGACAGAGACAATCGCATCCTGGCAAGTTGAACCTCCGGCCATCCTTCCTTCTTAAACGGCCAACGCATTTTTTGCGTGATTTGATGCGAGCCTCGGAGTGATGAATGCGGTCAATCCAAACAGCTAGACTTGGTCCCTACGTCGCAGCGTTGAATGCGTTGAACGAAGATAAACGGCTGCGCTGCCTCAAGCCCCGCGTGGGGATCGATTTCGCATCGAACGACTATCTGGCGCTCGGCAACGACTCGCACATCAAAAAGGCGATGGTCGCCGCGCTCGATGCGGGCACTCCGATTGGAGCCGGCGGGTCGCGGCTTCTGCGCGGCAATTGCGAGGAGCATGAACGGCTCGAGACGGAAGCGGCTCAGTTCTTTGGCGCGGAGGCAGCGCTTTTCTTTGGAGGCGGCTACATCGCAAATTTTGCCCTCCTGACAACGCTGCCGCAGCACGGCGATCTGCTCGTTCTCGATTCGCTCGTGCACGCCAGTATTCACGAGGGGGCACGGGCCGGCCGCGCAGAGTGTCGAATTCACGCGCACAATGATCCCCAGTCACTCGAAGACGAAATTCGCGACTGGCGAAACAAAGGTGGGGCGGGCCGCGTCTGGATTGTGGCCGAAAGTCTCTACAGTATGGACGGCGATTTCGCTCCACTCGAAGAGCTGGTGGCAATCGCCGATCGCCACGACGCGTTTCTGATCGTGGATGAGGCTCATGCCACAGGCGCTTACGGGCATCAGGGACGAGGGCTCACGGCCCCTTATGACAGGCGCGAAAATCTCATCGTCGTTCATACCTGCGGCAAAGCGCTCGGTGCGGCGGGTGCACTGGTTACGGCCTCCGGCATCTTGCGCGATTTCATGGTCAACCGCTGCCGTCCGTTTATTTTTGCCACCGCCCCATCACCATTGATGGCCGTTGCCGTTCGAGAGGCACTTCTCACCCTGCAGAAAGAGCCGGAGCGGCAGCAGCGGCTGGCCAATCTCGTTGCGTTCGCCCATCGGCAGATCACCTTGCTTGGTTTGCGCACACCATCGACCTCTCAGATCGTGCCGTACATCGTAGGTGATAATGCTCATGCAATGCGACTTGCCTCTGCTCTGCAGGCGCGCGGCTTCGACATCCGCGGAATTCGGCCGCCAACCGTCCCTGCAGGCACCGCCCGGTTGCGAATTTCGTTGACACTCAATGTTGGGGAAGAGGACGTGCGCGCAATGCTCGATGCGCTGGTTGAGGTGACGAGGGCTCGTTTTGATGAATAAGCGGATCGTCGTGGCTGGTACGGACACCGGGGTCGGCAAAACGGTATTTTCCGCAGGGCTCGCCGGCCTTCTCGGCGCGAATTACTGGAAGCCGGTCCAGGCTGGACTCGAACAAGAGACCGATTCCGAGTGCATCCGCCGCCTCGGTGGCCTCTCGTCCGATCGGATTGTCCCGGAGCTCTACCGACTTCGGACGCCTGCGTCGCCCCATTACTCCGCGGAGATCGACGGTGTTCGCATAGATACAGAGACGCTTCGACTGCCGGACAGCGGCGAGCGGCAACTCGTGATCGAGGGCGCCGGCGGACTCATGGTGCCGCTGACAGCGCGCACTCTTTACATCGACATCTTCGAGCGCTGGCAGCTCCCCGTCGTGCTTTGCGCAAGGACGGGACTGGGCACAATCAATCACTCCCTGCTCTCCATAGAGGCTCTGCGGAAGCGTCAGATTCGAATCCTTGGAATTGCGTTCATTGGCGAAAGAAACGCCGAAACTGAAAGCGCGATTTGCGAGATCGGGAGAGTGCGTTGGTTGGGACGGCTCCCGTGGGTTGTTCCCCTCACGGACGATAGGCTGCAGGCGGCTTTCAAAGACTCCTTTGTTAGCAGCGATTTCCTGAACCTATGAAGATAGCCAGGAGGTCGCCGATCTGGCACCCGTTCACGCAGCATGCTCTACAGCGGGACATGACGAAGGTGCTGCGGGGAGAGGGGGCTTATCTCTACACCGAAGATGGCCGACGCCTTATCGATGCAATCTCCTCCTGGTGGGTCGTGACCCACGGCCATTGCCATCCATGCATCGTGAACGCGATCCGAGAGCAGGCAGGCAAGCTCAACCAGGTCATCTTCGCCGGATACACTCACGACCCGGCTGAGCAAGTTGCGACGGAACTATTGAAGGTCACCTCCCCGGCGCTCGAACATGTGTTCTTCTCCGATAGCGGGTCAACCAGCGTCGAAGTCGCGCTGAAAATGGCGCTCGGCTACTGGCGCAATACCGGAAGACAGCGAACCCAAATTGTGGTGATGCAGCACTCGTACCATGGCGACACGATCGGGGCGATGTCGGTAGGTAGCCGAGGCGTCTTCAATGCGGCCTACGGGGCGCTGATGTTCGAGGTGACCTCGATTCCGTTCCCGGCAAGAGATCGTGAGCAAAGAGCGCTCGATGCGCTTGAAAACGCGTGTAGAAACGAACATCCCGCAGCCTTTATCGTGGAACCCCTGATATTGGGTGCCGGTGGAATGCTGATGTATTCTCCCTCGACCCTAAGAGAGATGAAGCGGATCTGCGAAGCCTTCGACGTCTTGTTCATTGCGGACGAGGTCATGACCGGCTGGGGCCGGACGGGTACCTTGTTTGCGTGTGAGCAGGCCGATGTCATGCCCGATATTGCCTGCTATTCGAAAGGCCTCACGGGTGGGGCGCTGCCGCTCGCCGTCACACTCTGTCGTGCCGATATTTTCGATGCGCATTATTCTGAAGATCGCACACGTACGTTTTTTCATTCGAGCTCATATACGGCCAATCCAGTGGCCTGTGCCGCGGCCAAGGCTAATCTGGACCTATGGCAGGATCAGGAATATCGCTGGCGGCTGGCATCCTTGGCCAGGATGCAAGAGCAGGCACTCGTGCCATTCCGCGCCGATTCACGGTTCGCAAACGTCCGACGCACGGGAACAGTCACAGCGCTTGAACTCAACACGAGCGATGCCGGCTATCTGGCGGACATCGGTCCGAGGCTTTTGGCTTTCTTCCAAGCGCGGAATCTGCTGCTACGCCCACTCGGTAACACGATCTACGTGATGCCGCCTTACTGCGTTACGGCGGCCGACCTTGATGAAATCTATACTGCCATCCGCGACGCTGCTGACTTGCTGATGTGAGATGCACGAGGCTGTGCAATCATCTGCAGCGACAGCATCTTGGAAGGCGAAAGTGTCCGTATTGCTGCCGCTTGATAGTGCAACGAGAATGCAGCACCCAAGGCTCGCAGGCTGATCGTGCTTTAAGCACTTAAGCGCTCCCGACCCCGCTGCCGCAGCAATCCTGCGGGCTAGCCATGAAAGGCGCAGCATTTGGCCGAAATGTCGGGCGAATTGCGTTAACCACGATAGAGAAATCCATTATCTTGAGCAAATTCTCGGCGAGGCTTTCTGCGGAAAGTACTGCTTCGCGAGGCAGCCGCACATCAGAGTCAAGACTCTTGATGGCTGCAAGAACCAGGGAAATGGACCGCCGGGCGACCGCACCTTTGGTGCGCGCGTGGTGCTGTGGTCAGAGGGCAGCGGGGCTTCCCCAAGTAAACGTCTGACAGGAGGCGAGAATGCACATTGGATTCCGTAATTCCCCCGACCATTCAGCCACATGCTGCGCGATATGCGGCGGAAAGTTTGGGCTGATCCGCCATTACTGCTGGCGAACGGCCCTTTGCTCCAAGAAATGCGTCAACCGCTTTAAGGCGCGGCGGGAGGCCGATCAGAATTGGTTGCGACGGGGGCGAGCCGCTTAGGAATGGACTGAGTTGTGCCGGTACGACCCTGGTCAGAGAATTCAAGTGGCCCTCTAGAGCGCGTGGAAATCAAGTGACAGAAACATCGGCAAAAATAATCGACTTCAGAGCCTACAGGGCCAGCAGGCTGGCTCGGTCTGAGCGCCTTCGCGACGACATCTACTCGACCGCGACTCTCGCTGCGCTTACGGCGGCCTGTGACTTTTGGACGTTCCTGGCCTGCCATCCGTTTGCTTTGCTCGGTGCGCCAGCGCGAAAGCGGGAGGCTAACGAGTACCCCTAGGGGGCAGACACGCAGATGTGCCTAAAGACGAAGTCCCCACGCGTGCATCTGCAGCTCGGTCCGGTCGAGCCGTCACCGTTTGGAGAGACTGCAACTAGCCCAGAAACGCGTGCAGATGGTGGCTCGTCGCGAGCGCCGCTCCTCGATTGAGGCCGCGGCTGGCATAGCCGCTGAAACTGCACGGGAAGACGAGCCATCGGGAGGTGAAATCGCGATGAGGAAGGTCTTGTCTCATGGTTGCGCGACCATTGGGCTGTTTTTGCTCTGTTCTCCAGTTCTAGAGAAACTGGGATCTCCATCCTCCATACCATTGACAGGTTTCTCCTGCCTTCTCTAGGAAGCGCCGACGGTGTGTGGGGAGCGGATTCAATATGAGCCACAGTTCAGAGCAGCCTCTAGAGCGTGTCACGATTCCGGCACTGCAGCAGTGGAAGGATAAAGGACGGCGTGTCGTGATGACCACCGCCTACGATGCGGTTGCGACGCGCATCGCGGATCCCATTGTCGATATCATCCTGGTCGGCGATAGCGTTGGAAACGTCTGCCTGGGATTCGACAACACGCTGCCCGTCAGCGTGGCCATGATGAATCATCACCTGGAGGCTGTTGCGCGCACGAAGCCTCATGCCCTGCTTGTGGCCGACATGCCCTTTCTGAGCTTTCATGTCGGTTCTGAGGATACGATTCGCAACGCAGGAGGTTTTCTGCAGCGTGGCGCCGATGCTGTGAAACTCGAGGGTGGTGCCAAACGCATCGATATGGTACGCGCCTTGGTCGATTGCGAAATTCCTGTGATGGGACATCTCGGTCTGACCCCGCAGAGCGTCAACGTCATGGGTGGATTCAAGGTGCAGGGACGGACAACGGATACCGCCTTGCGGCTGCTCGATGACGCCCACCGTCTGCAGGAAGCCGGCTGCTTCGCGCTGGTCCTGGAGGGCATTCCTGCCGAGCTCGCGGCGCGAGCGACCGAATGTCTCACGATACCCACCATCGGGATCGGAGCAGGACCTGATTGCTCGGGCCAAGTGCTCGTGTTTCATGATGTCTTGGGGCTAACCGAAGGTCATCGCCCCAAATTCGTTCGTGCCTATACAAATGGATTCCAGCTGTTCCAGGAGGCGCTGTCGCGCTGGGCTGCCGATATCCGCAAAGGTGCATTCCCGGGCTCGGAGGAGTGCTATCGGCTTCCTGATCAGCTTCGGCATGCCGTCGCCAACTGGGTGCCCTCCAATTCAACCTCAAGGTAAGAAATGCAAGTCATTACGAAGGTCGCTGAGCTGCGTCGCGCCCTTGCAGACGTTCGCAATGCCGATAAGCGCATCGGATTCGTTCCGACGATGGGATACTTGCACGACGGCCACCTGGCCCTGATCTCGGCAAGCCGGGGACACTGCGACGTCACTGTCGTCAGCATCTTCGTCAACCCCACTCAGTTCGGCCCAAATGAGGATCTCAGCAGGTACCCTCGCGACTTCGCGCGCGATGAAGCGTTGTGCCGCAGTGCCGGGGTCACCATCATCTTCGCGCCAAGTGCAGAGGAGATCTATCCGGCTCAATTTGAGAGCTTTGTCGAGCCGGGCGAACTCGCAAAACCGCTCTGCGGTGCTTTCAGGCCTGGACATTTTCGTGGTGTAGCGACTGTCGTCTGCAAGCTATTCAACATGGTGCAGCCGAACGTCGCGTACTTTGGACAGAAGGATTTTCAGCAATGCGCTGTGATACGCCGCGTGACGGTTGATCTGAATCTTCCGATCGAGATTGTCACTGTGCCAACCGTGCGGGAGCCAGATGGGCTGGCAATGAGCAGTCGCAACCGTTATCTCAGCTCGGAAGAACGTGGTCGGAGCCTTGCGATCAGCCGTGGCTTGTTCGCCGCAGCGCATGAGTTTGCCTCAGGGGAGCGCGATGCGGCAACGCTGATTGCGCTTGCAAGAAAGCATTTGGAAATGGTCGATCGACTGCAGTACCTTGAGCTTGTCGACACTGGGACCCTAAGGATTGCCGAGAGCCCTCTGCGCTACCCGGCGGCACTCTGTGTCGCAGCGTACGTCGGCTCCACTCGGTTGATCGACAATGTAGTCCTATCCCGGTCGCCATCGTAGCTAGATCCGCAAGTGATTGCGCTCACAAACAGTCGAACCGGATGGGTTGGCCCTGAAATCCTCAACATCTCTCGAAGGCGACCCGGAACTGCCCTTTGCGTGCTGAACAACTGCCCCCCCGCTCAACCTCATGATGTCGGCTGAGATCGGCTCTGCCGGCTGACGGGGTGGAGCGAGGCGGGGCCGCTGCCGCGCTGCCGAGAGCAGCCAAGTGCGAGTTCGCTTTCCGTTTTATGATTTCGGCGGCTCGCTTGGACACTCCGGGGCGTTCCGACCGCTTTGCGCGCTTTTTACGACGTCGCGCAAAACAATTTCAGAAAGTCGTACAACCAGCTGTTTGAGGCGCGCAATCTCCTGCTTGCACCGCTTCAGCTCGTGCTGTTCGTCTGTCATCACAGATGGTGTGCGACGATAGCTGCTGCCGAGATGATTCATGTAGCTCCCTTTCCGATTCGACAAACACAGCAGATAATCTGAACAGCCCAGTTGCTTCTCTTCCCTGAACGAGGCGCCTCGGCGTCAGATCAGAGCGTTTCACACGCAGCCCGCGGTGGGCTGGTTGCTAGCTCACTCCCTGCAAAGGGCCTTCGCCCAGGTCGTAGATTCGACGGCACTTTCGGCGACGCCATCTCGCTCGTCGCTCAAGCTCAGTTGCAGTAATGACCCCCAACAATGTGGCCGCGGAATATGCCGCCCTCCGGCTGCATGTGATTGCTCTGGGCGCAGACTGGTAACAAAATGGCAATATCGATTAATGCAACGAGCCGCGCTCTCGCGCTCAAATCCTGCATTGCGGCAGCGCCTCCGATGAATTTTCACGCGACGTTCGCGTCTCCGTGCTGGGGTCCTTCAGCAGGCTTATATGTCCAAAACGCAAGTCGCTACCGAAATCATCCGCCTGCAAGCGGGCATGCCAAAGGAGGTTTGCTCAAAATCGTGTGCTGCCAATACCTGCAATTATGGATCACTAACCACACGCCCATGACCATGAAACTACTTCACGATCGCGCAGACGACCTCCTAAGCTGCATAAAGCCGAAGTTCCCTCAAGAGCGGCCAGGAGGGCGAGTCAAGGGGGCACTTAGCGCGGGCGCCGGATCCTGGCCCGATTTCGTCGCCAGACGCGGGGCGGGCGCTGGTTTTTGACGCAAAGATATGCTTCAACGCATGAATTGAAGTCCCTCTACAGTGCAGGATGCCAAGCGGTCGGGTTTGGAGCCGATAGGGAGGTCTGCGAAAGCGCCTCACCTTATGACGCCGGCGTCCGCGCCTACGTTGCCTCCAAAATCCTGAAGGCCGCCATCAGAGATGAGACGTGCCCCAATCTGCTTAAACAGATCGGTCAGGAAGCTCTTCCAGAGCACCAACGATGTGGCGATTAGATCTAGGACATGGCTTGTCATTGAGGCGAATTTCCAAGTCACAGTGCTGAAGGTCCTGGCCTGCTATCCAGATTCGCGCGCGCCGTCGCGTCGCCTGCGGCATAGCGATCCGGCCAGCTCGCAGAGGTGTATCGTGGTCGCAAATCGATGGCGGCCTAACGTCACCCAAGACGCGGCGTTATCCGATGTGAATCGGTTGGCGCGTTGCTCGCTGCGAGGCCGATCGTTGAAACGAGCTGCTCGCACAACAGGCAGCGCATCCAAGCCTTGGCGCACGCACCCTTGCGCGCCACGATGCCGGTGAGGCGTCACGCTAATAACCTTCGTCCGGAAACGAGGGCGAACTCAGTGTTCGGCGCCGGAGCGCCATCACTCAAGCGAGCGGGTGCGCCATTGCTGTCTACTCCTGTGCGAGCCCCGCAAGTGCCCTTTCAATCACTGTGATGTCTTGACTGACCTGAGCGATCGCTGGCTTCGGATCAACTCCGGTAACGCACTTCAACTGCTGCAGTAGCTCCCGCCGATGCGCCAGAAGGGTCTCCAGCGCGCTGCGGTTGCTTAGTTTCACATAGCCGTCGACGATCAATCCAATCGAAAGAGACATCGAAACTCTCAACCAAAGCTGTTCTCAACGTAGATGCGTATAGCACATCGACAAACGATGTTCAGCTCGTCGGGAGAGAATACTGACGGGCGAGCTTGTTAGCGACAAGCGTCCGGCGCCGGGGGCGTGACCGACTATTCCTTGCGCCTTACAAGCATCCAGCTCTGTTTGAGCGACTAGCCGAGCAGAAGGACGGCTATGGCGAGCCAAAAACGCTGCGGATCGTCGCGAGGGTTGCTAGGCTAGGGGAGGGAATGATATCACGAACTAGCATAGTCTTATCCGCCTGCCGAACGGCTTCCGAGATGCGATGGCAGGCGGCGCGTTGATCGACGACATGCTCGCCTGAATATCTCTTCGTAGAGATTGCGACGACCTCAGGAGCGTCCAGGATGCTCGATGAATATTTGGCCCGCATTCGTGCTCACCGTAACACCATCCACCGCTATTCTCGCCTGCTGAAGTCGAACCTGTCGGATGTCGAACGTCAGTTCATTGAAGGACGCCTCACCGAGGAGCAGGCGGCCCTCGAGTCTCTTTCGGCCGAGACCTTCCCGCTCGCGTTCAGCCTTCCGAAGCGGACGGACATGTCGGCAAGATAGGCGCGGAGCCGCGAACGACGCTCGCATTCGGGACCACGCGATTTCTCGCCGACGGCATCATCATGGGCTCGCGACCCGGCAAATAATCGATGATATCCGCCCGCTGTCGGCCCAGCCCCAAGACCTAATCTGCTGACCTGCACATGAGTTCATTCGGCTCGGGTATCAGCTGCTCAATCTATATCGGCTTTTGCCTTAGAAAGCCGAACTATTCGACCGGTTCTCGCTCCGGACCCGTTTGTATTCGGCCATATCTCGACAATTTGTTAGATTGGCTACACGCCCAGCCAAATCGTTCTCACTCGCTTGCCAGCTGAGACAGCCACAACTTCATCTTTCATCGGCCTGCCACCACGGCATGAGATTTGCTCTACTGGCGGCGAGAGGCACAGCAAGGAGGGAAACGACTTGCCAAATCTGCGATTGGAGACAGTTTATGTCGCCGGCAATATCTCCAGCAGCATTCTGGGGAATCCAAAGGTAAGCGGCGGCACCACGCCAAAGGTGGAACATCAAATTGGTACGCGTCGATCGGGCTCGGCTGCGAAATACCCTCGCGCCGATATTTTCCCTAGTCGCCGTCGGGCAAATGGCAGGCCTTTTGCGTGTAGCCGATCCCATAGGACTGCTGCACGGGCTCTTCGCGACCGACGGTTGGTTGTTTCGACGGACCGCAGTCGGCAGCGCGACAGGGAAGTCGCAGTTCCGGGGCAGAACAACGGCCTCCAGCTTTTGGATCAATCACTTCAACCTGCACCGGGCGATCGAACACTATGATTGTGCGTAGCCTGCGCGACGTCGAAGCAACCGATCACTTCGTCGATTGGGGCAATGGTACTAGCCACCGCCTTCTGACCGATAAGGACGGCATGGGTTTTAGCATCTGCCACACCGTGGTGCGCGCTAACACCGTTTCGCTTCTGCAATACCGGAATCATCTCGAAGCCTGCTACTGCATCGGCGGAGAGGGCGAGGTCGAGGACATGGACGGCAATGTCTTTCCCATTCGCAGGGGTGACATGTATGTGCTTGACAAGCATGACAAGCATTTCCTGCGCGGGGGACGGAACAACGACATGATCCTCGTAAGCATCTTCAACCCGCCCCTTACCGGAACCGAGCGCCACAAGCTCGACGACCCGGCGGGCTCCACATATTGAGTGATGCGAAGAAACGCCAATACAACATGAACTGCCGCTAATTGCGAGATACATTTACTCGAGCAATCCAGCGCTGCCTCGTATCGCACGCGGACCTCAGAAAAAGTCTTTGTTCCGGTTTTACGAAAGGCGCACGCGATGCGCTTCGGCGGAGCTGACAAAATACTTTGGCATTCCAGGTCCATTTTCCCTTGTCCGGAAAGACCAGGCGGGCGGAGGTTTGTGCCGATTGATAGCGCGCTCAATTGTACGATGTCTGGCGACGCTGTTGGACAGCTGACATAGCGCTGCTGTGGCTTTCGCATTGATTGAATTCGATTTCACCGTTGGCACGATAGATGCGTAATCGTCTAAAGGGCGCCATAGAGGAGAAGTCGTTCGATGAGGACGCTTACCAGAAACTCTGACGCGGTTGAGTGGCAGCTGCGATGCTGCCGGCACCATATTTGGTGATGCGCAAGGTTGGCACGAAGATTGAGTGATCTGCTTCGGCGAAGGGTTTCGTCACATCAATGCAGACCAGCCTAAGCCCGACAACAGATACGAACCGATGTGAGCGATTTGCGTGAATCAAGAAAGTCGCCTTCCGAGCTTGAGCGATGAACAGGTGCAGAGCATATCTGCCGCGCATGAACTGCTAGCGCGTGGGGAGGAGTTTTGGCGACGGCGGCTCGAGCAGTTTAGCAGATTGCATCTTCCTTTTCTGTCATCGTCCGTGGCTGCGGCGCCTTCCCGATGGCAGTCGAGTTCGTGGTTTAGCCCAAGCGGTTTGGCTAAACTTTCCCCACAAGATCGCTCGGAATATTTGGTGACCGCTTGGCTGATCTATCTCGCTCGAGTCACCGGGCAAAAAGAGTTTCAACTGGGATGGAAGCCTGCATGGGACGGATTGCAAACTGGCTCCAAACTCGTAATCGCCTCCGTCGTGCCGATGGAGGTTTGCATTGAGCTTGCTTATGATTTTGAAGAAGTGCGCAAAACCGTAGCGGCCGAAGTCGCTCAGCTGAGGGCACACGCCAGCTTTGCCCGAGATCTTATCGCGCGCTGCCCGACCCTGCGAGGAGTGGAGGCGCTACGGGCGCGCCACCCTTGGCCGATTGGTATTGCAATCGCGACAGAAAGCTGTTCCGTCGCCGACGATCTGTCGGCGAGCCACAAGACTGGCCAAGCCTTATGCGGCGATTTGCTGACCTTTGAGGTTCGCGCTCTGGATGGGAGCTTCCGCTGGCATTTTGATGCCGCTCGATTGGCGCCCAAGCAGATCGACGGCATGACGCAGCATTTGCAAGTTTTGTTACGCGGCGTGATGGACGATGCGGGGCAGTCTGTCGGCCGAATCGGCATTCTGCCAACCGACGAACGCGCGTATCTGCTTGAGGATTTGAATCGGACGGCGGCGCCTTTTTCGTTTGAGCGATGTATCCATGAGTTGTTCGAGGCGCAGGTGCAAAGGGCGCCGGAAGCGGTTGCAGTGGTCCATGAGAGGGAGAGACTGAGCTATGGCGAACTCAATGCGCGGGCCAACCGCCTGGCGCATTATCTGATCGAGCTCGGGGTCAAGCCGGACCAGCCGGTGGCGATCTGCCTGGAACGCAGCCTAGCGATGGTGGTCGGTGTGTTGGCGATCATGAAGGCTGGCGGTGCCTATCTGCCGCTAGATCCGACTTATCCGTCAGCGCGGCTGCGGCAGATTGTCGACGATGCAAAACCGAAACTGCTGCTTTGCGATGTCGCCGGTCGAACCGCATTGGGCGCCGATGCCGTGGCCGATGTGACGGTGGTCGATCTGGAGACGACGACCCCGGCTTGGGGCGAGCGGCCGCCTTCGAACCCGGACCCGGGCACGCTTGGCCTCACATCGCGCCATCTCGCCTATGTCATCTATACCTCCGGCTCAACCGGAATCCCCAAGGGCGTTGAAATGTCCCATGGCGCGCTTGTGAATTCGCTTGCGGGCATTGGCACGTCAAAACAGCGCACACTTCAATTCGCGACCCTGAACTTCGATGTGTCCTGTCAGGAATTGTTCATCTGTTGGAAGGACGGCGGAGTGCTTGTGCTCGTGCGGGAACAGACCCGGAGGCGCTTCTCCGACCTGCTGGAATTTGTAGAGCGGGAGGCCATCGAGCGGCTTTTCCTCCCGTTCGTGGCATTGAATCATTTTGCGGAAGTCTGGAGCACGCAGCGGGTGCAGCTGCGCGCTTTAAGAGAGCTTTATACAGCCGGCGAGCGATTACAGGCCACTCCACTGCTTAGGGCGTTCTTCGAAGCACATCCGAACGCGAGATTGATCAATCAATATGGGTCCACGGAAATCAGCGTCATTTCCGAGCACCACCTTGCAGCTGATCCGTCATGTTGGCCCCAGATGCCTCACGTCGGGCGTCCAATCGCCAACACGCGGGTGTACTTGCTGGATGGCTATGGCGCGCCTGTGCCGTTCGGCGCGGTGGGCGAGCTTTACATTGGCGGGGCGGGGGTGGCACGGGGCTACCTCAACCGCCCTGAGCTGACCGCGGAGCGGTTCATCGCCAGTCCCTTTGTCGAGGGCGATCGGCTGTACCGGACCGGCGACCTTGCACGTTATCTGCCGGACGGCAATCTTGAGTTCCTGGGCCGCAACG
>NZ_JADYVZ010000168.1:0-423 GCF_020194195.1 Bradyrhizobium sp. BRP19 | reverse complement strand
GCCCGTTGACCACGTACAGCAGCAGCAACTGCGCGATGTACGTGAGCATGAGCGAGACGAGGATCTCGTTGGCATGAAAGCGATCGCGCAGCAGCGCCGTGATCGCTGCCCACAGCGCGCCGCCGATGAGGCCAGCAACGAGGGCCAGCACCAGCGCAAAGCCGCCCGGGATGGCGGGTGTCGGCGTATCGAAGTAGACGATCGTAGCCGCGGCGAAAATGCCGCCCAAGATCAGTTGCCCCTCCGCGCCGATGTTCCACACGTTGGTGCGATAGCACACCGACAAGCCCAGCGCGCACAGCACCAGCGGCACGGTCTTGAGCAGCACTTCGCCAATCGCCCGCTTGCTGACCAGCGGTTCGACCAGGAACACGCGCAGGCCGGCCACGGGGTCTTTGCCAAGCAGCGCGAACAGCAGCAGGC
>NZ_JADYVZ010000167.1:0-424 GCF_020194195.1 Bradyrhizobium sp. BRP19 | reverse complement strand
ACGATGGGTCCTGTCAAGTCAGGGTTTGTTGCGGCGAGAACGAGGGTCGCCCAGCCTGCTTGGCAGTTGCCGATAATGGCCGGCAGAGGCGCGCGCGGATGCCGGCGGATCACTTCTCGAACAAACGCCGCTTCCGCATAGGCCACATCAGAGAGTTGCTGATCCTGCTCCGGCTCGCGACGGAAGCTCACCAGATAAACCGGATGACCTTCGCGCAATGCGACGCCGAGCTGACTATCGTGCTCGTGAGCTCCCACACCCGCAGTGTGTCCCGCTCGTGGAGGGATGATAACAAAGGGCCGACGACGGGAGTAATCGACCGTAACATCTTGCGACGGGATGATGCGCAGCAATACGAAGTTGGACTTTACGGGAAGATCCCTTCCGTCCATGATCTTCTCGTACTCGTAGAAAAGAACCGGCG
>NZ_JADYVZ010000166.1:0-425 GCF_020194195.1 Bradyrhizobium sp. BRP19 | reverse complement strand
CGAACGGGCCTTAGGTTCAGGTCCATCGGCCTGCGTTCCGCGACTCGATGGCAGCCATGACCAAGCCCAACATCTCGCTGACGATTGACGCCCATCAGGCCGACGAGCGCGAGGTCTTCCGGCCCCATGGCCGGCTCTGCGTGCGTCTCGATGGCGCGGTGGTCCGCATCGATGCCGAGGGCCCGTTCAATGCGGAACTGTTCGAGGCCTTCGGCCGCCTGGGGCCACCGGTCTACCGGGAGGCTGCGTTGGGCGGGAACTACGTCGTGCTGGTGCGGGCCCAGCGCAGCGTGATGATGTCCATGGAAGCCATGGCCGATCTGGCCCGCTCGGTCAAGGCGTTCCAGGACGGCGGCTTCGGCCCGCTCGCGTCGGTCTATGTCACCGACAGCTCGGTCGAGGGGCGCGAGCTGATGCTGCCGCTG
>NZ_JADYVZ010000165.1:0-425 GCF_020194195.1 Bradyrhizobium sp. BRP19 | reverse complement strand
GGCGCCCGCCGCCGGCCGGAACAATTTAACCAGCCGTTAACCATACACCGGGCAAATTCTGCCTACCTCGGGGACGGCCCCAGAGGTTAACGGGGGCGCGGCGATGTCCATCAACGATCTACCGATCATGTCGGCGCTGCGCACCAGGATGCAGTGGCACCAGGAGCGCCAGCGGGTGCTCGCCGAGAACGTTTCCAACTCCGATACGCCCAACTTCAAGCCGCGCGACCTGGTCGAACCCACATTCGACCGCAACGGCGCGCCGGTCGGCGGAGCGATGGGCACGCTGCCGATGATGCGAACCAGCACCGGCCATATCGCGGCGTCCGGCGCACCGGAGAATTTCGACCATGATGGCGGCAAGAACGCCTTCATGACCAGGCCGGCCGGCAACGCCGTCAACCTGGAAGAGCAGATGCTGAAGG
>NZ_JADYVZ010000164.1:0-425 GCF_020194195.1 Bradyrhizobium sp. BRP19 | reverse complement strand
GCCCTGATCGAGGGCGTCGAACTGACCGAGCGTTCGCTGCACGCCACGTTGGAGAAGAACGGCGTCAAGAAATTCGATCCCACCGGCGAGAAGTTCGACCCGAACTTCCAGCAGGCGATGTACGAGGTTCCCGATCCCTCAGTGCCATCGGGTACGGTGGTGCAGGTCGTGCAGGCCGGCTACACGATCGGCGACCGCGTGCTGCGTCCCGCGCTCGTCGGTGTCTCCAAGGGCGGCGCAAAGACAGCGCCGGCTTCGGCCGCACAGTAGTACTGAACCGGCGTCAGCGCGGCTCAATCCCGTCGCGCACGCCGCGGAAGCGCGGAAATGCGGTCGACCATTGCGTGCGCGGCGAGGAGCCGATGATGCGCAGCGAGGTCTGCGCGCCGAAGCGCAGCCATTGCACGATGGTCACCGGCGTACTG
>NZ_JADYVZ010000163.1:0-425 GCF_020194195.1 Bradyrhizobium sp. BRP19 | reverse complement strand
ACCGAAGATGGCCGTCTTGAGATGACCAACAATGCCGCCGAACGTGCGATCCGCCCGCTGACGCTCGGACGACGCAACTGGACCTTCCTCGGCTCGGACTCCGGTGGCGAGCGTGCTGCGGTCTTCTACACCCTGATCCAGACCTGCAAGCTGAACGGCATCAATCCGGAGGCCTATCTCGCCGACCTGATCGGCCGCGTCAGCGACCACGCAGCCAATCGCATCGACGAGCTTCTTCCCTGGAACTGGCGCGCCCCATCCGACGCCAGACTGGTGGCCTGACCGTGGCTGCGATCACCCGGGTTTACACCCTCCCGCTCGCTGCCGAAATGCTCGGCGAGGACGCCGAACTGCTGTGGGGGGTCTATGTCGACATGGAGCCGGAAGACGGTTGCCTCTGGGTCTACGGGCCCGACGATCAGCAG
>NZ_JADYVZ010000162.1:0-425 GCF_020194195.1 Bradyrhizobium sp. BRP19 | reverse complement strand
GGCTACGCCTATGGCAAGGACGGCACGACCCTCGCCTACAAGCTGGGGACCAACAATGCCGGCCTGCTGCTCAAGGGCGCGAAGAAGGTGCCGAAAGGCACGCTGTTCTTCGTCGGCCAGAACGGCCAGCTCTACATGCGCTCCGGCCCCTATCTCGAGGGCGACGGCAAGTTCATGTTCGGATCGAATTGAAGATCGCACATCCGTTGATTTCACCCTTCCCTGAAGGGTGAAGAGGCTAAAACGCCGACGCCAGTTCCTTGGCACCGGGCTTGTTGCTGTTGAAATCCATCCGCTCGTCGGTGACCGCGAGCAGCTTTGCCACCGTGTTGTGGCGGATCGCAACCGGGTTGCGCTCATAACCGCCGCGCTGGAAGAAGTTCGATGTCGGCACCCTCTCGCGCATCGCCTGCGGCATCGTGACC
>NZ_JADYVZ010000161.1:0-425 GCF_020194195.1 Bradyrhizobium sp. BRP19 | reverse complement strand
GACCTTGGGAGAAGATATCCACCAATCGCTTCGTGCGTTCAGCCCAGTCCCATTCCGCTGGTCGCCAGAATCGGCACAAGGACCCAGCTTGGATACCACCACCATTGGCTCGCGAATTCGGGATCATTAACTCGACCAATTCACTGACCCTCTCCAACTTACCTCGACTCAGCTGCTCCCAATAACTTGGCCGTTGATAACTCTGGAAGGATCCCTTTGGCTTGGGACATGCCGGATCGGCCCGGATAGTGTTGTTTTTATTGTCAAATTACGATGAAGCTCCATGCTAAGGGTAAATCCGGATCCGCTGCAGCGTGCCTTTGGGGATGTATACGCCCGATGGTTGGCTGACTTCGACGGCAAGCCGTTGAGGGTTAATTTCCGAGAATTGGTTGGAGCGAATTCCGGCGTTGACCGGTTCACAC
>NZ_JADYVZ010000160.1:0-426 GCF_020194195.1 Bradyrhizobium sp. BRP19 | reverse complement strand
AACCTGATCCGACCAGACCACATTTATGATTTCGGCCCAAAGAATCAGGCCGTCGAATTGGCGTTGTCGGCGAGGAAGCCGTGCAACGCCGCGACGACCTGGGCGCCCTCGCCGATGGCGCCGCCGACGCGCTTGACCGATCCGGAGCGGACGTCCCCGACCGCGAACACGCCGGGCACCGTGGTTTCTAGCGATTGTCCCTGTCGCGGGCCATCGTGCCCGTTCTGGCCGGTGATCACAAAGCCTCCGCGGTCGACCTTGACGCCGCAACCTTCCAGCCACCCGGTCGCGGGATCGGCGCCGACGAACAGGAAGACGTTGTTGACGTCGAGCGTGTGCTGCTCCGGCGCCAGGCGGCTCTTCCAGCGCACGCGCTGCAGCGTGGAATCCTCGCCGCCTTCGAGCGCCGTGATCTCGGTGTTGAAC
>NZ_JADYVZ010000016.1:0-132612 GCF_020194195.1 Bradyrhizobium sp. BRP19 | reverse complement strand
TGGTCTGATGCATCGAATCGGGATCCTCGATTCATTGCTCTACTGGCTCAGCACTTTTCCCTTCAGGCTTGCCAGCCTGATTTGCCCACTGTTGTACTGGTGGTTCGGCATCACCATCGTGAACGCGGCTGCACGCCAAGATTGGACAACTGACAATCGAGCGCGATTTTTGCGGTGCGCCGCCATGGCGACCGCAAGCGGCCGATCCGGACACGGTTCGCCGATGACGGTGGCGATGCGCCGAACGACCGCTGGTCGCTCGACTTCGTGTCGGATCAGCTCACCGATGGCCGCCGCTTCCGTATCCTCTCACGGTCATCGATGATTGCACCCGCGAGTGCCTGGCGCTGGTAGCCGACACCTCGCTCTCCGGCAACCGCGTGGCGCGGGAGCTGGACCGGCTGACGATCGAATGCGGCAGGCCGAAGATGGTGGTCAGCGACAACGGCAGCGAGTTCACCAGCAACGCCATCCTGACATGGGCTGATCAGAGCCGTGTCGCATGGCACTACATCGCGCCGGGCAAGCCGATGCAGAATGCCTTCATCGAGAGCGTCAACGGCAGGTTGCGGGATGAACTGTTGAACGAGACGCTGTTCACGTCGCTGGCCCAGGCCCGCGTCGCACTCGGATGCTGGCGGGCCGATTACAACTGCGCATCAGAACACCCATCTGGCTATGTAATTGAAGAGAAGAGATTTTGTTGAGCGGGATGCGATCCCGCGGGGTGATGATTTGGGTTCTGTCGCGCTCGTTCGCGATAGATTGAGCAGCAGTTGTTGTCAGCGAGGTGCGGGCGAAGATCCAAGGACCATCCGGCAGAGGATGGATGGATTCGATCTCGCCGACTTCAGCGGCCAGCCGGAGCGTCTTGGGCGCGATCTTCAAGAGCTTTGCGGCCTTGCCAAGGTTGAGCCATGGCTCGATCCCGTCCTCCGCGGGCTTGAACACCGGGATGTGGTAGTTCGAGCGCATTGATGTGACGCGCTCGCGGGTCCAGCGATTGCCGTTGCCGGTCTTGAGGCCGTTGCGGTTGAGGAGGCCGGCAATCAGATCGTCGCTGGCGATCACCACCAGTTGACGTACGGCCTGGATGATGTCGGCAGAGGTGCTGTTGCGTTGTCCGCGCCGGCGCTTCGGCAAGCGCAACTCGCTGTGGGCGCCACCCACCCAATGGACGATGAGAACGATCTCGGACGCCACGTCGTCGATATCGGCCACGACCTCATGAATGAGGGTGCGCACAATGCGCTTCTTGAGACGAGCATCCGTCGTCGGCGCATCCCAGACCGTTTTGAGGTTCGAGGCTAGAATGCCGAACGAAGCTGGATCAGCAAGGGGTGCGGACGTCGCCACATCATGCATGGCGATCTTGGCCTCAACCTCCGCCGCGTGAGTAAGCGCCCTGTTCCAGCGGGCTTCCAGCTCACTGGCGACCAGCCGGTGCGCGGGATCAGCGGCATCGTATTGCCGGAAAGCCCTGTCGGCGGCATAGCGCGCCGCTTCGAGGTCGCGACTGAGAGCATCGCGTACCCGATCGCGCCGTTCCCTGGCTCCGTTGGCGGCAGCGGTTGCGGCGGCGACCGCGCCTGGACCGACGACTCCAAGCAGTGCTTCCTCGATGGCGTCATCGACGCGCAGTCCGCCGAAGGCGATGCAGTGGGCCCCGCCATTGTCCATCCAGGCACAGCTGCAGCTGTAGCGCGGGATATGGTTCTCCATGCCGGAGTACCGGAGTGTGAGCTTGCGACCGCAGCGCTTGCAGCGGATCAGACCGGCCAGCAACGCGTCACTATGCTTGGGCGCGCCGTGATGCCGACTGGTGGGAACATTACTGCTGACCATGGTGCGAATCGCCTCGAACTTCTCCCAGCTCACATACCCTTCGTGAGTGTTGGGCTTCAGCGTCAGCCATTCGTTCCGCGCCTTGCGGCGGATCTTCACGCTCACGCCCGCGGTGCTGTATCCCGCCGCCACGGCCGTCTTACCATAGGCATAGGCGCCGCCGTAGACCGGGTTCTCAATGATCCGGTGGATGGCAGATCCGCGCCGGTTGCGCTCGACGATAGCTATAATCAATTCTTCGGCGGCGATCAGAGCCAGCTCCATTTTCTCCGCAACAATGGTCGACGTATCTCGACCGATGCTGTCGAGGTGGTTCAAGGCCATCGCTTTGAAACTATGGGCTAGGCGCTCCTCGGCATCGTCGCGCGCATAGTCAATAATAGTATCCAGGTGGGCGACGATTTCAGCCCGTTGCTCGGTTGGCTTTGGACCGTCAAGCAACGTCATCGCTCGAATAAAGGCCTCCTCAATAGGGATCATATCACGTTTCCTTTGTTACTGTGATTGGAAGCCGCAATTCCAGCTCGCACCGTTGGTGCAGATTCAGCGGATTGAAAGGCGGGGGACTTCAAACGGCTTGCCGCTCCTCTTTAAGAAGTACCAGGCAGAGGGTATCTGTAGATTTTCGTCGAATTTTCCGTCGACCACATGCCCCACGGCCGATTCCGTGAACAACACCGCGTCATCTAAAGCCACCTTTTCGGCTTTGCCCGTATCGATGTTGAAGTATTCACGGTGATGCCGATCTTGTTGACCTGCGATGAACGCCTTGTTCCCCACGCAGACCAAGGGCACGCCCGCTGCAGAACCTGGCACGGCAGTGCTCGACAGGGCCCGCCTCAGAAGTGCGGTCGGAAAGTAGATAATTGTTCGGTGTGATATTCCGCCCCGCTGATGCCACGCGATTTGGTCTTGTGGGGCAGGCGTCGCGGGAAAGGTAACGATGCCCTGATTGCCGTGGCCGTCCTCTACAAAGATGCCGAATGATCCGCCGTCAATTGAGATATCGAGTTTGATAAATGCACCAGGCGAGATGTTCTGAAATTTAGTAAGCACCGCCGCGAGATCGATGTTCATTGGAAATGCTCCATTCTTTTGGTGCTCATAGGGGAGTTTTGCTCAACCGATGCGGGCGCGATAGCCACCCGAAGGCCAATCGACTACTTCGGGGCTAGCCCGGGGCTCGAAGGGCGCGGCTGATCCTGGCTGGGACGGCCGCGCCCTTCAAACCTGAGAAAAACGGGACAGCGCGGACGGGACACGGCGCTCACGCCTCCGGAAGCACTGTCCCTACCACCAGCCGTCGCCCTCAGAGGTAGCAAGGCTGGCCACCTCGGCCCGCTGAGAGGCTGAACTCCCAAAGGGTGCTACCAAGTATCGCGGAGAGGACTGCAAGGCAATCTACCAGGATTGGTCGGCGCCGATCTCATCTGGTCAGCGATTAGCCGGCTGGCGGGTATGGATCGTGGCCATATGTCCACTCGATTCTAAATTGGTGGCTTCGCTTTGAACGAGAACCTGAACGTCGTGCCCTGCCTTTCCGTCCGCGTGGGCGGCATCAACCGCGGCGCGGATTGCCTCTTTCTGAGTAGCGTATGGGCGGAGTGCTTGCCATTTACGAGGTCCATTCGTCATTGTGGAGTGTGAATGATATGTTGAATACGAGCCATAAGGTCTTTCTCCCCAGGTTCTGGAAACGCGTGTCCACGCCGGGAGGGAGTTTGCAACCTGACGCGGTCGCCTCAACTACCGGATTGGAGGGGGGGCGAGCTGGCCTCTTGCAGGACACATTTGTGTGGCAGGCTGAGTTGCTCGATGGTGGACCTGAAGCGCGCGTCGGCTTGCCGAGGACCGCTCAGAGCCAGGCGGGCGGCCGAGGAGATCGGGGGAGTCGGCCGATGGATAAGGCGCTAGCAATCGCGTGGGCGTGCATTCTAATCGTCCTGGTGCTGTTCGCCGCGCTGTATCTTCCGTGGTCGTGATTTCAAGGAAGCAGCGGATTGCCGCGCCGCGCCTGCTTGCCGCAGGCAAGCCGGCGGCAAGCGTTCGTATCAGGCCATCGCGAGTTGGCGCGGCGTCTCAGTCTCATTCCATTTGACGCCGCTATGGCGGAAAGCGACGACTTCGGTCGGTGGCTCATCCCTCTCGACGAGCTCCTCAACTATGGCCTCACTTGGGCTGCACTTTCAGGCCCAGCTCGATCAGGCGGCGGATGGGCTTCGGGACGGGTGGTCACGCCATGCTTTTCTCGCCACGGTCGATGGCAGACAGTTCAAGGTCTTGCCAACGCATGCCGATCTGCGTGTCAGGTATCCACTGCGTTCGCAGCACCTCAGCCGGCCCGATCGCGCCCTGAAGTGGCGACCACGCCAGCATGCGACTAAATTGTGAGTTAGGCACCTTTTAGGGGCATATCCGCGCGTGTACTTCACATCCAAGCGCGCGCCGTTGGTCACGCTGAAAGCGCGGACCGATGGGATGGGGAGAGCTGAGCATGGCGACTAGGAAGGAACTGACGGCAGCTGTGGGCGAACGCTACCGATCGAGCGATCGCGTGGAGAAGGCGCGGATATTGGATGAGTTCGTCAATGTCACTGGATATCATCGCAAGCATCCGATGCGGCTGCTGCGGGGCCACGATGGGTCGCGAACAGGTCGTCGGGCGCGGCGCCGGATTTACGGTGAAGCCGAACGCAATGCGCTCGCACTCCTCTGGGAAGCCTCGGACCGGGTTTGCGGGAAGCGGCTGAAAGCCTTGATACCGATGCTGATCGACGCGATGGAGCGGCACAGCCATCTTGACCTCGCTCCCGAGATCCGCGGCAAGCTGCTTTCGATGAGCGCGGCGACGATCGACCGGGCGTTAGGCCGGATTCGGGAAGGGCCCGGTCGCCAGCGCCGGCGATCGGCCGCACACGCCCTACGACGCAGTATTCCGATACGGACTTCGGCGGATTGGAATGATCCCGCACCGGGCTTCGTGGAGGCGGACCTTGTCGCCCACAGCGGTCCATCGGCGCGCGGCAGTTTCGTACAGACCCTGGTCCTCACTGACGTCGCGACCAGCTGGACGGAATGCACGCCGCTGATCGTGCGCGAGCAGACGCTGCTGAGCACCGTGCTGACGGAATTGCGTAAGCAATTGCCCTTCGCGCTTCTTGGCTTGGACACGGACGATGACACCGTTTTCATGAACGAGACGCTTAAGACGTACTGTGACACGGCCGATATCATTTTCACGCGCTGCCGGCCGTGCCGCAAAAACGATCAAGCTTTTGTCGAGCAAAAGAACGGCGCTGTCGTGCGCAGGATGGTCGGCTACCGGCGGTTCGAGGGTTTGGAGGCAGCGACGTTGCTGGCGCAGCTCTACCGCTCGGCGCGCCTGTTCGTGAACTTCTTCAACCGTCGTTCAAGCTGATCGCCAAGCAGCGCGACGGCGCCCGGGTGCACAAGACCTACAGCGCGCCTTCCACGCCGCATCAACGGCTAGCCGCCGACTCGCGCACGTCCGATGAAGTTCGCGCCCGTTTACAAGAGACTTTCGCCGGCCTCGACCCCGTCGCCTTGTTGCGCGATATCCGAGTGACGCAGGAGCGGTTGGCGGCGCTTACTGACGCCGAGCCTGCCGCGAACCCCGGCCCGATCGCGCAGCCGATTGATCTTTTCCTGGCGAGCTTGAGAACCGCTTGGAAGGAGGGCGGTGCCCGGCCGACAGATCGGCCGATCGCCAAAGCAAAAGAGGCCGTCGCCGTCCCGACCCGCTCATTCGAGTGACGCCGGATTTGCGCAAATGGTTTGAAGCCGAGCCGTGGCGGACCGGCAGTGAACCCCTAGCGCGATTGCAGGCAAAATGCCCTGGAATCTATCCCCAAAAACTTCTGCGCACGCTACAGCGTCGCCTAAAGACCTGGCGCAGCGAACAGGCCAACGCCATGCTGTTTGGTCCCTCCCAAGAGACGCCGCCTCCACTTCAAGTCAGGAGCAAAAAAGATGAGGCAGCGGACCACCCTGAGGGAGCACTTTTACGTGCGGCAATACGGAGTCTCACCCTGATCGCCGCCGCGCACAAGATATTGTAAACTCGATGAGCGACCTGTTTCATGAACGAGTTAGCGACGCCTTCATTCGCGACGCCGGGCAGGTGATGCGCGAGACACCGCATCACAACTATCAGATTCTCACGAAGCGCCCCGAACGCATGGCCAGGTTGGTCCCTGCCCTCATCGGCGAGGTCCTGCCCAATATCTGGCTCGGCACTAGCATTGAGAACGCGGACGTAGTGGATCGCATAGAGCACCTGCGCCAGGTGCCGGCAGCCATTCGGTTCATTTCCGAGCCCCTTATCGGAGCCGTCGGCACTGCCGATCTCCGGGACATCCATTGGGCGATCGTCGGTGGCGAAAGCGGGAAGGCAGCTCGGCCAATCCGTGAGGAGTGGATCGACGAAATCTATGTGCAGTGCTTATCAGCCGGGACGGCCTTCTTTTTCAAACAGTGGGGCACCTGGGGGCAAAGACAACAAGAAGCGCTCGAAAAAGGCCAATGGACGCGAATATAGGGGGCGGACCTGGCGATGAGATGCCCACCGGTCCCGGCGCTGTTCCATAATAGCGCAATACGGTTGGGGGCGACGTGGCCGAAAAACGGTATGAATGGGCTGATGGCGCAAAGCTCGAGGAGCATTCAAAGCGCAAACACAAAATCCTGCGCGAATACGTCTTCGACTATCTAACCGTCCGCTGTAAGCTCCCGCAACAGGAGCGTTTTCGGCTTGCAATCGTCGACGGATTTGCCGGTGGCGGGCGATATCACTGCTGCACGCCTGGGTCACCACTGATATTCATTGAAGAATTGAAGCGTGCTGTCGAGGCAGTGAATACACATCGTGCAGTTCAAGGCCTCGGCGCCATCGAGGTCGAGTGCCTTCTGATCTTCAACGATGCTAGCCGCGATGCCATAGAATTGCTGAAGACACATGTTGGACTGATGGAAGCTGACATTGTTCAGACGTGCCCGAAACTACACCTTCCGTGGAGTATCTGAACGAGTTTTTCGAGGCTGCGTATCCAAAGATCAAGACGTTCTTGAGCAAGGACGCTACAAAAGCGTTCTCTTCAATCTGGATCAATGTGGGGACAGTCACGTCGACCGGAATACGCTTCTTGACATTATGCGCTCCTATCCCGCCGCCGAGATCTTTTACACCTTTATGATCAGTTCACTTCCGGCATTTCTACAGAAGAACCAGCCGGAGCAGCTAAGAGTGCGGCTTGCTCATCTTGGGCTAAACGAGCGCGAATGTCGATGCGCTTAATGGACTCATGAGCAAGAACGACTGGCTACGGACGGAGAAGATCGTCTTTGACGACTTTCGTCTATGCGCTCCCTATGTCAGCCCCTTCTCGATCAACAATCCGGGCGGATGGCGGTATTGGTTTATCCACTTCGCCAACGCCTAGCGGGCGAAGCAGTTTTACAACGATATCCGGACAATGCGAGCCTTCAGGCTCATTTCGGTCGGTCCGGCCTCGACATGCTGTCCTACGATCCGAGGCACGATGAGGGCATGCTCTATCTTTTGACGATAGCGGACGTGCGTCCGCAAAGAACCAGCTCTTAGGAGATATTCCGCGCCTCGTGACGGAATCGGGTGACGTCATGTCTGTCATGGACTTCTACGGGAGCATCTACAACATCACCCCCGCTGCATGCGCACGATGTGCATGCAGCAATCATCGAGAACCCCGACAGGGTCCCACTCTCGTCGAAATCAAGCGCCAGAGCCACAGCCGCATCCACTTCTGCCACCGTCCGCCGCGATCCTTGGCGAGTAGGCGCGCGGGAAACTCGGCCTCGCGCTGTTCGATCCCGCCGGGTCTTCGCGATCTGCGAGATATGGCGTTGGCGGGGTATTCTCCCACTGCTTGAGGATCAGCGTGGGCGCTGTCCGGCCAGCATCTCACACCACGTCGCCGCGAGCCGGGTTTTCAGCGGCATGTAGTTGCGCCGCCTTACTTCCACGCTCCATGAAGACGCGATGAACAGTCAAGTCAGCGCATTAACTTCCCTCACGGCTATCGAGCTTGGCCCAGATGGCGGTGTTCGCCTCACCGAAGTTCAAGCTCTCTGATCGCAAGGGGGCAAGTTCTGTTGGGTCACCGACAACTGTTTGTGCAATCTTGATGACCTCCTTCGCGATCATTTCCGTTAGCGGATCGTCACCATCCTTCACGCAAACGGTATAGAGCACTTGCTTGTAAGCCGCCCTCATGCGGCTGACCATTTCGGGCTCCATCGCGGCGTCTCGAACCAATCGGTGAATAATGCACCTGTCTCAACCTGGGGTTCGGCAGGCCTCCCTCTCACTGAGACGAACATAAACGCTTCCCCCGAACGGAGTTCACCGAGAGAGGCAATGCCACAACGTGAATTTAGTGGTTCCCCCGGGAATGGTAAAGCCACGCCCATCGTCCGGACCGCGCGCATATTTCGCGGTGGCCTTTCGACCTTTGGTTTCTCGCAAAAAGTAGCTTCCCCAGCCGTGATTGGCCCGCCGCCGGGACCGTCACTCCAGACGCCGATGGCATTGTGACCGACCAACCCTGATAGGTGCGTCTTGGGTCTCTTCGGAAATACGATGTGACGCGTAAGGGGCGGCTGCGTAGGGTGAGAGAATAGATGACTAATAGGCGCGTGCTTTGGTTCGCTCTCGGGCTCGGGCTCTGTGTCGGCCATATTCTGTGGCTGATTTTGCCCGGCGGGCTGGCGGGTAAGGGCGACGGCGTCCGTGCGGATGACAACCCTCTGATCGACAAGGTTAGATCAACTTGGCGAACGGAGGATGGTGAGACGGCGGAGGAAATCTTTGCCAAGGTCGCGAGGGTAGCCCACTTCGCTCCCAGGGGATGGGAGGTTGGCCGAAAGACCGACACTGGCCAGCGTGTTGTCTTTTCATGGGCCAAACACAGGTCTGACAAAACGACGGACGAAAATATGGTCACGTGGGAGGTGGCCCCCGATGGCACGGTGAAACTTGTGACTCCATATGCGAAACCGATGGAACTAGGCTGGCAAGCGTTCGCACTCTCTCTTGTTGTTGACGAGGTAGCGAATAACGAAAGAGGCGTGAACCGCCGCTTTCTGCATGATCCCGCTAACTTCAACTTCGTGACGACCGCACAAGGCAAGTTGGGCGATCTTCTGCGGCGCGGCCGCTGCACGATCGGCGAGCCGGTTGCAGTGCACTACTCGCCGAAAATACACGAGCAGCAAACCGCCGAGGACGACCTGTGGCGCGTCGAGCTTTCGGTCGGCTGCAGTATTCCCGGCCTTGGCGACGGAGCCATCATTTTCGAGAAGCGCGAAGGACAAAATTGGGAGCCACAATCCGTCTTCGCCAAGCTTATCGCCACGTCAGTACCCGGCTCTTGGTTTGAGCTTGCAGACCCCAAAGACCAGGAAGCATTCGAGCCGCCCCGAAAGACATTGCCAAAGTGAAGGCAGAAAACAAGCTGGAGATGCAGGGCCGTCGATCATAAATGGCCTTGATACGTACGATCGCGCGCGCAGAGAACCGCGCCCGAGAGCCTGTCATCCGGGGTAGACCATGGATGCACTGGCGAGCAAGCCGACCGTGGAAACATGGCCGGTTGCCCTCATATGGCCCTATGAACGCAATTCCGGCGCCCTTCGCCCAGCAGATCGCGGCGTCGCCAATCGGCTGCGCGACGAGATGCTGCGGCTCGAATTGTCCGACCTCGTGGAGGGCGGCTTCGAGAACGCGCTGACAGGGCATAACGGGGTAGCGTCGGAATCCAGGAGTTCGTCCTTGCGCGCCGCCGCCGCATTCCGAGCACTCAACAGGAGTCGGCCGTCACTTGCCTTACAAGGATCGTTTGATCAATCGTATTCTCGCCTGCGTTCTCCGATTTCGGATTTAGAGCAGCAATCCCGACTGACAACACAAAGAGGCTATCGTCAACGGCTCGGCTCGCCCGGCGCGGTAGGCTCCACGAGCGAGCGTCGCGCGGCGCGTCTGCCTAGCACGCCGCTTTTTCGTTTCTTCCGTATGGCTCATGACGACCCCTCGACAAGCTGTTCCAAGACCCACCGCTACAGCTCACGAACTTCCTCCGAGGCTCTTCCCTCTTGTGCAAACTCGGTCACGCCTAATCCTGCCCCAAGCGCGTCCTGATGGTCATTGCGCTGTCCGACATAGGGAAGCGCAAGCACCCCGAGCGAATTGAGCGACGTTGCAGCTTCAGTCAAGCGGCAGCCCCGCGGTGGTGTCTGATTGAGGACGAAAGCAAATCGGCGGTTGAGCCTACGAATAGCAATCAGCGTCGGTATCGCAGCTTCGATGTCCGCCGGACTCGGACGCACCGGGATCAGGCAAAGATCGGCCCTCGCGATTGCGCGCATGGCCAGTGCATTATTTGTGGCGGCGGTATCGATGACGATAAGCGAGATCCCCTCAGCTTCAAGGCTGACCAGCGCCCCTTCTATTTCGACGGGATCGGCGCCCCGAACGAGCCGCGGATAGGAATGGCCGCGCCGCTCTTTCCATTTTGAAATCGTTCCTTGTGGATCCGCCTCGACAATTGCAACGCGCTTTCCGTTCGCCAAAGCGGCGACTGCAATTCCGACCTCCAGCGTGCTCTTGCCGCTTCCGCCTTTTTGGGTGACCAGAGCAAGGACATACATCGCCTGCGTGTCCGGACAACAGCGACATGAAACGCACGATTCGCCGAAAAGAGCCTGCTGATTGGTAGGCCTACCACTCGCCATCGTGAATCGCACTAAGAGCGAGCATGGAACTCACAACCCAATCAAAGGCCCGGACGCGGTGCTCGACATGATGTCGCGGCGGCGTCAGTGCCGCTGCGAACGAAAACCGACAAATATCGGACAAAATCCGCAATTGGTGACGAAAAGTCCGGATTGGCTATATAGTATGAGATCGTTGGATGGGGGAGCCCGATGTCGATCTATAACCCTTTGAGAGACAAGCTGGTCGCAAACAGCTCTGCCTCGCTCAAGACGACCTTTGCCGATATCGAGATGCTTATCGGTCGCTCCCTCCCGAAATCGGCGTATGAATATGATGCGTGGTGGGCCAACGAAGACCCCGTCAAAACTAATCACAGTCACAGCCCTGCGTGGACAGTTCCGGGGTATCAAGCCGAACCAAATCGATTGCAGCGGACAGTAACATTTCGGCGCAGGGGGTAGCATTTTCCGCAAAAGCGAATGCCTATGAACCTGGTCGCTCGAGGATGCGTCGTGAATGAAAATGATCACGCGACACGACTAAGCCCGTATCGACAAGATATGATATTTCTTATCGCAGTAGCCTCTCTGGCGGGAGCGGTAACTGCTGGGGTGATGGTGAATATCTTCGTCGGCAGCAGTGTGGGGTGGATTGGCTTCGTGGGTACCATCGTGGGCAGTGCCATTAGCTTCGGCGCTGTCACCCACCACGATAACAGGCGCCAGAAACAAGAGATCAAAGCCATGCGAGCAAGTCTCTACGCTGAGATCGTCGATCGAGTTGCACGATGCGCCAACGACTACATAGAGCCGTGGAGGGATTGGGGCACGAGGAAGATTGCAAGTGAAGACGCCAAATTCCTTCCGTCACTCCCACTCGTGTTGCCTGCTGTTGCGGGAAAACTCGGACTGCTCGACGCCGAGATACTGCTGGCAGTGACACAGTTCTATTTTCGTCTCTCGGTTCTAAGAGACGCAATCGAGCTTGTTTCTGGAGAGCCCGACACAAGCGAAGCAATCCGCTTGCAGCGCATTAAAATAATCCAACGACGATTTCTTAGTTGCTTCGCTCCGGCACTCCGTTCACTGACATTGCTCGATGTGCCGGACTGGGAGCAGTTTGATTGCGAAGCCGCCAAGGTGTACCCTCACCTAAGAAAAGAAGCGGGTGATTTGCGCGTGATACTCGAACGATTTGCTGCGTCAGCGGCAAAGCAAAACATCGTTTGAGACGGAGATCGCAGAGCTTGCGGCGGAAGTAGAGTACGGGCCGTTTCTGACCGCATAGTGCTCTGGCAATCATCTGCTTAGCTGGCGTCGCCATCTTCTCGACAGAGCGTTCGATGATCGCGGTCTCGAGTCGCCCGTGAAGAATTCGGAATCGATTGATCTGTCGCTGTGATTTGGCGTGAGTATATTCGATTCAGTAAAGGTAGGCGTGGGCCAAGCCGCTTGCCACAGCGTTATCGGTGAACTGAACTACCGCACTCGTGACAGGCTGACTGGAGACATAGAAACCGTGAGCTGCATATCCAAGTATGAGATTGTTGCCGAGCGAGAAGTTCGTTAGCGCAGCAAATGCAGTCTCAGCGGGTGAGGCTGCACGCTCCAAGCTGTTATTTTCGTGCATGTCTTTCTCCTTCGAAACCAAGGGCGCCCGGCAATTACGCGACGATCGTGACTTCACGATGGGACTGCGGCGTAGGCCGAAGCTGACTCCAATCCAGCTCGCGCCCGCCACGATTAGATCGGCGCCGAGAAACAGGCCCAGAATATAAACACTGTTTATCGGCCAACGCGCTAAGATCAACGATCCAATCAGCAGAGTAATGACGCCGGATATCGCCAGCCAGGATCGGGGCGTTGCGCGTTTGATGCTGAACGCCAGGATCAGGCGCATGATGCCGGCGGCGACCAGCGATGCGCCGAGCGCCAGCGTAAGCAGCACAGCGGCGAGCGTAGGATTATCAAATGTCACAAGTCCCGCGACGATGTAGAGCGCATCCAAAGTAGAGCGCACCCAAAAGAGCGCATAGCAAGAACTTGCCCCAGGTCTTAACCTGGAAAGCATTGATCGTTTCGGCAACGCCGGCGACGATCATCATCACGCCAACTAGCACCACACTCGCCACCGTCGCGAGCGCAACGCTACCAAGCGCCACGAAGCCAGTGATCAGATAACCTACGCCGAGGGCGAAAACCCAACCCCACTTCGTTAGCGAAGCGGTGCCCGGACTAGCTCGAAGCCGCGCGATATCAGACGAACTTGTCATGGAGGTCTCCGGTGCCAAAGCTGCGCCGCAGCATGGCGCGCCTAGCCATCGCTTTGTTGCGATTAGGGTTGAGCTTGCGGGTCGTTGCGAGCAGCCGACTCAGTGTGCCCATCAATCTATATGCTCGCCTGCTGGGTGCCATCCGCATCGTGACCTCCTCTCTTCGGGCTTGGACCGCATCCCAGGACGCGGGAGGACCACATTACTAAGCCCGGCGAGGCGGTGTCGTAGGCCAAGCAATTGGCGTGCCACGTTTTGCGAGCCGCGCGTCGAGAGCGAACTAGCTTCTTCGTGACGCGATCGTGAAATCGCGGCCGTTTGTGGCAGCTTGCCGCCAAACGTCTTAAGTCCGACGCGCAGGAACGACAACATAAACATCTTGCGCGTGGCGGCGATTGGCCTAACTGCATTCTCGAGGGGGTGGTATGCGCGCCCACACGACGGGGTTGGACAAACACGAAGACCGAAAGCTGTCATCCATCCGATACATTACCCTCCTCGGAGCCACTGGTTACAGTACTCCCATGGCTGAGCGCTCCAGAATCGAGATGGGGAGTGACGACGCCCTCGATATCGTGAGGCTTCTGCCCGTGTTGCATAGTGCCTGTGGTGAACGAGCCCCCTATCGAGTGTGGGAAAGAGGAAACAGTTGTGGGCCGGATGGCTGATTGCTCTCGGGAAATTATCGCGGTCCGCATTGGTCGATTTTAGACATGCGACATGGCAGCTAAAGCGCCATCCTGTCGCTCTCCAAGTGATTCCCTCTCCTTTGGCACGGCAAATGCAGGTCTCCTGCAATGCGCGCGGCCTGAGGAGAAATCATCCTATGATCACGCGAATCGGCCGCTCACGAAAGCTCAAGCCTACTCGGCGGCCGCAGCCAAATCCTGATGAACCGGTCGAAGCAGCGCAATCCAACAAACGGCGTTATCAGCCATCGCAATGGTCTACGGCGATGGGTTGAGCTCGGCGAAAGCCGAACATTCCTCTTTGCAATGGAGAGGCATCATGTCCAGAGTCACAGACGTTCTTGTTGCCTTTGATACGGAATCCATTCTTCAGAAGTACTCGAATCCGAGCAAAAGACCGGACAGCCCCACTCTCATTGATTTCCGCCATGTCTACATGATCACAAATCAGGACAACGTGATCAGTGGGCAAGCGGGCGGCGAGCTCGACCTGAAGGCCCAGGTCGGGCATTTGATTCGTTGGCGCGAGACCAGCCTCTCCCTTGGATTCGAGAAGTCAGTGATCTTCTACCGCTTCATCGGAAACGTAGGAAACGAGCTGATCTCGACGCCGACCCCGCGGAAGGCGGAGGCCTCGTTCGCGCATCCCAATCCTAGCAATCCGTCCGTGCCGACATGTCAGACGATCGCCAATTACTATTGGTCCTCGGAAACTTTGGCTATCGGACGAGTTACCTACCATTTCAACTTCATGGTCGTCGATCGCAATTGCAGCGCGCTGGGATACTTTTCGTGGGATCCGTTCATCAGCATCCACAATTGATGCGGATGATCATCAAGGCGTCGAAGGAACCGCGCAGCGGGGAACGGCCATGATCCCACCCCCCTCGACTCCGAGGTGGCATAATATGGTCCGGAGGCGTGCCGACCTCACCCATCGTCCCTGGCGGATCGGCCTTCTCGACAGCTGTCGCTTTTTTCGCGTCGCTCTCGAATGGGACCGATCCGCCGTCAGCACCATCCAGTTCGGTCGGCCCAAGCACTTGGCAAGCTCCGCGGTTGCCGAGCATCCCACGGTCGGGAGGAAGGGAAACAGCAATGGCCAAAGACAGACCCTCAACCAAGAGCCAGCGCTCCGAGTCTCACGTTGCCGTTCTCATCATCGTCGACGCCGAGACGCTGCTGTCACGGTATCCGAATGTCAGTCTCTCGCCTGATGCGCCCGTACGCGTCGACAGTGAGCATCTCTATGTCCTGGCCGCGCGCGATGGCGGGCCACTCGGGAGCAATGACGGCCATCTCGATCTGGCCGTCAGGCCTGGCGTCCGTCTGCGCATCCGTGGAAATGCCCTGGCCTTGAGAGGAGAGCATATCGTCGTGTTTTATGGGATCGCGCAGGAACACGCTGATGTCCTTTCCCCCTTTGAGCTTGTCTTGCGCCGAGTCTTGACCGTCGCGACGCCCAACTTCGAGAATTTGTTGCAGCCGGGCAACCAAAGCATCGACGACCATTTCTGGCAGAGCCAAGTGCTGGCCGATGGCGTGGCGGCTTGCGATCTGAACTTCATGGTCTTGAACAAGGCCTGCTTGGTGCTGGGATACTTCTGATGGCGTCTCCAGATCAACATCTCGGGTCTCAGGGAGGTGCCGTAGTCGGCCGCTCCGAGCGCGGTCGTTCAATCCCGAACTCGGCTGGGAGTTCTGTGAGAGCTCCTGGAATAGCCAGTTCTCGGGATGTCGCTCGGCCCGTTTCGCGGCTCAAATTTTATGTATCGACGAGGGTACAGCCCGTGATCGAGAAGGCCAGCCGCAGCAAGAAATTCTGGACTCTTAACTCGATGCGGCGCCGCCGAGCCTTATCGCTGGCCCCTACACACGCCTCCGTCTTACTGCGGATGCATCGTCCGCCCGGAACGAAGTGGAGGAATGCGGCTCGTCCGTCGAAGCTTCGCCGTAAGCGGGAACACTTGCATCCAATGGCCGACGAACGGTCGATACGGCCGGAACGAGGACACGCGGAGCAGCTGCAATCAGGAAACTGACTCGCTGTCGAGGCTGACTCTTGTCATGCTGATGTGCTCGAAGGGCGCGCAGGAGGGGTAACCGCGATTAGACATTTTCGGGTCATGCCACTTAATCAACAGTCGGCGGACAGCATCCGCGACCGACCCGACATGCACTTTGCCCATCGACCGGCCGCTCAGGCGGCGCTTGCGACCCCGTCAACTACCAACCCTTGCAGTTGATGGAGGTGGCGGAAACGTGCCAATCGTCGTCAATACCCCGTCGGGGGCGTCGAATTCGAAACTGGGGTTCAGAAGAATGAAAAAATTGCTGGCGGGCACGGTAGCCCTCATCGCGCTGGCCGCGCCTGCCGCAGCCGCTGATCTGGCTGCGCGCTCCTACGTCAAAGCGCCTCCGGTGGTCATTCCGATCTATGATTGGAGCGGCTTCTACGTCGGCATCAATGGCGGTGGCGGCTCTGCGCATCAGTGCTGGGACGTGGTCAACGCCGGCGGCGTGGTCGTCGCTCCGCCCGTTGGCATGGGGTGCCATCATGCGACGGGAAGCACGGTCGGCGGTCAAATCGGCTACCGCTGGCAAATAGCGAACTCGGTGTTCGGTCTGGAGGCGCAGGGCAATTGGGCCGATTTCAAGGGCTCCAACGCGAACCTTGCTTTCGCAGGCGTCCGGGATGACTCCACGCTTGATGCATTCGGCCTGTTCACGGGCCAAGTCGGCTATGCCTGGAATAACGTGCTGCTTTATGTAAGAGGTGGGGCTGCAGTCGTCCGTGACAAATACCGGGTCTCCGATTTTGCGACCGGGCTCACTATCGACAACGGCAGCGAAACTCGTTGGGGCGGCACGGTAGGGGCGGGCCTTGAATTTGGCTTTGCTCCGAACTGGTCCATCGGCGTTGAATACGACCACCTGTTCATGGGTCGTCGGGATGTGGATTTCTTTTTTTCACCCGGACTCGTGGGTGTTCCGGTGGGCACTTTTGCAGGGACTGCCCGTATCGGTCAGGACGTCGATATCGGCTTGGTCCGTGTGAACTACCGGTGGGGTGGCGTGATCGCCACGACCTATTGATCGATCTTCGCCAAAATGGCGCGGGTTCGCACCAATATCTGAGCCGCATCGCGGCATAGAAACCTTGGCAACAGGGACTCGCATCAATGGCGCTATCGGCTTCTTGTCGGTACATCGGCTCGAGCTGGTTAGGCGTGGTTCAAAGGAATCTGGCTGATCTGGTTATGACGCAGCGCCACGGCGAAGATCGCGGCGAACTCAAGCGTGCTGCCGTGGTCGAACGCCAGCCGCTTAGTGGCTGGCTGCGCCGATTTCCCGGACCCGTGCCTCCACCTGCATCACCGTCGGCTTTTCGGCCGTCGGAGAATGATGAGGCAAAAAATAGTTTTGTCGACCGTCGTAGTTAACCCGGCCCTCGCTTAGGGAGACACAGGTCATCGATTACAATCGTTCCGGTCGGCCGCACTGGCCACCTCGGACGAAAGGCCGACGAGCGGTCGAAGCGGCGCTCGTGCGAGGGTGGGACATAACGTCGACGACGTGATGGCTTGCGTCATCGTCGCTGCCGATCTCTGCGCCCGATCAGCCTGCCGAACCCCCGCTGGCGCGGATCAATTGGGAGCGCCTCGGAGAGCGGATGCAAAATCTCCAGAGGTGGATCGGCAGCGCTGAAGCGGAACTCTTGTGCTAGGACAGAAACGCGGCTGTCATCCGAGCCGCATTGCCAGCGTCTGCTCGTAGTAGATCACCTCCGCGAAGCCACGGCCGAGGAAGACCGTCAGTGGGTCGGCGACGAAATCAAGCGCGAAGGGGGATGAAGAACAAATCGGTTTGCCTGATCCGACCGGGCTGCAATGAAGATGCCCCCCTTTGACAGGGTTGCCCTCTTTACAACTTCCGATTGCGTGATAGTAATCCCCTCTAGCCCTACGAGGGGGGCGGCCGTGGCGATCATCGAGAACATTCGTCTGCTCAAGGGCGTAGCCGTGTTGCGCTGATTTACTTCATGAGACCCACCTCACCGACCTGCGGAAATACTGTAAACCCTAGCCGCCATCAGCAATGGAGCGCATGTACCGGCTTAACCCAACAAACCATCTGTGTGTCCGGTTTTGTCGCGCTGCAATCAAGACGCCACGATGAGGAGGTCCGGTTCTATGCCTTTGTCATGCTGGCGGGTGACGGCGACGACTACCGGCGCCTGCCGCTGTCAATGCCGCTAGCATGAATAAAATGGGCTAGATACGGCCGAAAGTCGCCCACACCCCGTCTTCGCCGTCCCAGCTGCCGCGGCTCGCCGCCTTGGAGTACTCCGTGGCGCGCTGCTCGAAGAAATTGGCGTGCTCGACGCCATTGAGAATCTCGACGAGCCACGGCAGCGGATGCGCCTTGAGCTGGGTGAACCCGCCCTCCTTCGCCTCGAAGAAGCCGAAGACCGGGGCAATCCGGAGTTGGGCCAGTCGCCAGTCGGCGACGTAGCGGACGTAGGCGTGGATATGCTCAGGCAGCATGCCCTCGATCTTGCCAAGACCGAAGGCGAGCTCGACGAAGTTCTCCTC
This sequence comes from Bradyrhizobium sp. BRP19, assembly GCF_020194195.1. Lineage (NCBI taxonomy): Bacteria > Pseudomonadati > Pseudomonadota > Alphaproteobacteria > Hyphomicrobiales > Nitrobacteraceae > Bradyrhizobium > Bradyrhizobium sp. BRP19. The sequence continues at coordinate 114,441 of NZ_JADYVZ010000016.1, read as the reverse complement.
CAGCTTCACCATGGTCTTGGCGACGTCGACAATGTCGTCGCGGACGGAGCGCGTCACCGCGCCGGTTTCGCGGTGCCATTCGTGAAATAGCTTGATGATGCCCTCGCAGTGGAGACTCTCGTCGCGCACTGACCAGCTTACGATCTGTCCCATGCCGTTCATCTTGTTGTGGCGTGGGAAGTTCAGCAGCATGGCGAAGCTGGCGAACAAGGCCATGCCTTCGGTGAAGGCGCCGAACATCGCCAGGGTACGGGCGACATCCGCCACGCTGTCGACGCCGAACTCGTGCATGTAGTCCGCCTTGGCGCGCATCTGCGCATAGCCGCGGAATGCCTCGAACTCGGTCTTAGGCATACCGAGCGTCTTGAGCAGCAGGGCATAGGCGTCGATATGAACCGTCTCCTGTTAGTGAAAGCGGCCATCATCATCTGGACGGTGAGTGGCTGGAAGAGCGGAATGTACCGCTTGAAATAATTGTCGCCGACCTCGATGTCCGACTGAGTGAAGAAACGGAAGATCTGGGTGAGCAGCGCGCGCTCGCTGTCGGTGACGCGGTCCGAAGCCCAGTCGTTGAGGTCGGCGCCGAGCGGCACCTCCTCGCCCATCCAGTGGGTCTGCTGCTGGCGCTTCCAGAACTCGTAAGCCCAGGCATAGCGATCGACGTCGTAGCTGCCGGTCGAGTCAAGGAGGCCGACGCGTCCCTTGCCGATCAACGTGCGCGGATCGGCGCGCGACAGATCGATCACTGACATGCGAGGCACTCCTCATAGTCGGTGCGCTGCCGCGCCGGCTGCTGCGTCGGCGTTGCATCCCCGGCAATCTTGCCGGCGAACGCCGCGCGCGAGATCGACTTTGATCGACAGTAGTAGAGGCTCTTCACCCCACGCTTCCACGCCGTCCAGTGCAGCATGTGGAGGTCCCACTTATCGACGTCGGCCGGCAGATAGAGGTTGATCGACTGGCTCTGGCAAATCAACGCGGCGCGGTCGGCGGCAAGCTCGACGATCCAGCGCTGGTCGATCTCGAAGGCGGTGCGAAAGATCGCTTTCTCGTGCTCCGACAGGACGTCGAGATGGGCGACCGATCCGTCGTGCGCGATGATCGACTCCCAGGTCGCCGAGGTGTCGGCGCCTTTCGCGGCCAGCACCTTAGCGAGGTGCGGATTGCGCACCGAGATGGCGCCGGATAGCGTCTTGTGGGTGTAGATGTTGGCCGGGATCGGCTCAGTGCAGGCGCTGGTGCCGCCGCAGATGATGCTGATCGAGGCGGTCGGCGCGATTGCGATCTTGGGGCTGAAGCGCGCCATCACGCCGCGTTCCAGGGCATCCGGGCACGGGCCACGCTCGCGAGCGAGCGCCACGGATGCCGCATCGGCATCGCGACGAAGTTTTCGGAACATGTTCAGATTGAATGACTTGGCCAGGGTACCCTCCATTGGAATGCCCTTGGCCTGGAGAAACGAGTGGAAGCCCATGACGCCGAGGCCAACGGAGCGCTCGCGCAGGGCGGCGTAGCGGGCACGCTTCATTCCGTCCGGCGCCACCGTGATGAAGTGCGTGAGCACGTTGTCTAGGAAGCGCATGACGTCCTCGATGAAGCCGGGCTCCTCATTCCACTGGTCCCAGGTCTCGAGGTTGAGCGACGACAGGCAGCACACCGCGGTGCGCTCCTCGCCGCGATGATCGATGCCGGTCGACACGGTAATCTCGCTGCACAGGTTGGAGGTCGAGACCTTGAGGCCGAGCTCGCGCTGGTGCTTGGGGAGCGCACGGTTCACGGTGTCGATGAACAAGAGATAAGGCTCGCCGGTCTGCAGCCGGTTCTCAAGGATGCGTTGCCACAGCTGGCGGGCATCGATCTCGCGGACAACCTCGTTAGTCTTCGGGCTGCGCAGAGCGAATGCGGTGCCGGCGCCCACGGCACACATGAACTCGTCGGTGACGTTGATGCTGTGATGTAGGTTGAGGCTCTTGCGGTTGAAGTCACCAGACGCCTTGCGGATCTCGAGGAACTCCTCGATCTCGGGATGGTGGATATCGAGATAGACCGCCGCCGAGCCGCGCCGCAACGAGCCCTGGCTGATCGCCAGCGTGAGGCCGTCCATGACGTGGATGAACGGGATGATGCCCGAGGTGACGCCGCCCCTCGCCTTCTCGCCGATTGAGCGAACATTACCCCAGTAGGTGCCGATGCCGCCGCCATTGGAAGCAAGCCAGACGTTCTCGTTCCAGGTGCCGACGATGCCTTCGAGCGAGTCCGACACTGAGTTAAGGAAGCACGAGATCGGAAGGCCGCGCGTCGTGCCGCCGTTGGAGAGCACCGGTGTGGCCGGCATGAACCACAGCCGAGACATCGCATCATATAGACGTTGGGCATGCGCAACATTGTCCGCGAAGGCGCAAGACACTCGGGCGAACATGTCCTGGAGGCCTTCGCCGGCGAGCAGATAGCGGTCGGTCAGCGTCAGCCTACCAAACGAGGTCAGCAGGTCGTCGCGCGACCGATCGAGCGAAAGGTCAGACGGAGTTGGCGATCGCGCGGGGGGCCTCGGCAGGGGAGCCGGCAATGCTGGGGGCTGCACAAGACACAGTTCAGGTGTGGTAGGCTTTGCCTGCGCTGAGGGCTGCCGCACACTCGGCAGCTCAATGAGATGACCATACTGATCGAAATCGTAAGACGCCGACATCGGCAACCCCGTGATATTTGGGGGCTGGGACCGTGCGGACGACTTGCGAGGAGACCCGGCCAATGTCCCCGGCTGCAAGCGACCCACCGGGCACCCCGCCCGAGGACATGGGTTCTGTCGCGGTAGGTTTCCTGGCTCGCGGGTCTTCCCAGCGCTGTCGCGCTAATGCCTCGGAATAGCCGCTGCCGGCACAATGGGTTCCCCTTAACTCCGTGCCACCATATATGCGAATTGAAAACCACGACGACACCACATATAGAAGCCGTTGCCCAGACTCGTCAAGACGGCACAGTCAAGTTAACCAGTTGGAGCAGCCCCGAGGTCGAGGTTCGAAATTCGCCGAGCGCCTGTCCTGAGAGCCTCACTCAAAAAGCATAGATGTCTCAAGGCCTGGCCAATCGGCGAGTTAGGAGCCTCAGATGGGCGACGAGCGGCCAGGCGAGCTCGGTAGCGGCGGAACCTTCGAAGTCTTTGCAGAGATGCCGACATCTGCCGAGCCACGCAAAGGTGCGCTCGACGACCGAGCGCCTGCGATCGGCCAAGATGTGCTCAAGCCTTTGGAAGTGGCGTCGCAAATTCTCCAACAGGGGAACAGCAACCCTGGACATCCTGAATGTTGGCATCGATCGGTTCGCGGTCCGCGAATTGAGTTGGGCCGGATCGGGTTTCGGTAGCCATACGCGTCTCGCCATTCATCGCTTTCTGTGGCCCTTAGATCAAAAATTGTCTGGAGCCCGACCGCAATCGATGCAGCCGCCCGTGGCAATGTCCCACGCTTAGTGGATTTGACCCCGCCAGCTCTCACATCAGACGTGCCAACTTTGCCGAAGAGGCGATTCGTATGCTTTTCGCAGGCCGGGCGAGCCGCCTCACGTGCTCAGTTGTCTGGCCGCGAACATAAGCCGTCCTGACCGAACGCGGTCATGTCAGGTTATTGGCAATCAATCCTAACGGGATGAGCTATGCTTGAGTCTGGGTGACGAGCCGATCCGGCGGCGCGGCCTTGCTGGGTGGGAATGAAGCCGTTCGCAACATTGGCGTGAGCGGCGGCGAAGAACCGTGTTGTATCTCACCAACGACCTTGAAGCCGTGACGTTGGTAAAAGGGAATGTTTTCAGGGTTCGAGCTTTCGAGGTAGGCAACAATGCCGTTCTCATCGCATCGTTGAAGGGCGTATTTCATCAGCAACGTGCCAAGCCCTTTTCCGATCCAGTTCGGATCGACGGCAATGAGCGGCAGATACCAATGTGGCTCGTGGGGACGATGTTCGGCCATTCTCCGCCGCAAGTGTGCCATATCCTCGGTAATCTCCGGGCGCAGGGATAGCGCCATGATTGCATCCAATGCCTCCTCGTCTTGCTGCACGTTGGGAGGCAGCCACAGGGCCGCGCCACGAATCTCTCCCGCGACGTAGGCTGTGCCATGTGCAAATGCTCGGCCCCCACAGGCGTCAATGAACTGAGGCATGCTCCTAAGGTATTGCCTTGGGTCAGGCCAGCTCCAACGCATCAACGGATCCGCGGCAAAGCCGAGCACAATGGTCCAGACAGTGCTTGCACGAATGTTTGCGTTCGCAGATCTGATATCTGATTCTTCTGTCATGATGTCGTTTTCGGGGCTCTGTTTTGGCATTGGCCTTCCAAGGAGGAGCATGGCATCGACACATCTGACGGTGAGCGGAATGGATGCACCGACGGGGACCCGCCGGGTGCATTTGGTTTCCCTTCCGAGATCTCCGCCTGTCTCAGACGGCTGACGTTGACGGCCACTTCGGACGAAGGCTCCTTGGTCGGCAATGCTTGGATCTACATATTCCTGGCGGGCTTCTGCGCTTCCACGCCCTATCTGGAACCCGCCCCGCCCTTCCCAAAGGAAGCTCCGACGTTCTCAAGGTCGACACGGTTCGGGTGCAACCGTCCGCGAAGGGAATGACATGAGGACGCCTCTGAGATTGCAAGTGCGAAGAAGTCAGGGCATGGCGAACATCGGGCGATGGCTGCCTGAACCGGGCTCCGGCACGAGCAAACAGCTTGCCAGGTGTCGCGCGTCGAGGTCCAGACTAGGCAAGGAATCATCACCTCGTCTCGTATTGAGTGGTTCTCGTAAGTTTCTTGGTCAAAACACATGCTAAGTGCGAAACCTCCATTGCCAACGTCGTGTCCGCGGCCACCGGCAGAGAGAGCTTTCGTCTGCGAGAGTCATATGCGTAGTACAGCGGCTTTCCAATTATCGCATGTTGTCTGCGCTCCTTGATGTTCTTGTGTCCAACAGCTCTCGGCGCATCATCGCCGCGATTCGCGATTGTCGGATCAAGGCAACGCGACTGGATACCACGACGCTGCCGCCGTGGACCTACTGGACAACGCAACTTGGGATCGCGCGAGAGCTTTCGTGCCTTGATTGATCGTCAGACGTGTCGATCGCTCGCACAACGGCGTTAGCTCTATCGAGCGAAAACGTTGCTGTCGTGCCCTCGTCGAACTTGACGCCTAGGTCAGTTGTATCCGCCGCGATCCTTGCCATAGTGGGAAAGACAGCAGGCTGACGTAGTTGCGTGAGTAATTCTCGTAAAAGAGGTTTTTGGCCACAAGCGTTGATGGCTTCGTAGGACTTGTTCCAACTCACTCCCTGATCGGAACGGTTTGGAAGATTTCTTGGCGCTGGTATGCTTGCCACACCGGGTCCGAGATCCACGTGGTGAGTCATGCTGTTTCATTCTGTCTTGGAAAACTGTAGTCGCCGGGGCAGCATATCAGGAGGCATTGTAGCGAAGACCTCCCCAGAATGGTAGGGCTATCGCATATGGGCAAGAGCGCTGAGAAGGAAGTCATTATTCCATCTGGCTTCGAGCATTTTGTGGCTGGTGCGCACGGGGCCTGGTGTCGCCTGCAGTGTATTGATGGCCAGCTTGCGGATAGCTGCGAGGTTTTCGGCGGCATGGCCCTTGCGACTGCGGCATGCGTCCTCGTCGAACAGAACGTCGAGAACCCAGTGCAAGTTATTCTCGATACCCCAATGGGCACGCACGACCTCAAGCAGTTTCTTGGCAGGGAGCGGACGCGATGCCAGAAAGTATCGTACCGTGTGCTTGGCGGCTTTGCCGGTATTGGCCCGCCAACTGTCGATGCGGCCAACGGCAGCGATGGCTGGGAAGCCGTATTGCTTCGCCAATTGCGGTGCCGAGGTAACGATGGCCTGCCGACGCTCGGTGCGGCCGTGGGCGGTTGTCCTCCGCTGGCTCGCCCGCGCGGGCTTCCGGGCGGTGTCGACGAGCGCCTTCGCCGCCTTGAACAGCCGGCCGCGATTGCTCTTGATCGCCAACACGTAGTGGACCTTGCACTTGCGGATAGCCCGCTCGGTGTCGGGTCGGCAATGCAAGGCATCGGCGGTGACAACAGCGCCGTCCAGATCGAGCAGAGCCAGGACTTTGAGAACGCCGGCAACCTCGTTGCGGTTGGGAGCCTTTCCCTGAGCCAGCGCCATGCGCGTGCCGGCCGCCCAGACGTTGACCATATGAAGCGGCGTGGCTCGCCGGCCACGAGTGAAGGCTCCTCGCAAGGCCTTCCCGTCAATACTGACCACGCCCTTGATGCCGAAGCCCTTGCTGAACTTACGCAAAACGGCTTCCAGCCCCTTCGGGTCCAGCGCGCGGAAAACGGTGCTGAACGTATCGTGGCTGGGAATGCCGTGTCTAAGCTCCAGGAACCCTCGCAACAGCTCCTCTCGACCCCTGCCGAAGAACTCGAACTCGGTACAGTTCTTGGCGCCAGCCAGCGTCGCCGCCAAAGCGATGATAAGAATCTCAACCAGATCGTGCCGTGTGTTGTCGGCGCGAGGATCCTTGAGCGGTCGAAGCAGGCGCCTGAGTTTGCGCATTCCAGTCTCCCTCGGCAATCGAGAGAGACCCAAAGAATCCAGTTCCGACCGCTTTGCAACACGCCGATAGCGTCATATGCGATTCCCCTACCCAGAATGGGTAGAGATCTATCCGCCCTTGATGCTGAGTTGGCCCGGGTTCAACCTTGAGCATAGTCTGTCGAACGCCATCCGGAACTGCCCCCTTTTCGTCATGAAGAACTGCCCCTTCGGCAACGCTGCGGTTCGACGTGATCAGCATGGCGCCGGTTTCGTAACGGCGACTGACCAGCCGGAAGAACAGATGCGCAGCGTCGGGTTCAGGGGCCGGTAGTCGAGTTCGTCGACGATTAGTAGCTTTGGCTTCGACAGCGCGAGCAGTTTCTCGTCCAGATGCTGCTCGCCGTGCGCCTTGGCGAGGCCCGCGACCAGCGTCGTTGCCGTGGTGAACTGCACCGTGTACCCGTCCAGGATCGCCTCTCGCCCGAGAGCAATCGACGGGTGCGTCTTGCCGACGCCTGGCGGACCAGCGTCATAATGCCGGGTGTCTGGGATCTGAGGTGGAGATCCTTTACGCGTTCCATCCGCGATGCGGAGCGTCAGTCGTCATTGTCTCCTGCAAGCGGCTTGGGGGTGAGACGCATTTTGTTATCAGACAACCTGATGCCACCTTAACGCTGCTGCCGGCATGGATGGCGGTTCCCGCCGCCGCTTCCTTCCATCTCAAAGCTGATCCGCAGCTTCCGGTGGATCGTCTACTGGAGCGCGTCTTCTTGTCGAGGCGCTCTTAGCCTCCTCTTCCAGGGAATCGTCCCATTCGCGAGGAGGCCGTCATGGCGGACGCATCACGTCGTCAGGGGGATCTGTTCGAGAGCCCTCCGACATACAGCAGCATTCCAATCGAAGCCCAACAGCAAATGCTGGCGCTGTTAAAGGAGCTTCTGACCGAAGCGCTCACCGACAGCGCAGTCGAGGCACACGACGTGAACCGGGAGGACGGCGGTGAGCAATATCACACCTGAGCACCTTGCTCGCCAGGCCGTCGTCTACGTTCGCCAGTCGACGGCAGACCAGGTCATCAACAACCGCGAGAGCGAGCGCCGCTAGTACGGCTTGGCCGAGCTTGCCCGGCAGCTGGGCTAGAGCGAGGTGGCCGTAATCGACGACGAACTCGGTCGCTCTGGTGGCGGCACCGCGCGTCCCGGATTCGAGAAGCTGCTCGCCGCCATTTGCGAAGGGCAAGTTGGCGCTGTGGTCTCGATTGAGGCCTCTCGGCTGGCCCGCAACGGTAGGGATTGGCACACGCTCCTGGAGTTCTGCGGGCTCGTTGGAACACTGATCGTCGGTGAGGATGGCGTCGACGATCCTCGCTATCCCAACGATCGCCTTCTGCTCGGCATGAAGGGCACGATGAGCGAGATGGAGCTATCTATCTTTGGGCAACGCTCGCTTGAAGCCTTGAAGCAGAAGGCACGCAGGGGTGAGCTCTTCCTCAACGTCGCCATCGGCTATCTCAAGGTCTCCAACGATCGGATCGACAAGGACCCTGATCGGCGCATTCAGGAGGCGCTCGCACTCGTGTTCACCAAGTTTGCCGAGATGCAGACACTGCGCCAGATCCACCTCTGCTTACGGCAGGAGCGAATCACTTTGCCCGGGGGTCGGCCATGGCCCCGAGGGCCGCCACGTCGAATGGAAGTTACCAGTGTACAATACGATCTACCACATCCTGACCAATCCCGCCTATGCTGGCGCCTATGTCTTCGGGCGCTCGGGCAGTCGAGTGACGATCGAGGCCGGCCGCAAGAGGATCGTGCGGGGCTTCCGGCGCGAGCGCAACGACTGGGAGGTTTTGATCAAGGACCACCATGAGGGCTACATTACGTGGGCGGAGTTCGAGAAGAATCAGGGCCTGATCACCGACAACGCCAACGGAAAAAGCTTCATGAGTCGAGGCTCGGTTCGCAGCGGCGAAGGCCTGCTCGCGGGTTCTTCGTTGCGGCCACTGCGGCAGCAAACTTCACGTTACCTACAGCGGTACGCACAGTACTGTCGGGCGGTATCATTGCCGCGGTAGCCAGATCAACCATGGTGGAGACCCGTGCATCTCATTAGGCGGTCTGCGCGCGGATCGCGCGATCAGCACGGGGGTCATCGCGCGGCTGCAGCCGCTGGGTATACGGGCGGCGCTGGCGGCCATGGAAGCGCGCGGCCGTGAACACGCCGACAAGCTGCGTCAGCTCGAGTTGGCTCTGGAGCAGGCACGCTACGAGGCAACTCGCGCTCGTCGGCGATACGAGGCTGTCGAGCCGGACAATCGCCTTGTTGCCGGCGAGCTGGAGCGGCGCTGGAACGAACGCCTGGTCGCTGTCCGCGAGCTTGAGGGCGAGCGCGACACGTTGTTGGCTACGCCGGAGATGACGTTGAGCGACATCGATCGCGATCGGTTACTTGCGCCTGGTTCCGAACTCAAGAGAGCTTGGGAAAGTCCGGGTGCAACAGCTGCGACGCGCAACAGGATCATCCGAAGCTTGATCAATGAGATCGTTGTGCGCATCCGCGACGAGGTGCTGGACTTGATTGTCCACTGGCATGGCGGCGATCACACGGCATTGCAGGTGAGGAGGAACCGCACCGGCGAGCACCGCGGCGGATGTGGTCGATCTCGTTCGTGTCCTCGCGCGTCAGATGCCCGACAGCACCATCGCCGCGGTTCTCAACCGCGCCAGTAGGTCGACAGGGCGTGGCAACAGTTGGGCCCGCGTCCGCGTTCGCAGTCTGCGCAACCAACACGCCATCGCGGCCTACCGAGAGGACGAGCGCGCCCAGCTGCGTTGAAAGTCAGTCCTTCGACGGCTCGCCGTCTGATCGAAGAACAGAGCTTGCCTGCGCAGCAGCTGTGCAAAGGCGCACCGTGGATGGTCAAAGCGGTTGATCTGGAACATCCCCAAGTCAAGGGCGCGGCGGTTCCGGCGGCCATCGTCTGGCGATCCGGGTCAAAAAGATTTCAACTCCAAGGGGGTAGCGAGATGGGCAGCATGAACCTGACTCGAGCGCGCCGAGCAGCAGCACGTTCTCGCCGTTGGCGATCCAACGTGACGCGGCCAGGTCGCGGATCTGCTTCGGTCGATCGACGGCTGCGCCTATGATTCTTGCGCCACGACCTCGCGCTCGCACAGTAGGATCAGCGTCTCACGCGCCGACAGGTTCACGCGCGCCGTCTCGTCGGGCAGGTGGTCGAGCTGGTCGCGGATGGGAGAGCTGCGAGCGCGCCAGCATGGCCCCCAGCCAATCGATTGGTGCTTCGGTGACCTTCTTTGTACGCACCATCAGAAGCTCCCTCCGATCGTAGCTTCGTATTCGGCAAGAGGACGTAACAACGAGGCAGTGGTGAAGGCGCCGGCACTGTCGGTGTCGCGCTTGCTGGTTGGCAGACCGCGCCATCGCGACAGGCAACCCCGTCGAGGTGGGCGAACTCGACGATCCGCGGCCGGCGATCCTCCGATTGCTTGTGACTGCAACCTCGCGCATGCCATGGCGGATGCGCACCTCGCCAGCCGCGACCGTCACGGTGTACCTCGTCACACGCAAAGCGAGTGATCGGCGCCACGCCCGTCGTGCCGTGGATACGTACGTTCGCCACCCCGCCCTCCCACTCGGCGAGATGCGTCTCGAATGCCTCGCAGCTCGCGAAGGAATGCCCCGCGATCACGTTCTTCTTCACGTAGCGGACGCCATTCTCCGTCTTGCCCTTTGTGCGCGCCCGATACGGTGCGCAGGCGCGAGGACGGAAGCCCCAATGCTTCGCGAACGTGATGAGCTTGTCGTTAAACTGAACCGACCGGCTCATCTGCCGTGGCGCACCACGAGCGCGCGTAGATTGTCCTTCAGCACTTCCTCCGGCACGCCATCGAAGGTCGTGAATGGCTCTCGAGCCCAGCGAACCAGTGCTCTTGCTTTTCGGCGCGGGTCGCCACGAACACAAATGCTTTGACCTTCGCCCCGCCGATATCGACCAGACGCTCGCCGAAGTCGATCTGTAGCTGCCGCCCCGGGGGCGTCTCGAACCGGGTCGTCGCCAGCGCTTCGGCCTTCAGTGCCTGGCGGTAGGGTTGCACGGCGCGTCGCAGCGTTCGCCGGCTGACCGCCAAGCCGTTTTCGGCCAACAGGTCGTGACGGACCGCATCCGCATTGCCGCAATGTCGAATGAACCTCTCGCGCAGCCAGCCTTCAAGGCCATGACCCGCTTCGCCCGCTCAGGCGACTTGAACGGCTACACCCACCCGCGCCACGTAGTCCTTCACCGTCTGCAGCCCAGCTGGCGCGCAATCCGCTTTAGACCTCACCCACACACCCTCAGATGCAACATCTCCGCCACGTCATCTGGCGTATTCATCACCTGCCCCCGTGGATTACTCCACGACAAGCCTTTGATTCGTTCCTCGTTCATTCGCTCTCTCCTCGGCTATCCAAGGAGGGGGCAATTCCTCGTGACGTCGAGGGCCGCATTGCCTCGCTAAAAATGTTACCGGACAACTTCCCTGTCGTGTCTGGGGCGGAGCTGCCGAATCAGATCGGTGGCGGCTATGGCAGGGAAGATCAGCATGCGCGCAAAGCGCGAGATCACATCAGCGCTGGCCGAGCGTTATCGGGCAAGCGGGCGGCTCGAGAAGGGACGGATCCTAGACGAGCTGTGCGCCGTTGCGGGATGGCATCGCAAGCACGCGATCCGAGCGCTGTCAGCGGACGGGGCATCGGGGTCGGCCGTGCCGCGGCGGCGGGGCCGGACCTACGGAGCTTCCATTCGTATGGCACTGATTGTGCTATGGGACTCGTCTGACCGGCTCTGCAGTAAGCGGCTCGTCGCGATGATCCCGTTCTTGCTTCCGGCTCTTGAACGGCACGGCAGATTGAAGCTTTCTGCTGATGAGCGGTCTAAGGTTTTGAGGGTGAGCGCGGCGACGATCGATCGCCTGCTGAGCGACGTAAGGATCGCAGCAGCCGGAGGACGCCGACGGCGGGCGGGCTTTTCCAGTGCCGTACGGCGGCAAGTCCCGGTGCGTACATTCAATGACTGGGGATCACCTCCGCTGGGGTACTGCGAAGCGGATCTGGTTGCGCACGGCGGCATGTCCGTATCCGGGGCCTTCATTCAGACGCTAACAACGGTGGATGTCGCAACGGGGTGGACCGAATGCTTTCCGCTTGTTGTGCGTGAAGCAGCGCTTGTGGTCGAGGCCCTCGAGCGCGCCCAGAACCTATTTCCCTGGCCCGTTTGCGGGCTCGATTTTGACAACGACAGCGCCTTCATGAACGACACGGTCGTCTCGTGGTGCCGTTCTCACGATGTCGAAGTCACTCGTTCCAGGGCCTACAAGAAGAACGATCAAGCGTTCGTTGAACAGAAGAATGGAGCTATCGTTCGACGTCTGGTGGGCTACGGGCGCTTTGAAGGCATTGATGCCGCTCGCTCATTAGCTCGCCTGTTTGCCGCGGCACGGCTGCACATCAATTTCTTCCAGCCCTCGTTTAAGCTGAAGGAGAAGCACCGCGAAGGTGCCAAGGTGATCAAGCGTTATCTTCCTCCCGCTACACCGTACGAAAGAGCATTGGTCCACCCGCATCTCAACGAGGCATTCAAACGTCGGCTGCGTGAGATTTACCGCACGCTTGATCCGGTGGCATTGCTGGCACAGATGAGGGACGCTCAAAATGAGCTGGGCAAGCGTGTTGATCAGCGGGCCGGAAAGCCAGCCATGACCGTCGCGCCGGTGCAAAGCGACTTGACCGCCTTTGCCCGAGAGCTCGGCGACGGTTGAAAGCAGGGTGAGCAGCGCGGCATTCATCGGCGCCGCTATGTGCGGCGCAAACCTGCGCCACGTCGGCCATCGATGCTCGACCCATACATTCCCATGATCGAGGAATGGCTCGCCGCGGCTCCGCACTTGTCCGCCGTCGATCTCCTCTCCCGGCTGGCAGCGCATGCGCCGGGTCAGTTCAGTGGCCATCAGCGGCGTACGGTGCAGCGGTTGGTGAAGAATTGGCGATCAAAGGTCGCTCGACAGCTCATCAGCAGCACCGAAACCATACTATCGTTCCAAGCTTCCCTCGCTGTCTAAATCCCACGTGTTGCTTTGCCGAATCACCGCAAGCCGCTCTCTCGCTACGGCGCTCTGGAGGGCGCGCTTCGCGAGCGGCTTGCTCGGACCCGCGGGGTCCAATTCGCGCGACAGCTGGGGGCGCTCGGTAACATTGTCATCTGAGGCAATATGAGGGGGCAGTTTTCCATGGCGCGCGCGACAGCGAGCCGACTTTGTCTTATCAGTCTGGCTCTGGCCTTTGGCAGAGCCAGAAAGCCAAACAAGCTCGGCCGAAGCTGTCTCGATGGGAGAACTCCAGCCATCTTGGGACGTCAAACACCACGCACCATGTTCGATGCGGAGCGCGTTTTCGTGCGATCGCCGTCGCTACTGTCGATCAGGTTGGCAGCAGCCATGTGCACTCCACGACAACATACTCCGGAATGCTGTCCAGCGAGGACTTGCCGACGGCCCGAATTTGACGCGTTTGAATGCCAACGGGCGATCGAAGCGCTTACCCCTTCTGGGAGTAAAGAGTCGGAATTCGGTGGAGGAACTCGCCCGGACCTGAACAGCGAAAATCAATGGGGCCGCGAGACGATGCAGTCCCGCGGCCTCGCCACCGGAATTTAGTGAAAAGACAGTTTAAGTATAAAATCCCTCAGCCGGTGTTCTTTCAGTAGAACACCGTGTTCCCGTGTTCCCGTGTTCCAACACTTGCCAATCCGGGCGGCTACGGGGAAACGCGTGCAACCGCAGACCAATGCGGCCGCGAGATCGATGAAAGAAGCCGGTAAAATTGACGGTTCGCCTGTCCTATTCGCCTGTCATAACGGGTGCCAAGCGTCGAAAGAGTGTATCAGCGAGCAGAAGCAGCGTTCGATGCTATGCGCTGTTTGTAGTCGTCGGCGTCGCGCGTAATGGTGATCCTGCAGGTGCCGTTTGAGCGCATCATTGCTGTTGCGCTGATTGCGCGATGTTCGTGCATAACTGCCGGTTGCCGAGGCCCGCTTCAGCGTACGGCTTCCGTTCGCTTAAACCATTTCCTCGGTAAGCCAATGTAGTAGCCGCGCATGCGAAGCTCTGCCTCTCATCTATTGATGTGTTTCGCAAGCGGAACACACCACCGACACGATTGATTATTGCCTCACGCATCTCACGCGCATCGCGTGACGGAGACTTCGCGACGAACGACCTAGTGCTGACGCCAGAGGCCGCCACGCCAGCGGCCGGATCGGTACTCGCGGCTCGTTGCTGGGAAGTCCGGCCTTCAGACGGGCGTGTCGTAGGTGATGGGATAACGCTCTGGAAACGGCCCTCCTGCGTAGTCAATCTCCGCGGCGGGACGGACGCCCCGGATTTGCAGGATGCGGCGAACGATTTCCGGAACTTGGATGCGGCTGATCTGGTCGCCGAGGCAGGTGTGCATCCCGTAGCCCAGATGCATGTAGACCGACTCCGGCCGGTCGATCGCGAAGTTGGACGGCGCCGGCAGTTGCAAGCCATCGCGCATCGCCGACCGGGTCGAGATCAGCACCGTGCTGCCGGCCTTGATTGTCGTCGCGCGCAGCGAGCCCTTGGCTATCCGGTAATCGGTCCGGCAGTGGCGCACCACGAACGGATTGATCGGGTTGAAGCGCAGCGCTTCCCAGCAATAGCGATACATCAGATGGTCGTTGTTGCTGCTGGCGACGTCGATGGCCTCCTTCAGGATCCTCGGGCGCTTGAACAACTCGTCGAGCAGCTGCACGATGGCCGCCGATGTGGTCTCAATCCCGCCGACCAGTGTGCCCATCATATTGGTAATAATGCGTTCGTCGGCGAAGCCGATCGAATCGTCAAAATGGCTATTCAGCAGGCGGCTGAACACGTCCTCGAGCGGCGCCCCATTTTTCAGCTGCTCGCGCCGCTGCGGGAGCAGTTGTGTCAGATAGGCGCGCATCTCCTGCCCAGCGTCAATGTTGTCCTGGTGCACCTTCGGATCTTTGTCCAGGTTGTGAAACATGTCATATTGCGTCGCGCGCGACCAGCGGAACATCGAGGCCAGATCGGGGCCGGGAAAGCCGAAATATTCTCGGGTCAGCTGAATGGGCACCAGGCGCGACAACGTGCTGACCACGTCGATCTGGTTCTGGGTATAGATCTGCTTTTCGACAGACGCATTGGCGAGGCTGCGCACCTTCTGGCGAATTGCCGGCAGATCCTCCATGCGCATGAAGGCGCGCATGATACCCTTGTCGCGCTGGTTTATTTCGGTGCAGTCGCGGCCGAGCATGAAGGGGCCGACCGAAGGGTCCATCATCGGCGCATAGGTGACGTTGAAGATGTCGGGGCGGCTCAGCGCTTCCTGCACGTCGGGGAAGCGGGTGATGAACACCGGCCCCGCGGCGCCCAACGCCAGGTTGGGCCTGACGCGCCGGATGAATGCGAACAATGCATCCGGATGTTTGGCGATCATCCATTTCAGGAACTTCGCCGCCGGCCCCTGTTTCTGTTCCGCCATTGCTGCCGCACCCTAACTCAAGAAAAGCTTCGCCTGGTCGGTCGATCCGGGCTTTCGTCCACCTTTCCCCCTGCGGGAGCGAGATGGTCTTCGCTACTGCTCCAGTTGGAGCTGACCCAATCAATTTCAGATCGACTTGAGGAACTCGATGATTGCGTTGCGCTCCTCCGGAGACAGCGCAGGGCCAATGACGCCCTCATGCTTCTCGTTCGAGAATTCGTGGCCGGTATTGCGATTGGCGGGCCTCGACGTATCGATGATGAAGTAGCCCTTGCTGTCGTAGGTCCTGCCTTCAGGAGCGACCGTCCGTGTCACGATACCGACGCGGACAGGATCGAAGCTGGGCTCGCCGAGCAGGAAGACTTGTGGGCGCTCCGCAACCGGGCTGAGCAGATCGTAGATCGTCGGCACCGAGCCATTGTGCAGGAACGGGGCAGTCGCCCATACGCCGTTCAGCGGACGCGCCTTATAGCCGAAACCTGCCGCGAGACAGTTCGGCCGATCGCCTTCGATCTCCGCTTGGACCGTCCCGGTCGACCGAAGCCATTCGTCGATGCCGGATTGGACCACGGCGCCGAGCGCAAGCGCGTAGAGTTGCATCGCATGGTCCGAGAGGTGGATCGTATCCAGCGTGTTGTCAGCCTTCCGTTGGCAGACATCGATGTCGAGGCCGAGTCCTGGGCTGCTCTGGCCCGCCCTGGCCAGTTCGCTGCCGGCGGTGTCCACGGTGCGATTGCGCAGCACGTCGCCCTGGGCCGGATCGGTGCCGATATGGCTTTGCTTGATGATCTTGACGTTGAGTACGGATTCCCTCGTCTGCTTCTCCTGCCCATCGCGACCGCGCCAGCGGATAGGGCCGAAGTTCTTCCAGAACTCCGCGTCCGGGGCCTTGCCGTGCACGATGTCCGGCGTCAGCGCTGGAAGATGGCAGCCGCTGCAATGTTTGTCGTAGAGTTGGGCTCCCACGGCGGCCTTGGCTTTGTCGATCGCAGGAAAGCTGTCGGGCCAGGCTGGCGCATTCAGTCCGGTGAAGGCTTTCGCCACCAGCGGCTGGTCCTTTCCAGCGAGCTGTTGTTCGATCCAGTGCAGATTATCGAAGGGGATGCTGCTGGCAAAACGTCCCCCCTTGGGCGGGGCGGTGAGGTTGAGCTCCGCCGAAACCCCCATCGCCTCGCCGGCATTGCGCACCAATGGCTGCATAATCGAGCCGTCGTACTGCACCCAATCGAACCATGACGATGTCCAGATGTGCGGGTAGCTGACAGGGGCGTTGAGGTTGACGTAGTTGCCGTAGCGCTTGGGGTCGAGTGCGAACACCTGGTTGCCGATGCGATTGAGCGCATCGAGGCGGGTAAACCCTTCCGTGACGTCGATCCCAGCGGGCTGATCGATCAGAGCACCAAGTATTCCATCGAGCTCCTTGGACAGTTGGACGCGTGTAAGATCGCTGTACTCGGTTCCTAAAACGCGCTTCGCGAACCGCCCGAAGCGACCGTCGAAGAAGGGTAGCTTTGCCGACAAAGCGGTCTGTGCGAGCGCAGCGCGGAGCGCATTTGTCAATTGACCGAGATCGGTCACGGCGGGGCCGCCTTCAATGACATAGCGCTTCTCTTTGAAGATCAGTTGGCCGGTATGGCACGCGGCACAGGTCAATCCAACGGCAGTCTCCTTACGCGAAAGCCCGCGGATCGACTGAAACGGCGAATATGCAAAGCCGATCGGCAAACCGTACTCATTGTTCTCGCTTTCGGCAGACTCTATGAATCCAAACCGCAGTAAATAGCGGTTGTCAGAAAACCGTTCTCGTTTGAAAAAGGGGATAGCGAAAGGCGAGTTCAGCGGCGCTTCCAGGGCGAGAAACCATGACAGCGGGATCGGTAAGGTCTGCGTGCCCTGGGCTTTATGATGGAATCGATCGGCGTCTTCGGCGTTCCAGCCCTGATCGAGCGAAACCTGCTCGCTCGCGGAAACCGGTTCAGGGAGACCAGGCGGCGTCAGAGCTTCGATTGTCGCGCCAAGCTGGGAGCTGGTCATGACTGCGATCAAAGCAATGATCACGATGATCGCCAGAAGAACAAGAAAGCGTCGCCACCAAAGGCGCCGAATTGCGCTGGCAACTGTCGACATGGCTCCCCCGTGTCAGCGAACGGCCTCCAGCAGAGAGCCGTGCAAACAGTAATACTACAACTACATGATCTTGTAGGCTTACCCCCGCTGTTGACGTCCTTGAGACGCGATCACTATTCTTTCTGACGTCACAATCGGTGGTCTGTGGAATGGGCGAACTTGACCGCATAACAAGAACATCTAGAGCGTTCGGACGAGCTCTTGTTCGAGCCGCCATCCCATCCTCGCGATCGAATTTGCAGTGACGTTGGGTCCGCTGTGGGAGATCGGGGGCTGTAATCCGCGGGAACGCGAGCGAACGGAATCGGCCGGGCGCCTGAGGGCAATAGGCTCGCACTCGGAGATCAGGCCTCCGTAGGGCGCAATGACCATGAGCATACATCCGGCCACGCCGATCACGATGATGCAGACGGCGAATTCGAGCCAAGCAACGCGGCTACCATTTAACGGCTTCGTTTTGCAAGCACGATGACGGCGTGGCTGACCTGAATTAGCAGCATCGGCGTCAGGCTGTAGCCCGCGACAATGCTCCACATCGTGAGCGTCGGTGGCAGACGTGGAAGACCTCTGTCATCGGCGGCCAGTAGAGAGGGACTGCGAGCAGAGGGCCGTACAGGCCGAGCGCAGCCAGACCCATGGATTGCGCGTGAACTCGTTGACAACGGTACCGGAGCGGCTGCTGCGCATGGCGACGACGCGCCAGAGTTGTGCGAATGCGACGGCGAGGAATGTGGTGGTGACTATGGCCTCGCCCGTCCAGCCGGGCCGAAACCGCCAGTGTCCCCGCAGTTCTCACGCTTACGAAGGAAGGCCTCATATCCCTCCGGGTCAACCTCCTTCAGGCGGTTCAGCGCGCGCTTAGCTTCCAGATCGGCGGACTTGCTATGACGCTGTTTGATCTTTTACTTTTGCTTCCATCTCTGCGAGCTGTCCCGTTGCTGTTGGTACACTCTCGGGTATTGTCTCGAGCTTCGCGCTTGGTCGCGTCTCTTCGAGGCCTTCGACGCACCGATTGGGATGACGAGATGCTGCGGCTCGAATTGAACGACCTTCTCGAAGGTGGGTTTGAGCCCCGCTCGGCGATCTGCACGAGGCCGTCCAGGCGCTGCTCGACCATCCGCGGCGGCGGCGGCGGCTCCGGCGGCCTGCTGCCCGCAGGGCTGATCCAAGCGACCAAGTTTGCATCGTCGCTGTTGAAATGGTTGAAGTCGAGTCGACGTCAGCATCGTCACCTCCGGAGACGTCGGCTTCGCGGCAACGGAAGCTCTGGCAGTATTCCGAGAACGGCACGATCCCCGGCACCGACGACACCTAGCAAGGGATCGACTGCATGGCCCATACTTCCGCGCAAACGCTCGGGTACCCACGCTAGTAGCCGTGTGCGAGCAGTAACGCCGTCGTGGTCTAGCTGCTGTTGTTAGTTGGTAAACTCACCGCCGTTTGTCGTGCTGGTGATTGCAACGCCGTTAACGCATGTTGTCAACAGCAGCGAACGTAAGCGGATCAACTTTCCGGACACGATGCAACCGCAGGCATAAATACACGTTCGTCTGCCTATTTTATAAGGCAGGCCGATCGTCGCAGCCAAAAACCTTTCCGAACATCGAATAGCGGCGAACAAGCGTAAACATCGACACGCACTGCTTTTGGCGACAATCAAAACGACCATCGACTCGTGCTCGTGACGATGACGAACGATGGTCAATCAAGCCACATCGGCATGGGATTCTGAGGACGTGTCGCTTCTGCAATGCATGTGGAGCGCGGGCCACTCGGTGTCTGCGAGGGGTGGCGATGCGTATCTCGCAACGCCATCATCGGCAAGGTCAAGCGCATGAGAGCTCGCCGAGGCCAAGCAACGCAACAGGGACAAACGACGGCAAAGTCAGCAGCAGTCGCTATCGACTTTGATCCGGCGCTCGTGCAGGAGATGATCTGCTCGAGCCTGGCCCGGAACAGATCACCTTCCTCCGTCGCCTTCGGCTTCTTCGGTCGCATCGGCTCCTCCCGATACGAGCGCCGAATCATGCCGTGCGATTCGAGGGAATCTCAAACTGCAAATTGCAGGTTCCGAGCTACCGCACTGTCAAAGCCTGCAACCACAAAGTCGACGCAGCCGGAAAAAAAGCGACTCCAGATCAGCCCCTTACCCGTTCTTCACGGACGACTAAGGAGGCACGGATGAATCGATCCATGAGTCAAAAACCAGGCGCACGCTTTACCGAGAAGCAGGGCCATTATCTGGCGTTCATCTATACCTATTCGCACATGTTCGGACGGCCACCCGCCGAATCCTGCATCCCCAGAAGCATCGAAATCCTCGTGCCGCCAGAAAACTTGCCGATCCTAAGCTGGCCGGTATCAAACCATCAAAATCACTGTGACGAGCCACTAGCTAGTTTCGCCCTCACCTCGTGGCAAGAGGTTAATCGGATGCGTGTGGCGAGAATAACATCAAGCCGAAAGAACACCGAATTCCAGAGTACGCCTAAAGGTTGCCTGGAAGATCGGCGCGAACGTTTGATCCGCGCCTTGGCGAGTCCGAGCCGTCACGGCGCAGGACAGCGCTTCTCTATCCGAGCGAACGGTCGCCCGCAGCGTCCGCGCCTTAATCAACTCAGGTGATATTTATTCAGTAGTTCGCCAAGCTCAGTCGCTTCAATCTTTTTTAGAATGAGCTCGCGCAGGAACGCAGGTCCCGGGACCTCAATTTCATTGCCGTCGCGCAGTCTAGCCATTGCTGCAAGCAGCTTGCGAATATCATAGGTCGAGTTGAATACCTCGGGCACTCCACGTTCAATCTTGAGGAGGATATACACGGCTTCCATCGCGGTCCGAACGGAGTATTCCGTCGTGAAGATACAATCCCGTTCACCCGACTCCGCGAACTGGCCGATGAAGGCGAAATTGACCGCATCTTTCGGCACAACATCTGGCCGATCGCCCGCCTGCCGCGGCATGAAGAAGGAAGTGACGTAGGGCATCATCACCGGGACCGTCTTGGCGGCCCCAGCGGCGAGTTCCGGTATACTCGCAACCGGTACACCGAGGTGATAAAGCCATTCTTGCGTGATTTCCTCGCCCGTACAATCTTGCATCGGTTTCCTCACGTATTCGCCGGCTTTATCGACGAATAGCGAATAGACCCAGACGACGACTTGATCGCTGGGCTGGCGCTTGAAATGCGGCTGGCGATTTGTGGTCCAACTGAGCAACCAGCTCGAATCTTTCACCGTAACGATGCCTCCTGTGACAACCTTGCCGCTGAACGGATCGCGTTTGGCGATCTTGCGGATGTATGCTGGAATGCGTTTGTCCAGGGTCGTGAACGTCGCCGATTCCCATTTGCTTGCAGGAATATTGCCGCAAAAGACATTTGGGCGTCCAAAGGCCGCATCTTTGGCCGCAATACGCCGCCACAGATCCCAGGCGGGCGCCGGTCCTTCGTTGAGCCTGGCGGCCGTGTGATGGTCCCCCA
This sequence comes from Bradyrhizobium sp. BRP19, assembly GCF_020194195.1. NCBI lineage: Bacteria > Pseudomonadati > Pseudomonadota > Alphaproteobacteria > Hyphomicrobiales > Nitrobacteraceae > Bradyrhizobium > Bradyrhizobium sp. BRP19. The sequence continues at coordinate 93,712 of NZ_JADYVZ010000016.1, read as the reverse complement.
TGTCCGAGTTTTCGGTCAGCGACCCGATCGTCATGAAAACAAGATCGTCGGCGCCAATAATGAGACTGCCCTCAATGCCATTCTCCTGCCAGCGAATGGCTGTGGCTTGCTTGCGTCCACGCTTTATGTCGAAATCGATATCGGTGACTACGACCCCGTAGCGAAAATTGACGCCTTGCGCCAACAGCCATTTGGATAACGGCAGAACAAGCGATTCATATTGATTGTATTTGGTAAACTTCAGCGTACTGAAATCCGGCAGGCCGCCGATATGGTGGATGAATCGATGCAGATAAAGTTTCATCTCGAGGGCCGAATGCCATTCTTCAAAGGCGAACATGGTCCGCCAATAGAGCCAGAAATTGCTGTTGAAGAAATCTCTCCCGAACACTTCGTCGATGCGCTTGGTCTCCATCTGCTTACGGGTGGCAAGAAAAAGGGCAATCAGCTCTTTCTGGGCCTGTTCGCTCAGTGTGAAGAGGCCATCGGTATGGGCATCCTGCCCCTGTTTCACCGTCGCCCGCCGTAGTGTGTAGTTCGGATCATCCTTGTTCAGCCAGTAAAACTCATCGAGCACGCTGGCGCCTTCAAGTTCGAGCGATGGGATCGAACGAAACAGATCCCAGAGACACTCGAAATGATCCTCCATCTCTCTGCCACCTCGAATCACGAATCCGCTTTTCGGATCCTGACAACCGTCCAACGCGCCCCCCCGGAACCGTCTGTCGTTCGAGGATGGTAATACGGTCGCCACGCATCTGCCCGTCGCGGATCAAGAAGGCCGCGCCGGAGAGCGCAGCCAACCCCGAACCAACGAACCAAGCTGTCTTGCTGTCCGCGCCGGCGGGTTTGCGGGGCCGAGCAAAAGCTTCGTAATTTCCACTGGTGTAATACATCGCGACATTCCATCTCGTTTGATGTGACAATCCGTCCGCTGATAGTCAGAAGATGTTTTCGACCGCCTGACACTTCTGCGGGACGCCGATCGTCAGACCGCCATCGACGACGATTTCGGAGCCGGTAAGATAAGAGGACTCGTCGCTAAGCAGGAACAAGACTGCCTGTGACACTTCCTGCGGCTCGGCTGGCCGCCCGAGCGGAATTGGAAAACCGGAAAGATCGATGTTCTCTGTCATCCGAGTGTTGATGAAGCCCGGATGGATAGAGTTTATGCGAACGCCGGACGCGGCGGCCTCCAAGGCAGCGGACTTCGTTATGCCCCGCACGCCGAACTTGGAAGCAACATAGGCGTGAAGCCCAGCACTACCCCTCAGCCCCTCAACCGACGAGATGTTGACGATCGAGCCTCCGCCCGCGCGGCGCATGGCAGGTAGGGCAGTCTGCATTCCCAAGAATACACCGGTGAGATTGACAGCCAGGGTCTTCTCCCACTGCTCGAGCGGGAACCGCTCGATGGGAGCCATACTCGCGATGCCTGCATTGTTGACGAGGCCGTGCAGCGCGCCGAACTTGCCCTCCGCAGCTGCGATCGCCTGGGACCATTCCCCTGGCTGGGCGACGTCTTGACGCACATAGATCGCGGATGGGCCAAGTTCGGCCGCGAAAGTCGGTCCTTCATTGTCAAGAGTATCGGTGATCACGACTTTCGCGCCCTCGGCTACCAGCAGGCGCGCATGAGCGGCCCCCATTCCTCGAGCCCCGCCGGTTACCAAAATGACTTTTTCGCTCACACGTCCCATAACTCTTGGTTCCCTCGATCAGTGGCGGTGCAGGGTTTTTCAGCATCAAAAAGGATGACGGGCATGTTGATCAAAATGGTTGAGAACGAGCATTGAAAGTCGGGCAAGCCAAGAGTTGCGGTCTGCACCACGCCCCGGACTCTTGCCGATCTGCCCTCTGCTACGCATCATCTTTGATGCCCAAAGCCTGTGCGCAGTACCCGTGTAAATTGGCGCTAAAGCACTTCAATAACGATTTCACGTCGCGAACATGCTTCCGCCGCTCAGGCGTTAGCCATCCTTTGGATTGTTGCATTGGCTTTGCCGAACTACCCCACCTTCTAGACGCCGACAATTTGCGACCGAATTTCCTCCGGTTTCGGAGATAGGATCGGTACCCGCGAGCGGAGCGATACCGGTGCCGAACGGTGCTGAGCTCCTTGTGGATCGAAAAGTGGGGCGCAGAACGCATGAGGTTCTCCTAAGTCTTGCGAATTGGAGTATCCATTCCGTGCAATCGCCGCGCCGAGACTCTGATGGGAAGTCAGCCTCACGTGACTCTTGCACAGGCGCTGGAGGTCTTCCGACTCACCACCGAGACGGCGATGTCAGGGCCTGCGTTTTCGACCATGCGAGCGATAATGTTGCGCTGATCTGGTTTAATCGAGACACAATGGCGATAGCCATGCTGTTGCGAAAACTCGTGAGAGAGCCTCATCGACTTTCTGTCCGGATACTTGATTATGTCGGGCTTTCGACATCGCGTCGTCAATCGGACAAGCGAGGAAGGCAACAGAACAATAGTCGAAAGTTGTCGGGTCACTCGTACCCAATTTGATGTCAGCCAATGAGCCGTATAAACCGCACGAGGTGCCTGGCATCGACGTTGCATAACGACTGATAGACAAATAGGAATCACCCACTCGCCTTGACGTCATTATCGGTGAGCACGCTCCGCCGGAATGGATGCACAATCAGGCGCATCCGGCAGCACAGGACAGCTGCCGGCTTCTAGAATGGAGAAGGTCAAGCGTGTCGGATGTTTTCGGATCGTTTAATCCGGCGGATTGAGGTGCAAGGCGCAGAAACGGCACTGCGGCCTCGCGTAGCGAAGATCGCTATCACCGGATCGATGTGCCGTACGGACTACCGAACCCACATCGCTGCCAGCGCAGTACAGTCGCTTCAGGGGCGCTTCAACAACCGGAGAGGCGCGGTGAGATGAATAGCTCAATCTCCAACCGCGCGAATTATTCTGAGATCAAGGAGGATGCGATGCCCGACGTCAAAGGCATTCCGCTTGATGCGCCTCTTTACCATGGGGGCAAAAATCGTGGCACTGCGTTTCTCGGCTGCCAAGCCATAAACCTTATGTTCAGCGTGGGGCACGAGGCGAATTGTTTATTGCCGAAGGAGCTAGCACCTGCAGCAAACCCTGCAATCGCCATTGTGGGGGTCGCGAGCTATCGCTCAAGCACTGTCGGGCCATACTTGGAGTGCTATTCAGGAATTCAAGTTCGTGATCCCGACGGTGAGACTGGCTACTACATCCCTTACATTTACGTGACGGTAAATGATGCAGCTCTCGCCTCGGGACGAGAGGTTCTTGGTGCTCCAAAAAAGCTGGCGCACATTAGACTGATCAGAGAAGGCGGTCTAATTCAGGGTACGCTCGAGCGTCCGAAAGGCAAGCGCCTGCTGACCCTTACCGCTCAACCAGACGAGCGCATGAGCTCGGATTCGCGGCAGATGTATTCTGCGCGGACGAATTTCTACTCGGTTCGGCAGCTGCCGTCCATCATTGAGTCCGGGAAGGGAGAGGTCACGCAACTCGTCAAATGGTGTACGGACCGAACGTTGCGACGCGACGAGCGTGGCGAAGAAGTTCTATTTACTGGACCAACCTCCCTAACTTACGACTCCCCCTCGATTATCGATCCCGTGCACAACTTGACAGTTGGCCAAGCCCTGCTCGGCACATACGAGGAGTATGACGCAAGGCTCGAGGCCATTGATATCCTTTCGGAGGAATCAAACCCGGTAAACAGATGATCGACGAGCTTGAAGAATTCATCCAATCCTAAATTGCTGCCAGGGCTGTCGGTTTGCCAGCTGACGGGCGGTATGTGGGGTTCACCTCCTCCCGGCGACTCATTCTGGAAGATGGTCGACAAGGCCGGCTTCAAGACCCACGTCTACAACAAGAATAGCGGCAATAAGGAGAAGAAGGCCGACGTGGCGATCGCCACAGCCATGATGGATGGGCGTTCAACATCATCGACAAGGACAACGACGATATCCTGCTGGTTGCCTCGTCAGAAGCAGACGAAAGAGCTGCGCCGGACATGTCGGCTACGGGCCGATTTTGTTGCAGAACTACCTTGAGGAGCGGTGCGAACCGTGATTCCGTCGAAGTGAAGCGGCTATCGACGGAGAGAATCGATGATGGGGCGGCGCAAGGGCGAGCAGGGTCATCTGTTCTATGCGTTCGACCTCGAGGCCGTAGTGCCGGACGACCATCAGGTTCGGCAAATTGCGGCAGTTCTCAATCTGTCGTGGGTGCGCGTCGAGCTTGCGCCGCATTACTCCAACACTGGCCGACCATCGGTCGATCCGGAGCTGATGATCCGGATGCTCATCCTTGGCTACGTATTCGCGATCCGCTCGGAGCGCGCACTATGCCGCGAGGTTCAGCTCAATTTCGCCTATCGCTGGTTCTGCGGCCTTGGCATAGAAGACAGGATCCCGGATCACTCGGCATTCACGCGCGCCCGCAACGAGAGATTTCGCGATCATGATGTCTTTCGTCACGTCTTCGAGCGCGTCGTCGCTTCGTGCATCAAGGCTGGCCTTGTCGGCGGCAATGGTTTCGCCGTCGATGCCAGCTTGATCGCGGCGGACGCCAATAAGTGCCGCTCGACGCCGGGCGATAAATGGAGCCACGACATCGACCCGATGGGGGCTAGGCGCGCCGTTCAGGACTATCTCGCCAATCTCGACGATCCAGCATGGGGTCGTGCCACCGACGTCGTGCCGAAGTTTGTCGCGCCGTCCGACCCAGCCGCGCAGTGGACTGGCGCACTGCGCAACGCCGCGTTCTTCGCCTACGCCGACAATTACCTCATCGACATCAAGTTCGGTATTATCATGGATGTCGAAGCGTCCCGGGCGATCCGCCAATCCGAGGTTGGCGCATCCCAAACGATGATCGAAAGGACTGAGAAGACGTTCGGCATCAAACCCGACTGGCTCGTCGCGGATACGGCCTACGGCGCGGCCCAAAATCTCCACTTCCTGGTCGATGTGAAGGGGATCGCGCCCCACATCCCGGTGATCGACAAGTCACAGCGCGACGACGGCACGTTCAGCCGCGACGATTTCATCTATGACGAGGCGCGCGATCAATATGTCTGCCGCAGCGGCAAGATCCTGCCGCGCACGCGGACCACGCGGAGATGACGCTATCTCGTATTTCTCGCGCGTCGCCGATTGCCGCGACTGCCCGCTCCAAATCCAAGTGCTGTCCAAACTCGCCGAGCCGGAAGCCGCCACGTGCACGAGGCAGCGCGCGATGTCGCCCGGGCTATCGCCAAGACACCTGCCTACGATCAGACCCGACGAGATCGCAAGAAGGTTGAGATGCTGTTTGCGCACCTCAAGCGGATCCTGCGGTTCGACCGCCTAAGACTGCGTGGACCGGCCGGCGCGCGGTTCGAATTTACGCTTGCAGCAATAGCTCAGAACCTTCGTCGCTTTGCCAAGCTGGCGCTCCATCCACCCAACACGGCCGCACTATGCGTTGCGTAAGTGCGTCCGTCGCGTTGTTGCGTCAGGCATCAGTGCCCGGCCGTCTCCGCAGCCCATGCCGGGCAGGCGGCCAAGAGATCGCGAGCCCAAATTTTCAGATCTCAGCCCGGCTGAGAGCGTCGATCCTACCGACTTCTGCAACAAAATCGGCCCAAAAGCGCAAACCCGCATTTCTCTGCAGCTCGCTTCGCCCGCCGCAACGTGCTTTCAAGAAAAACGACATAGCAGTTGACTCTTTCTGAATACACTTTCCGATGGCGCGGACTTGATGATGCGCCTAAATGGTTTGCGATGCGCAATACAGCGCGACGCGATATAGCCGCGGGGAGGCAACATGGGGAACACCCTTGTTGTACACGCGAAACGTCTGCCTCAGTCTCAGAAAGCGCGACGGGCGGCGCAGTATGTCCGCATGTCGACGGATTACAAGCAATACTCGATTGAGAATCAGGCAGTGGTCATCGCGACCTACGCCGAACTTCACAAGCTAACCATGGTCCACACCTATCGTGACGAGGGAGAAAGCGGCCTCAGAATCGAAAACCGGGGGGCCTTACCGAACTGGTTGAAGACGTGCAATCGGGACGCGCTGACTTCGCGCATCTGCTTGTCTTCGACGTGAGCCGATGGGGACGCTTTCAGGACGTTGACGAGAGCGCGCACTACGAGTTCATCTGCCGCAAGGCGGGCGTCCAGGTTGCTTATTGCGCGGAGCAATTCGACAATGACGGAAGCCTTCTCGCTAGCATCATGAAGAATATTAAGAGAGTGATGGCAGCTGAGTTCAGTCGGGAACTCTCCGCCAAAGTTTTCGCAGGGGCAGTCCGACTGACGAATCGCGGCGATGATCAGGTCTCGCACGGATTATTACCACCTTTTAGGAGCGTGCCGGGGCCCTCAGATGCCGGCTTTTGCCGGCCGCGTTGCTCAAATGCATAGAGCGCTCCCTACGGGGCGCTCTAAGATCGTCAGTTACGCCTTCGGCAAACTGCCGGCGCGCAAGATGGCTTCGCATCTTGCTCGGACGCTTTGATGCTCGGTGCGCATGTGCATCGAGTAGATTTCCTCAAGCCCAAGGAAGACGTCTTCAACCGCTCCGGAGCCGCGTGCATTTTCGAGATCCTTTTCGACCCGTGCCAAAATCTTCAACTCTTTGGCGCAAGCTCTGTCTGCCTTTTGTTTTGTTACCGTTTTCACTGTCGTTTTCTCCGTCGATCTTTCTGAGATCGAGATAGTCGTCCGGAGCCAGAAATAAGCAACGACAGGCGCTCCCTCGCGCCTTTAGGCTTGCGCCACTGGACATACGCGCGAGGACGCAGGACTCTGAGGAAAACGATTACGCCTGCCGCACGAGGTTTTCTGGACCTCATCGCGACAATAGGAAATGCGATTCGGCCCTGTCAACGTTTAAGTTGTATTGTTTTTTATAACACGTATTGAACCATTAATTATATCGACACGCAAAGGTGCACCGTGTTTGAATCGCGCGATGAAGCGCAGCTCAAACCAAACTCGCAGATGTGGACGGAAAGCGAAGCTTTTCAACTGCTGCGTTGCTCGACGAGCCACGTGAGACATCTGCGGCTCACTCGTCAGCTCGGGTGTTATCCAGGCCGCCCCGGCCTCTCACAAGCCGATCTGGAAGTATACGTCGCGGCAGTGAAGATCATCAGAGTTCGAATGCCCGGAACAGCCAAGGGGTACGCCGTCGTACCGTCGCTTCGGCAAGGTGGCGGACCCACGCGATACGGTCGCCTTCCATTCGATCCGCCTGCCGACAGAGCCAAAGTCAGGCTTCAACATCGGCACCCACCGGAGGGCCGCTGCTTCCGGATCGGCGCTTGGACGTTCTGCGGTATGCTTCATGCGACGGTTAGCCGGGTGGGCACTTTAATCGGCGGCCGTCGCGCGACCGCCAGCTCCTCCCAGGCGGCCTGGACGCGGGCGCGGGCCGCGTCGAATATCTCGGCAGTGCCGCTCCGCGATCCTCCTCTGGCGAGCTGCTAGGCGACGATCGGTCGGGCCGAGGAATAGTGATTGTGGACCGCGGGCAAAGCCTGTAGCACCATGGTAGCGACGCGGCTACGTTGGGACGCATGACGGGCGGGCGCGTACAAGAGGAACTGATTGGCTGCTCCGACTGCGGCGGCAATGTCTCGTTTTCGGCCGTCGCCTGCCCGCACTGCGGCTCGCGTGAGCCAGCCGGTCATTATGTGCAAAGCTCCGAAGAGCAACGCCTACACCCGATCGAAGAGCTGAACGATCAGGCACTGATCGGCATGATTGTCTTGTGTACAGGTATCGGCTTCTTCTACGGCGCGGTGATGATCGGTCCCGGTGGCGCCGCCGGCTATGGCCTAGTCGGCGCTATCATCGGTGCATCGGCCGGTTTCATCATCAATGTCAGCCCCCGGCTGTTTGGATGATCCTGCACCGGTCACGCCGCCGACACAAACACCGGGAAATATCCCGGTGTCACAACCAATGATCGCGGGGAAGCCAATGCCGCCTCTCCTCAATCCAGTTCTCGCCAATCTAGCGCCCTCTGGGTCCGACCTTACCGTGTACGATGAAGAGCACATGACCACGTATTGGCGCCTGCTCGACGCCAATGCCGAGGGCGCTGACTGGCGCGAGGTATCGCGGATCGTCCTTGGTATCGACCCAGACCGCGAGCCCAAGCGGGCCCGGCAGGCATTTTGAAACCCATCTTGAGCGCGCGCTCTGGATGGCCAACAGCGGATACCGTCAACTGCGAGGCGGGCCTTCGAAGGCTCCGTAACGGCAGCGAGCGCGGACAGTCTCTCGAGCAAAACGGCCGGCGGAGGTCATCCACCGCCGGCCATCTTACGCTGCCTTGGGCTGGGGGGCTGATTAGGCAGCGATAACCGTGGCTGCAAGCCTGCCGAACGGCGGTTAATAACCCACTAACCGATTCGGGCGGGCTCCGGATCATTCGAAGGCCGGAAATGGGCGGACTTGCGTCTTCAGGCGAGCCCCCTTGTAATCGGCATTCAGCGCAGCATGGACCTGGGGCGGCCAAAATGTTCGGATGGGGACGATCAAAGAAGTCGGTTCTGGCCTCTGCCGAAAAGGCTATAGGCGATCTCTTCGAACCTCTGACGCTCCTGTCAGCCCTCGACAGGCTGCTTCCGCTGTACCTCAAGGAAACCGATGAAGGCCGGTTGGTTTACCCTGCCTGCAAGCGTGGACTGGGCGACACCGACGGAATGTGCGTGCCATCTGGGAGCACACGCGGCTCGAAGCCTGCCGCTACGTGATGATGGTGCCGCGGCGCGACGTAGATCTTTTGGTCAGCGCCGTCCGCCAGGCCGAAATGATGGATGCCTTTCTCAGGCAGGCTCCGCACGAAGAAACCGTCGCCGACTTCAAGGGCGTTCCTGTTGTCGATTATCCAGTTGCGATCATGGCGGGCCTGAATTGGCTCGATCATTGCTCCTTCATCGGCGGCGTCGACCCTGACAAGTTCAGCCGAACGAGACGAGACTTTCGACGGCTCGTGGTGCTCGCGCAGCAATGGTGGGCGATCGAAAACGCTGAACCGCGCTGCTATGAGATGCTTGCGAACTGTCAGGTCCCGCCGCTGATGTTCTATCTCATGTGGCAGAGCTTCACGCGCTTGGCCAAGGAGATCGCGATTGCGGCGATATACGGCTCCTCGCTCGATCGCGCCATCGAGCTTGACCGGCAGCATCTTCAAACGACACTCGGTTCGCAGCCCGACAAAATGCAAGCTGCGCTCTCTGCTCTGAGCGAAACCGCAGCCAGATTAAAAGACGCTTCTGATCCAGACGACTTGGGCCGTCGATAATAGCGCCGCGGCTCGCGCGCTTAGATCAAGGGCGAAACGAGCTCGACTGGGCAGTCAAATCTGAGGCGGTGCAGGCGTGATCGGCAAGCCCTTAGTCGCGCTTCAGCTACCAGATATGCCCCATCGCCAGACGAGGATGACGCGCGGCGCAGAAAGCTGGGCCTCAATCTACGTCGCCTTGGGCTTCACGCTTTCAATTGACGGGACGGCGATATCGATGATCCCTCTGTTTCCTTGGAAGCTTGCAGTTGACGTCGTGGTGCGTCGCTCACGGTTCTTCTTTTTCTCAATAGCGGACGGTTTCAGAACAAGCTCTTGGGCTGGAAGGCCAAGTAAGAACAGAAGGCTCGCTAAGTTTGCTCTGGGATTACTTGTGGCTTTGCCGCATATGTGGGCTCGGGCTTGGTGGGTGAGCCACTCCTTCGATCGGCTTCTCGCCTACGGCGGCCTTCGCCGCCGGTAATCTCCAATTTATCGAAACCACGAATTGCTTGGCAGGAGGACGGCTATTTTGAGATCCCGCACTCGTGCTTGGCGACCCAAGTCCTTGGTGTCGGCAGCGAGCTCATCAAGCTGCGCAAATGTTGGCTTAACGCTTGCTGCGGCCTTCTCCCAATGCGACTGGTCATCGGTTGCCAAGGCCGTCCATACATGCATCCGAGTTTCAAATACGCGCTATTCGATGCGCTCGTCTTCGACCACGTGATCTTTTTGGCGGACCACGGTCGCCAACGATCCGCTCGCGCTTCGGGAGGCATGGATCGTGTAGCCGCCAATTGCTGCGGTCATCAGAAGGAGAAATCCGAAACCAACCATCAGCCGACCGGCGATTTTGACATTTGCAAGCACTTGCTATGGCTCTCTGCTAGCGGAAGGTTGCCGTGCTTAGAATGCTCGCGTGCAGCGACCTGATCGCCCGGTGAAAACGTCAGCTATAGACAGGACGATTTCAGTTTGGCGAGTTCGAGGTTGCGCTCAATCAGATCGAGACTGGTTTCAAGGTTGGCCCTAGCTGAAGCGTCGCCAATCTTTTGTATGGCAGCTCGTATCTGACGATGAGTCTGCTCCAGCGTGGCGATGGCATGATCAATCGTGAGCTTGGCGTTCGCTTGAATGGATTTAAGCCGTGGATTTGGATTTGCACATCGACCGGAATCACACGCCATCGGGAACGGCACCACCGGCGTGTCACACTTGCCAAGGACGGTCGTTTCTGCTGCTTCACGAGTGGCCCGCACCGGCGCACTCGGTCGACGAAACTCCACAACATTGGGCATTTCGAACCTCGATCAAAGCGCATCCAAAATCACGCGCGCGCAGTCATGCTGATAGATCCGCGCGCGAATGGAATTACATGAGCAGCAACGCTTGTTGGTTCGGGTTGTAAGGCTGGCCCAGTTAATAAACTTCTTTAAATGCGGGTCGTCCGCTTTGCCCGCAACAAACGATCGACGGCATACATCCTGTAACATTTGCGGGATGCAACTTGAAGCACGAAGCTGAATTCCAGCGCCCGGCCATCGAGCCGTGCAGAAAATCCTCAAGGAAGGCGGCATAAACGCACCGAGAAAGGAATACATGATCTCGCGTACACACTACTTGGGTTCGAGCGTCTGATCCGGCCGCAAAACGATCGCACAAAAAAAGTTCGTTGCCGACAGGCCGTCGACGAAGGCTGTACGTCAACCGACAGATTCAGGTTCGAAGTCGGCGACCACTTTCGAAGCAGCCCGAGGGCCTGGCAGTGGATGTTATCGCGTACGTGCTCATCCCTTTCACACTTTCGATAGAGCGGTGCAGACACTTGGAGAGAGCAAATCGCCCAATTGAAGTCGCAAACGGAGTCCGCGAAAGAAGTACCGTGTGCAAGCTTCGCACTGCGGCGGGTCCTCTTTCAGCCCGCGCGACTAAGGCGGGCCGTTGGCGATCGCCCGAGAGGATTTTATGCGCATGTAGCGCCTGCAAGAGCATGATCTTCTGCCGAGCCGGCTGATAGATTACATCACGTGATACAGAAAATGTCACGAGGCACAGCAGCCCAATCGGCCAAGAATGGTCAGTCCAGGTAACCCCAACCGAGGTTAGCCAATGCAGAAGCCAACACGCTGTCCCCACGTCGACGACGGTGCGCCGTCCGGTGCGCTGCTTACCCGTTACGATGAGGGACATCTCGCCACCTATTCGCGGATGCTGGATGCCGACAGGGAAGGGGCCGATTGGCGCAAGGTGTCACGGATCATCCTGCATATCGATCCCGAACGCGAGCCAGCGCGTGCTAGGCGCGCTTTCGACAGCCATTTGGCCCGCGCGAAGTGGATGACCGAGTATGGTTACAGACAGCTATTGCGTGGCGGTGTTACGGGCCATGAGCTGAGCGACGGCAAGCTGTCGTGCCACAGTTGGTCCGCTGACCACCAATGACGGCCGGGGGTCTTTCTCTATCCACCCGCCCTTCCATCTCCGTGAGGCTGAGCGAGCTGAACTCGGCATTCTCTTAGCCACGACCTGACAGGAAGCGACGGCGCCTATCGGCGGAAGGCGCCGATCGTGTTGCGCCGCGATCCCAAGCGTGAACCAAACGATGCCCACAGAATGCTTGAGCTCAATTCAATAAAACAAGGCAGCCGGACGGCCATTCAAAAATGCGGGGTTATCGCTGATGACTTAACGTGACACCGAGTTTCAACGCCCTTCTGCCGCAACGCGGCCGCGCTCCGCTTCAACAGCTTTGCGATTTCCGATACGGGTGTTCGCGCCCTTGAATTTGCTTGGGGAGTTTGACGTCGGTCGGCGCGTAAGCCTTGCGCTTTAGCCAATTACATCTCGAATAGCGTCAAATTGCGCAGCACGCGGTTTGGTTGATCAAGTGTGAGAGACCGGCAAACAGTGTAACCATTTATGAACGGAATGGACCGCGTCGCCAGCCTCGGCATTGGATTCAGTGAGGACGAGCTTGTCGGCTTAAACGACGAGGCTGCCGTGTTCGCCCTTGCGCACGTTGGCCTTATGGTCCAGCGCCTGTTTGAACGTCATCCAAATCGGCGATCGGTAGCCTTTGGTTACGGCTTCCGGTCACAGCATGTGAACATTGATACCTTGCTACGGGATGCCATTGGCGCCCAGGGGCCGCGCGATATGCCCGCTGTCATTACCGGCATTCCAAGGCTTGATCCAGGGTCGCACGCCGTCTTCGACCTCGCGGACGATTTGGTCGGATGCGTTGACAGATGTCTGCGTCCTTGTCGTTGCCTTTCATGGCTTGAGGGTTGCGGCATGCAACCGACTAGCCGCGCGGCGATGAGCGGGGGTAGCGGTCAGGGTAAAAAAGCAGGGGGGTTGCGACCCCGGATGCTTGGTCCGGGACTACACGGCCCGTGCTTTTTGGCCTTGACAGAGGGCCGCAGGCCCCTCGACCAGTTTCTCGGTTCGGAACATCGCACTTCTCCTTGTGCGGCGAGAACACGGACTTTCATCTAAATGGTAGGCTATAGCCAGTGTTTTAACCGATCGAGGAATGGCAAGCTTCGAGACATGAAGCCTCGTGCGCTACTGGCCTGGAACGTCCGTCGGATCCGCATCAAACGTGGTATGTCGCAGGAACGATTGGCTCGCACGGCGGGGATCGATCGTTCCTACTTGGCCGGTCTTGAGCGCCAATCGAAAAATCCGACGATTGATGTTCTCGATCGCATTTCCGAAGCGCTCGGCGTTCATCCGTCCGATCTCTTTGTTGAGCCGAGCTGTGCGAGCATTCTCAAGATTTCGCCCCGGCCTAAGCGGCCGCGTCTGCTTCGCAAGAACGGGTAGCCATTCATACGCGACGGGAGAGCAACACAAGCCATCTCGATAACGCGACGCCGGTCGGCAGGATTATGCAGCGCTCAGAATGTTTTCCCATGAGGCACGTCTCTTCGAAGGCATAGCGCGAAGCCATAATGACTGCACGATATGCTTTGGTATCTAATCCCGACAGGTTCTTTGGCCGAATCGACGCAAGCCGCTCGCTCGCTACCGCGCCCGGAGGCCGCGCCTTGCGCGCGGCCTGCTCAGACTCGCGGCCAGCTGATTCAGGAGACACTAGGGTGCGCTTCGGTAACATTGTCATCTGAGCCAATATGAGGGGGCAGTTTTCGTGGCGCGCGGCACAATTACGATAATACGCACGATTGTGGTCATACGATTTCTCGTTGAGTACGACAGATATCGGATGCATGCGTGCCTATTCCATCCTTCCTATCTGGCACATAGAAGCGCGCCACGGACTTTCTCCAATTTTGATTTACGGAATCACGACTACGGATGGATGAGATCTGCTGCCCTCTCTCCGATCATAATAGACGTTGCGTTGGTATTCCCAGCGATATGACGAGGAAAGATGGAGGCGTCCGCAACCCACAAATTCTCAGTACCTCTCACTCTGAGAGAAGGCGTGAGAACCGCACGATCGTCTGTTCCCATGCGGCAAGTTCCGACGGGATGAAAGAAGGGGACAGTCGCTTTCCGAATATACGCTTCATCTGCCTGCCGCCCGGCCCCTGGTACGGGTGCGTCCCTGAACTTGACGACATGAGAGCCGAACGGAGGCATAGAGCAGATCTTCCGGACCCAATCCAATCCCCGCATAACTCCCTCAAAATCATCAGGATGTTCAAGCAAGCGCGGAAAGATGGCGATTGGAGCGAGAGGATCGTTCGATGTCAGTTCGAGATGACCCGTGCTCTTCGGATAATTGACGTTCACCAGGATGGTCACCAGGTTAGCTCTCGGGGTTTTCAGCCTTCCATTCTCCTTGGTGAGGCCGAACGGGAAGAGGTGAAATTGCAGATCCGGCTCAGCAAGCTCAGGAGACGATCTGAGAAAGGCGAGGACTTGCGCCGTCGGCACGCTCATGAACCCCGACCGTTTGAAGACCCACTCCGCCAAGGCGAGTGCTCCCCTTACCGGATGCGACAGTGCATTCGCGGTCTCTACATCGAGTTCGGCAAGGACATACAGACCCGGGTGCTCCATCAAATTCCGTCCAACCTCAGGACTTTCCACACGGGGAACAATGCCATGTTTTGTGAGATGACGGGGATCACCGACACCGGAAAGCATCAACAAGTGCGGGGAATTGATGGAGCCGGCCGAAAGAATGACACCCTTTCTTGCGACGAAATCGACATTTTGTCCGTGATGCGTGGCGGCAACACCCCTCGCGCGCGTCTTGTCAAACAGAATGTGGCGAACGATGGTATCATCCAAGAACTTCAGATCAGTTGCTGACAGCTTTGGCCTTATGAAAGCCTCGAAGGCCGAAAGCCGACGCCCGTCGCGCGTCGATCCTTGGTTCCAGGCAACTCCCTCGTGCGAGGCACCATTCAAATCCTCATTGAAGGGAATGCCAGCGGCTTGAACGCTGTCGATAAACTTCTGTGAAATGGGGTGACGCCAACGTAAAGCTGAGACCCGTTGAGGTCCGAGCCCTCCGCGAAATTGATTGTCTCTGTCCTCATCCGCCGTCTCCATTTTTCGGAAGTACGGCAACACGTCCTTCCATCCCCATCCTCTGTTGCCCAGCGCCTCCCAAGCGTCATAGTCCCGCGCGGCCCCGCGGATGAAGATCATCCCATTTATGGCAGATGAACCTCCCGGCACCTTGCCACGAGGCCAGTCCTCGACCACGCCGCCCCTGCTCGGATCTGGCTCCGTCTTGTAAGCCCAGTCGTACCGTCTATTCCCGATCGTATAGACGAGGGCACCCGGAACATGAGACAGATTGAGACGCTCCTTCTTCCCGGCTTCCAGCAACAGGACCGATTGTTTTCGCTCAACCAATCGCGCCGCCAGAGGACATCCAGCACTTCCGGATCCTACGACAATGTAGTCAAACTCCATGCTGTTCACTCTCCGAATAGGAGCGCCATTGGATGGCCGCGCAATCCTGCAAAGTCATTGATGGTGCGGGTCTATTTCTGTCAGATGGCAAGCAGCCAATTCATCGCGTCCGCGTGCCGCGAGCGGCGGATCATCAATGGCGCACTTATCGAGCGCGAACGGGCAGCGTGGTCTAAAACTGCAGCCTGCTGGGATGTGGATTGGGTTGGGCGGCTCACCTTCCAGGAGGTAGGTCTCAGCCTTGAAAGGACGTTCCTCAACCGCCGGTACCGCGCTCAAGAGCGCACGGGTATAGGGGTGTCTCGGCTCGATGAAAGTGGTCCGATTGTCAGCCAGCTCCACCACGCGCCCCAGATACATCACGGCGATGCGATTGCAGGCTCGCCGCACCATCCCAAGATCGTGTGAGATGTAGATGTAGGTAATTACGCGTTGGTCCTGAAGCCGCTGAAAAAGGGCGAGCAGTTTGCGCTGCTCGACCTGGTCGAGCGCCGATAGCGTCTCATCAAGAATAAGCAACTCGGGATCGAGGACCAGGGCCCGGGCGATACTCACACGCTGACGCTGCCCGGCGCTCAATCCGACCGGAAGCTTGCCGAACAGGTCGAGAGACAGTCCGACTTCCTGCATGGTCGCCGCAACCCGATCGCGGAGCTCGGAACGCGACATCCCTCCATGGATGTACAGAGGTTCGGCGATGGTTCGCCCGATCGAAAAATGAGGCGGAATGGAGCTAAACGGATCTTGCAGGAGAAGCTGGAATTTCCTTCGGAGCGCCAATAGGCGCTCGGCCTTCATAGACGCGATATCTTCGCCCATGAACAAAATCTGCCCTGAATCCGGGACCTCCAGGCGGCTTAGGAGACGCGAAAGCGTTGACTTCCCGCACCCCGATTCGCCGACGATCGCCAAATTGTCACCTCGTCGAACATCGAACGAAGCGCCCCGCACCGCGTGCACGAACTGGTTTGCAAACAGCTTGTTTCTATCCCTCGTGGGATAAATCCGGCTGACGTTTCGCACCGACAGAATGACATCATTTGCGGCAGGTGACACCTCATCTGCAACGGCTTCAGTCGAGCTCTGCCATATGCGGGGGATGTCCGCTATCAACTGCTTTGTATAGGCATGTTGCGGAGCCGCGAGCAATTGCTGAACGCTTTGCGTCTCGACGACGCGGCCGCCTGCGAGAACAAGAACCCGGTGCGCGATTTCGTTGATGACCCCGAAAGAAGATGAAACGAACAGAATCGCCGTCTTGAAATCCCGCTGCAACTCGCGCAGGAGCCGAAGGATTTGAGCAGCGACGGTAACGTCAAGAGGTTGCGTAATGTTGTCGGCGACCAGAAGGTCCGGGTTCGTCACGAGCGCATCCACGATCAGGGCGCGTTGCATCATTCCGCCGCTGAACTGGAACGGAAACTCCTCAAATCGCTGTTTCGCGCCGGGCATCTTTACGGCATCGAGCAGGCGTATGACACGTCCCTCTGCCTCGCCGTTGGAGATATCAGGCTCGATGGATTTGAGTTTTTCGACGATTTGCCGGCCAACCGGAAGGGTTGGATCGAGAGCACTGGCGGGATCGGAGCCTATGTAGGCAATCTTGCGCCCACGGAGCGCCTGCATTTTTGCCCGGGGTAGTCTCAGAAGATCGTTGCCGCGATAACTGATAGCGCCCGATTCGATTTCGAGTGGGCTGGTGACCCACCTGACAAGCGCCCGCGACAGCACGGTCTTTCCCGAGCCGCTCTCGCCGATGATGCCGAGCACTTCGTTTTCATCGACACTCAGATTGACGTCGGTGAGCACGGCGCGCGTTCCGCGCGGCCCGAGTTCAAGGGTGACGGTCAGATTGCGGACATCAAGAATGTTGACCGGCGATATCATTCGAATCCCAGCAAGATCTTGTTGCGAGATCGCTCGAGAGCTCCTCCCATGATGTTGATGCAACAGAGTGTGATCGCGAGCAGGAGGCCTGGCACCGTGGTGATCCACCAGGCATTCAAAATGTACTTCGTGCCGTCAGCGATGATGGTGCCGAATGTCGGGGTGGGCGGCTGAATGCCGATCCCGATAAAGCCCAGCACAGCCTCGAAAATCATCATGCGGGCAATGTCCAGGATTGCGACAAAGGCGATCGGAGGCAAGATGTTGGGCGCGATATGAACGAGCAGGACCCGCGCGTCTGAGGCGCCGAGAATCTTTATCGCTCGAACATATTCTTTGCGGCGCTCGGACAGGGTCACACTGCGCGCTACGCGAGAATACGCCGGCCAGCCGGCAAGAATCAGAACAAGGATGATGGCCAGCGGAGTGGGACGTGAAACGCCGAGAACTGTGATCGCCAGAATGATCGCGGGAATCGACATCTGCGCGTCTGTGATCCGCATCAAGAGCAAGCCGGCCCATCCGCCGAAATAGCCTGAGATCATGCCAATGGCTGAGCCAAGGATGAACATTCCCGCAACGCTCGTGATGCCGATCAGCAGGGCATTCCGAAGACCGATGAGGGAGCGGGTAAACAGATCACGGCCGAGTTGATCGGTGCCAAACAGATAAGGCCAGCTCGAATGATCCAGCAGTGCCGGTGGCAGGAATTTCTTGCTGACATTGAATTGGGTCGGCGACAGATTGAGAATGTAGGGTCCCAGGACAGAAAGGATGATCAGCAGGCAAAACAGGGCAAATCCAATCCTGAACTCAGTTGTTCGCCATGCCTGCACGAAGATGCTGGCCGCGATGCCGCGACCTCGTGTTGCCGCAGGGCTGTCGGTCCTGGCCGAAAGTTCCGTCGATGCTAGTATTGGAGCCTCCTGTCGATCGCCATCGCTGCAAAGTCGACGAGAATATTGAGCATCACCAAGGTCGCACAGGCGAGGATCGCGATGGCCTGGATAACTGGGAAATCCCGTTGGAAGACCGCGTTGATAATCAAAAGGCCAACGCCGGGATAGTTGAAGACGTATTCGACGACGAACAGACCACCAAGCAAAACCCCAATGGCCTGTATCCCGAGTACATTGAGGACGGGGATGCTCGAATTGCGCAGCACGTGCGCGACAATCATTCGGCTGCGCGAGAGACCGCGAATCTCACCCTGCGACACGTATGGCTCGACAAGATTTCCGCTCACCGAGACCGAGACGGACCGAATGAGGGTCGGAGCAAGTTCGATCGCGAGAACAATGGCGGGCAAGATTGCGTAGCTCGGCCCCTGATAGCCGATCGCCGGCAGCCATCCGGCCTTGGCGGAGACGAGAAAGATGAGAACGAGGGCCAACCATACATTGGGGAGTGAGACCAGGACGGAAGCCAAATGCAGTGCAAGCCGATCCGGCCATCGTCCTGATCTCAAGCCCGCGGCTATGCCGATCGGGAGCGCGATTGCCAAGGCAAACAGGAATGCAAGGCCAGCAAGGAGCA
Organism: Bradyrhizobium sp. BRP19; assembly: GCF_020194195.1. Classification (NCBI taxonomy): domain Bacteria; kingdom Pseudomonadati; phylum Pseudomonadota; class Alphaproteobacteria; order Hyphomicrobiales; family Nitrobacteraceae; genus Bradyrhizobium; species Bradyrhizobium sp. BRP19. Next base: position 75,094 of record NZ_JADYVZ010000016.1, on the reverse strand, counting down.
GGCTGAAGGGTAGACTGGTTGTGATGAGGCCCAAAACGGATGCACGGTTGGCGGCATCGAAAGTCGAGCCGCCTCGCGAGCCGCCAGTGCTGCCGCCTTGTGCGCTTCTGACGAAAGAGCTCCCGAAATCCCCCGTCAGGATTTGCGCGACATAGCGGCCGAATTGAATCGGGATTGGATCCCTCAGGCCCATATCTTTGGCGGTCTGCTCTGCGACAGATACTGACGCCATTGGCCCCAGCATCATACGCACAGGGTCGCCGGGAACGACGCGCAGCAGCGTAAAGATGAGCATCGTCACGAGGACGACCAATACCAACCCTTGTGCAAGGCGCCGAGCGAAGAAGTCGAGCGCAAACAGCATGTCGGCTCCTGGCCTCCCAAAGACTTTTGCTGCGGCCCCTTTAGCTCAGGTCCGCCTTGCTCAGGTCAATCGGCCCGTTGGGGAAATAGTATGCCCCCGTCAGATTCCTGGCTGCGGCATGGAAGGTCACGGCGGAAAAGAGCGACAAGCTCGGAACCTTGTTTGCGAGAGTGGGAAACGTCTCATTCTTGAAAATGCTGCGGCGCTCTTCCGGGTTTGTAGCGGCGCGTTCCTTGTCTAGCACCGCGTCAATTTCCCGGTCGTTGATCCCGGTGATCAGCGCGGCGCTTGAATGCCAGTTCGGTCGAAGCACGAGATCCGGCTCCGGCGATCCGGTCATCCAGCCGACGTCGCACATGTGGCCCTGGCCCTGGCCGTCAGCGCGGCGATAGATCGCCTGCTCCCACGCGGCCGGTTCAAGAACAGTCAGGCGAACATCAAGCCCCTGTTCTGCGAGCATCGCTGTGATCAGCTCGCCATACTCTTTCGTCTTCGGATAGAACCCGATCGAGGTGATATATTCGAGTTGCGGCAGCCCCCTTCCTTTGGGAAACCCTGCCTCGGCGAGAAGCTTCTGGCAGGCATCCGGATCGAACTTGGGATAATCAGGAATGTCCGTGAAGCCGAACTTGGTCGGCGAAATATAGCAGTTAGACGGTGTGGCCGCCTCGCCCATCAGCGACAGGATTTGATCGCGGTCGATGGCGTGGCAAACTGCGCGGCGAATGCGTGCGTCGTTGAAGGGAGGCTTGTTGCACCGGAAGTGCAAATATTTGTTTTCGGTCGTCAGCGCCCTGTGGGTGGTGACTTTCGGGTTGCTTGACAACGAGGCGTATTGCTCGGGCTCCAGCCGTTCGGCAATGTGATATTCGCCGTTCAACAGGCCCAGCGCGCGCGTGTTGGCGTCCGGAACGTAGGCATAGACGATCCGATCGATCTTGGGACGTCCGCCGTAGAATTCATCATTCGCTTCGAGGCTGTTCCTGTCTCCCTGCGTGCCCGCATATTTGAAGGCGTTCGTGCCGTTCGGGCGCTTTTGGAGGAGCGCGGGATCGGCAATATCCTTTGCCGACAGGATTGGAAGGAAGCTCGAAATGAACCAGAAGGCAGACGCGGGGTAGCCGTGTTTTTCGGTCTTCAACCGGACCGTCAGTTTGTCGACGACCTCGACATCAACGCGGCCCGGATAGAGGGCGGATGCCGGGCGCGCCGGATTGGAGGCATACTCCATGGTCGCCTTAACATCTTCAGCACCGAACTCCTTGCCATCGTGGAATTTGACGCCGTCCCGAAGCTTGAACTCCAGGGTGTGCGCATCAATCAGCTTCCAACTGGTGGCGAGGTCTGGGGTCAGCTCTTCAGACTTACCCTCCCGCATTTCGCAGCGTGTCAGATGATTGAATACGAACTTTTCGAACTTCAACTGCCCCAGGGTCGTGTGAGAGGTCGGATCCCAATTGCCGGTGACCGGGCCCATCGACGCCAGCACGAGGGTTTTACTTTGCGCCGCCTTCGCTGGGAGCGGTTTGAGACCCGCTCCGCTAGCCACGGCAACTGCTCCGGCTCCTGCAAGCAACTCTCTCCGTGTTACCATTTCGAGTCCCCTCTTCTTGGGTTAGACGCGCAAACAGCGCGCTTGATGAGCGCTCTCTTCACATAAATTGGTCCAGGACCGCGCTTTCCAGCGCGATGCTGATCTGCTTCATCTCGCCCGCGAGCTGATCAGGCAGGCCTGCGCGAACCTTCGTGCCTTCACGAAGAGCGCAATTGCGCGCAGCAGCGCGGCTAGGTGATGGTCCGCCGACGACGCTGTTGAGACGAATGTAACTATGGCCCATGTCACAACGCCTCCGTCCTTCAGGCAACGCGGTAGCGGTTGATCACGCCTGGATCAGGGTCGAGGCCAAGCCCCGGCCCCGTCGGCACGGCAACCTTTCCATTGACCGGAAGCGTAGCACCGCCGTAGATCTCGGCCTCGAAGTCGCAATAGAGCCGCTCGAGCATCGGGACTGATCGCTGCGCCGCATTGAGGTGTATGGTCGCGACCTGGCCGGGGCCGAAGATTGCACAATGCGGCACGAATTCGATTGATTCAGCCTGACAAAGCGATGCGATCTTCACGAGCTCGGAAATACCGCCAGCTTTCGCGACATCAGGCTGCGCAATGTCGATGGCCCCTGCGGCGATCATCGCAACAAAATCATGCAGGCTGCCGGCATTTTCGCCGGCGGCGATGTGGTGCCGCCCGGTTGAACGAATGCGGGCCAGCCCAGCATAGTTCTCTGGTGGCCAGACCGGCTCCTCCAGCCAGTACAGATTGAGAGGCTCGAGAAGCCGATCGTATTTGAGCGCCTCCGCCACCGGCCATGGGCAATTGGTATCCAGCATGACGGCGGCCTGCGCCCCTGCGGCTTCGACGGCGGCGTGGATTTCGTCCTCGGTGATCTCGTGCAACTTGATGTAACGATATCCGCGCTCAATTGCCTGCCGGGTGGCCCTGACGACATCGGCGCAATTGCCGTAGCGCATCAGACTGGCATAGACCTCGACTTCGCTGGCGAATGCACCGCCTAGCAATGCGGTGAGCGGCAGTCCGGAGATCTTGCCGAGGATGTCCCACAGGGCGATGTCGACCGCCGAGACGCCATAGATGATAGGGCCCACGCGGCCAAAATTCTGGAGCCGGAATTCCACATCATACTTGATCTTGCCGATTTCCAGGGCGCTCCGGCCGATCACGAGCGGTAACACGCGCGTCTCGATCATCGCCTTGAGCGACTTGTCCTCGCACCGCGAGAAGGCTTCGCCCCACCCCACGATGCCCTGTTCGGTTTCCAGTCTCACCAACAGCGTGTCGAACTGCAGTTTCGGCGCTCCGCCGAAGCTCCAAGGCGGCACTCCGCCGGATTCGAACGGAATCGATACCAGGATCGCATCCGCCTTTACGATCTTGTGAGAGGCGGCTGACGACGAAAGGCGCTGCAGACCGGCGAAGCTAACGCCCTTGGTTTCGGAAATGCGCAAGCACGGCCCCGCTCAACTGCTGATTGTCGACAATTAACAAACAACACGAATTCTCTGGTGTCAATGGCGAATGTTCGCCAATATCCGCCGTGACTCAGAACGAACATTCCGCAAACGCGGTTGGAGGAAGAATGGCTGCTAAGATCATCTCGGGATTAGTCGAGAAGCGGAGTTTGGACCGTGCGGCTGCCGACGTTATCCGCCAGACGATCACCAGTGGCGGCCTCGCGCCGGGAAAGCGCCTGACAGAAACCGAACTGTCCACGGAGCTCAACGTGTCGCGGGGTACGATAAGGGCGGCGTTGCAGCGGCTGATGAGCGAGGGCCTGGTGAAGCAGAAGCCTTACTCGGGCTGGGAAGTCGCGAGCTTGACATCCAAGGATGCATGGGAGCTCTACACACTTCGATCCAGCCTCGAGGGCCTGGCCGCACAGCTCGCTGCCGCCAACCCGAATCGGAGGCAACCGATCGAGGCGGCTTACGACGACATGAAGGCCGCCGCAAAAAGCCGCAACCAGAAGCGGATTAACGATAGTGATCTCGCGCTTCACAAGACGATCGTTGTCCTTTCGGGACACAACCGCCTCGCCGATCATTACGGCTTAGTCGAACATCAGGTTTGCATGTACATGGCCTCTTCAAACGCAATCCTTGAACGGCCCGACATGGTCATCGCGAACCACGAGAAAATGGTCAACGCGCTGCTCAGGGGCGATGCGGCCGCCTCCGAACGTTACGCACGCGAGCACAACAAGACCTCAGGCGAGCTTCTGGTTCGGCACCTTCAGGAGACGGAAGCCAAACAGACCAACAAAGTGGCTTCGCGCAAGCTCTAGGGAGGGAAGGCATTGCAGTCAGCGACCGCAAAATTCGCGCAGCCGGCTGGGCCGGATCATTTGGCGACATTCGCCGCAGGATCGAGGCCCTCCGGTTAGTATCGCTTATCACCCAGTCCCCATGCCGAACGTTGCCGGAACGATCGACCGGGCGATAAACGGGCCCTTGCTGATCGGCCCAAGATCTGCCGAGGGTACGAATGAAAGCCGCGGATCGCGTCCTTCAGCCACCTGCTCACTGTGCTGGTTGATTGTCCTCTGACCCAACGACGCAAAAACGGAAGAGAGAGAGAGAACCGAATTCATCAGACGGTGAGTAGCCTGTAGTTGTCTTTTCCATCACACATCCTAACGTTTGAAATAACCTCGGTGTTGAAATACGTATTCCGGCCGAAGTCGTAGGAGCTGACGCAACACAATGGAGGGGCAAGAAAACACTTGGTCCCACAACTCACCATAGGGCTTCGAGCGTGGCTGTGGAATTTCGAGATCTACGCTGGGCGATCGCTGCGTCCCAGCATCGAAGCATCCGTCAAGCGGCAGAGACGCTTAGAATCAAGCAGTCGACGCTCAGTCGCTGCCTACGAAGTCTCGAACACACGTTGGGCAGCAAACTATTCGAGCGCACCAACGGAGGCACGCGACCAACGATGGAAGGTCGAGAATTTCTCGAGGATGCCCGGCGCATCGTAGGCGAATCTGAAGCAATGGCCGCTCGCCTCAAGACCCGCTCGCGTCGCGAGAGCGGTCGGTTGACCATCGGGATCCATACCTCCCTGTCAGCCGGCAATCTCCGAGCCACTCTCCTCGAGCACAGGCACCGCTTTCCCGATGTCGATAGACAGTTTGTCGACGGAGCGAGCGAGCATCTGATTTCGGACCTCGCCAGCTCAGCCATCGATGTCGCTGTCGTGGCGGATCCCAACCCGACTTGGAGCGGCAAGTCATTGGTGCTCTGGAGCGAACGTGTTGTTGCTGCCCTCCCTGCGAAACATCGTCTGGCAAGTCATGACGTAGTTCAATGGGGCGAACTGCGGCGCGAACCGCTTTTGATGTCACAGCGTGGCCCCGGACCGGAACTCCTCAAGCTTCTCATCAGCAAATTAGGATCTTCCGATCCTTGCAAGCTGCTTCGCCATGACGTGGGGCTCGACCGGCTTCTCTCCATGGTGGGCATGGACTTCGGTATTCTCCTCGCCCTGGAAAGTGCGACTGGCGCGACTTATCCCGGTGTCATCTTCCGGGAGGTGCATGATGCGGAGGGGCCGACGCGGCTGAGCTTCCGCGTCTATTGGCGGCAGTCCAACGGCAATCCATTAGTACGTCCGTTTCTGGACCTCCTTCGCGAGCGCTACCCGGATCTTTCCGCTGCTGTTGGTGCGGGCTGAGCAGAATTTCGCCGGGCCTTCGCAAAAGCGCGGTCGGTTGCCATGAAACGTTCGATCATCGGCGCGATCAATTTGGCAGGTTCGTTCGGCGTCGTAGTGCCTCCGCTACGTGTTAAAATCTCGGCGTAGCTTTTGAGATCCCTGAAAACCGCCGCCGGCAACTCGATCGTGAGCTTTACCGGCTTGTCGTCTTCAAGCGGTCCAAGCTTGAGCTTCGTCATGGCGCCCCTCCCTTTCCGTATGGAGCCAACACTAAATCCCGCGTAACGATGACCCGGACCGGGAAACCCGGCCTAATAGTCAGCGTCGGCTGGATGTTGAGCTGACGTTGCACGATCTGTTGTCCGGTCTGACTGATGCTGTTGGACGCGCCGCTACGGATTGCTTGAACGAGGTTGTTCTCATTCTGGCTCGTGCCCGCCTCGGCTCCGACGCTGAGCATGGTCGAGAGAACGGCGGCCTTGAACAGCATGCCCCAGTGGTTGTCGACCTCGTCCTCGAGACCGGCATAACCAGCGGTGTCGGCGCCGGGCTGGCGCTCCAGCACGATCGAGTTGCCGTCCGGCATGATGATGCGAGTCCAGACCAGGAGTATGCGGGACTGGCCGAACGCGACGGAACTATCGTACTGACCTATCAGTTTCGCGCCCTGAGGGATGAGAAGATATTTTCCGGACGGGCTATCCCAGACCGCCTCCGTGATTTGAGCCGTGACTTGGCCAGGCAGATCGGACCGAATGCCCGTGATGAGCGCAGCCGGGATCACAGTGCCGGCCTGCACGACATAAGGAGAGACTTTGGCCTCGAGCCGATCCGGACTGACCGTGCGCTTGTCCGTCGCCGCATTGAGGAAGGCCGTCTTGCGGTCTTGCATGTTCTGGGCGGAGCCGGCATCGACGGGCGGTGTCGCGGCCGGGGTCGTCACGGCGCCGGTGGCGGCGGTCGGGATGAGTTGGCCGGCGCTCTGCGGTTGCTGAGCAGTCTGGGCGAAGAGACGACTGACCCGTGCCGCCTCGATTTCCTGGCCCCTGCGCTGCGTCTCCGGATCAGACGTTGCTGCCATGGTGTTCGGAGCGGTGCCGGCGTTGAGGATCGGCTTGCCGAGATCGCCGGGCAGCGGCGGCCCGAGCGGCGGCGCTTGACGCGGCAGACCGGTGTAGTCCTTCGGCAAGGCAGCGAGGCTCTCGACCGAAGGCCTGTTCTGGGTGCTGAGCAGCTCTTGGCCGGTCTGCGGCTTGTTGCCGGTCTTGAGCGCGTAGCCGAGCGCGCCCGCGACGGCGAGGGCCGACACCGCGCCGAGGCCGACAAGCACCTTGCGCGAGAGCCGTGTGACACGCGGCCGCACGCCTCGGAGCCGAAGGTGCGGCGGCGCGACGGGCGGGATGTCGCTCTGATGTTCGTCTTCGCTGCCTATCGCCATGAGCGCGGCCTTCCGTCGGTGCGGACGATGCGCACGCGCCGCTCGCTGTCCTTGTCGCCAAGACGCAATTCGGCGGCAGCGAACAGGCGGTCCACGATGTAGTAGTTGCGGTTGACGCGGTAGTTCACCAGTTCGGACCCGCCGGCCGGACCGATGACGAACAGCGGCGGCATTTCGCCCTGGACGATCCCGCTGGGGAACTCGATGTAGACCTTATTCCCGTCGTCAAAGGCGCGCAGCGGACGCCAGGCCGGATCATCGCCCTCGATCGCGTAGCGGAAGTTGATCGCGGCGAGATCGACGCCAGCCGCGATGGGGGCTGCGGTTTCAGCGGCCGCATTCTGCCGCCGAAGCGCAATGAGTTGATCCTCGGGATACTGCCAGGAGACCGAAGCCATGTAGGTCTTCTCCGTCGAGCGCAGCTCGAGGAGATAGGTCCGCCGGTCGGTGTTGATGACGAGGTTGGTGACCAATTCCGGCCGCGTCGGCTTGACCAGGATGTGGATCTTCCTGGTCGCGCCCGCGCCGCTCTCGGTATCACCGATGATCCAGCGCACAGTGTCACCGGCGGCGACCGGACCGGAACCGACGAGTTGCTCGCCTTCCTGGAGGGCGACATCGGTGATCTGACCTGGCGCGGTATAGACCTGGTAGAGGGCTCCGCCCGAGAAAGGATAGACCTGTACCGCGTTGATGAATCCGTTGCGAACCGGCTGCACCCGTGCCGCGGCGTTGGCCTGTTTGACGCGAACCTTCGGATCGGCGGCTTCGGGGGTGCGCTTGCCGGCGGCGAGCGGTTTCAACTGCCCTGGCAGCGGCAGCGGTTTTGGCAACTCCACGATCTGGACGGGCCGCGGCGGATCAGCGGTGAGCGTCGCCGGCTCCGCGCTATCGTAGTTGATGTCGGGCGGGATGAAATTGTGCGCGCAGCCACCGAGCGTCGAGGCGGATATGAGTAAAGCCGCAAGTGCGGGTTTACTGAAGCATGTATCGCTGCCTTTCCGGCCTTGGTGAACGATGGAGAAACGTAAAGCCGGACCGCCGGCTCTTGAGAAAATCGGCGGGGTCATTGTCCCAGCTCCTTTGACCAGTTGATGGCGTTGACGTAGATCCCGAGTGGATTCTTGCGAAGCCGATCGGCGTCGGTAGGCGGCTGAATCGCGATGGTGAGGATCGCGGTCCAACGTGTGGTGCCAGCGAGCGCCCCGTCTTGATAGCGGTGCTCGACCCAGGCCACGCGAAAACTGTCGGGCGAGGCGCGGATGACGCTGGAGACGTCGATCGCGACCTGCTGCTTGCCGAGATTGGCGAAGGGGTCATTGGCGCGGGCGTAGTCGTTCAACGCCGCCGCGCCCGCCGTCGTCGTGAAATCATAAGCCTGCAGCCAGTTGTGCCGCACGATGATCGGGTCGGCCGGAAGCGAGCGGACGATCTGGATGAAATGGGCGAGATACCAGGCAATCTGCGGGTCGTTCGGCCTGTAGTCGGCGACGGCGGGCGCCACGGCTTGCGCCTCGCCGAGCTTGTCGACCTGCACCACCCAGGGCACGACGGTGCCATGCGTGGATTGCCAGACGAGCCCCCCGGCGAGGCCGGAAGCGAGGATCAACGAACCGAAAGCCATCAGCCGCCAGTTCCTGGCCTGCACGCGGGCGGAGCCGATGCGTTCGTCCCAAACTTGCGCAGCGCGCTGATAGGGCGTTTCGGGTTCGGGTGTACGGCCGTAGCGCACCGACGTTCGCCGAAAGACTGACATCAATTATTCTCCTCCCGAGAGGTCGACGGAGTGACCGCCACCGTGGCTGTCGCCTGATTTGAGGGCTTGCGCGGCCGTCTGCGCGCCGTGAATGACGGCCTGATTGCGCTTGACGCGCCGGGCCCAGGCGGGCGGGCTCGCTGCTTGAGACGCGGCCCCATCATTTGCGGCCTCGCCACTCCCGATGGTTCCCATGGTCGAGGTGCCACCCGTGTTGACGACGCCGGCACGGGCACCGGAGGCGAAGCTCTCCCTCATTGCCCCCGCCGCTTGCGAAGCGGCGCGTCTGACGGGAACTGTCCCGTGACTAGCCGCCGCACGACCTGCGCCACTGAGACCGGCCGCGACGCCGCCGGCGCCAGACCTGCCGACCGATGCGATGCTGTAGGCCGTGGACATGCCGCCGGCCATCGCCGCACCACCACGTGCGGCGGCCGCAGCACCGGAGCTCGCTGCCATCGCTCCCCTTCCGGCCAAACCGAACGCCGCGCCGCCGACCATCGCCGTACCGGCGACGGCGAGACCGGTGCCGACGGCAGCGCCCGCGCCAAGCTGCGGCGCCCCCGAGACAAGACCGCTGGCGATGCCGGGACCGAAGATGCCGAGGCCGAGCATGGCGAGCGCTGCCAGCACGACTGAGAGCGCCTGCTCGATGGTCGGCTGGCCGCCGGCATAGGCTGTGGTGAATTGAGAGAAGAGCCCAGTGCCGATGCCGACGATCACGGCGAGCACCATGACCTTCACGCCGGAGGCAACGACGTTACCCAGCACCTTCTCCGCGAGAAAGGCGGTCTTGTTGAAGAGCGCAAAGGGAATGAGGATGAAGCCGGCAAGCGTCGTCAGCTTAAACTCGATCAGCGTGACGAACAGCTGCACAGCCAGAATGAAAAAGGCGATCAGCACCAAGAGCCAGGACACCATCAGCACGGCAATCTGGACGAAGTTCGCAAAGAAGCTGGTGAAGCCCATCATCTGGCTTGCTGCGTCCAGCAGGGGCTGCCCAGCGTCGAGCCCAACCTGTGCGAGCCTGCCGGGACGAAGGAAATCCGCGGTCGAGATCGACGAGCCGCCGGCCTTCAGGCCGAGGCCTGCGAAGCTATTGAAGATGATGGATGAGAGCTTGGTGAAGTTGGTGATGATGAAGGCGAAGAAGCCGATGTAGAGGGTCTTCTTCACCAGCCGTTGGAGGATGTCCTCATCTGCGCCCCAGGCCCAGAACAGGCCGGCGAGCGTGATGTCGATGACGATCAATGTCGACGACAGATACGTGACTTCGCCCTTGATCAGGCCGAAACCCGAATCAATGTAGGTCGTGAACGTATTGAGGAAGGTGTCGATAACGCCGACGTTGTTCATGACCTCCCTCCCTGCGGAGCGCTCGTCATCGGCAGTGTGGCCGGCGCGGCCTGCGGCAGAAGTGGCCGCGCCGGCCTGCCGAAGAAGCGCGCGCGGTTCTCCTTCCAAACCGCCTGGCAGTGCGGATCTTCGGCATCCTGGGGTCCAAGCTCAGCGCAGCGGAGCAGCTCGGCCGAAAGGTCATCGGGAGCGGAGACAGAGGGGACGTCGGATGCCGGGCGCTCGGCCGGACGCCGATGGATGACATGCAGCGCTGCGAGGAAAATCACGAACACGACGATCATCGCGCCTGCGCGAAGGATATCCGAGCGCTCCATGACCCAAGCCTCAGTTGCCGCTGAACATGGTGACGTTGCCGGGCTGATAGCCGCTACGCGTCGAGAAGATCTTGTATTGTTGCTGGCCTTGCGATTCGCTCGCCGCGACGCGCGCCTGCTCGAGCGCGTCTGCCCTCCCCTTTGCAGCGAGGACCGCGACAAGGTCGGAAAGCTGCTGGGATTGCAGGGCGAGAAGCTGATTGCCGGCTTGAGCGGCCTGCAGCGCGCCACTTGCCGACTGACTGGCGGTCACCAGCGAGCTCATTGCGCTGGAGTTGGTCGAGATATTGCCGACGACGCCGGCCTGCACCTTCAACGAATCCTCGAAAGCGCCGACCGAGTTCTGCCAACGACGTTGAGCCGCAGCAAACATTGTCGCATTGGAACCCGTTGCCGCCGCCGTGCCGTACGTGCTGGAATACGTCGTCTGGATCCGCTCGACGTTGAAGGCGATGTTCTGGGCCTGGCTCAGCAGCGACTGGGTCTGGGCAATCGACGCCTGAAGCTGAGTCAGCGTCGACATCGGCAGATTGGCGAGGTTCTTTCCTTGGTTCACCAGGCTCTGGGCCTGATTGGTCAGCATCTGGATCTGATTATTGATCTGCTGCAGCTCGCGCGCCGCAGTCAGCACGTTCTGGCTGAAGTTGCTGGGGTCGTAGACGATCCACTGCGCAGAGGCCGGCACCGTTAAAAGCGGCGAGATCCATAGGGCGAGCGAGAGAGTGGTCGCGGCGACCAAGCGTGCGCGCCGCGTCTTGCGGACGGTCATGATTGCACCTCCAGATTTGTCAGGTCAGGGATGAGGTCGGCGGCCCAGAGCAGCTCGTGATCCGCGAGCCAGGCGGCCGTGAAGTCGTCGCGGCCGTGCTCAGCGAGCAGCCGTTCAATGGCGGCATGGTCGGCCTTGGAGGACGCAGCGCAGAAGGCGAGCGCGACCGGCCCAAGGCCGAGCTCAAAGAGCCGGTTGCCGCGGCGGGATTGGCAGTAATAGTCCCGCTTCGGCGTCGCGCGCGCGATGATCTCGATCTGGCGATCGTTTAGGCCGAACCGCTGGTAGATGGAGGTGATCTGAGGTTCGATCGCGCGCTCGTTCGGCAAGAAGATCCGCGTCGGGCAGCTCTCGACGATTGCGGGTGCGATGTTGCTGCCGTCGATGTCGGAAAGCGATTGGGTTGCGAAGACGACGGAGGCGTTCTTCTTCCGGAGCGTCTTCAGCCATTCCCTGAGCTGTTGCGCGAAGGCCGGATCGTCGAGGACGAGCCACCCCTCGTCGATGATGAGGAGGGTCGGCCGGCCGTCGAGCCGTCCCTCGATGCGATGGAAGAGGTAGGTGAGGACGGCGGGCGCAGCACCAGCGCCGATCAAGCCCTCGGTCTCGAACGCCTGCACCGACGCAAGTCCGAGCTGCTCTGCCTCCGCGTCGAGCAGGCGGCCGGAGGAGCCGCCGACGCAATAAGGTTGCAGTGCCTGCTTGAGCGCGGTCGATTGCAACAGAACCGTCAGGCCAGTGATCGTGCGTTCCTCGACCGGCGAGGACGCCAGCGAGGTCAACGCCGACCAGACGTGCTCCTTCACGGTCGGATCGATGGTGACGCCTTCCTTGGCGAGGATCGCGGTCACCCATTCTGCCGCCCAGGCGCGCTCCGCCGCATCGCCGACACGCGCGAGCGGTTGAAGAGACACTGAGTCTTCAGCGCTGTTCGACAGACTGCCGCCGAGGTCGTGCCAGTCGCCGCCCATGGCAAGCGCCGCCGTGCGGATCGAGCCGCCGAAATCAAAGGCGAAGATCTGGCTCTTCCGGTAGCGGCGGAACTGGATCGCCATCAGCGCCAGCAGCACGGACTTGCCGGCGCCGGTGGGACCGACGATCAGGGTGTGCCCGACGTCGCCGACATGCAGCGAAAAGCGAAACGGCGTCGAGCCCTCCGTCTTGCCGAAGAAAAGTGGCGAGCTGCGGAAATGCTCATCGCGGTCCGGCCCGGCCCAGACCGCCGAAAGCGGGATCATGTGGGCGAGGTTCAATGTCGAGAGCGGAGGCTGACGGACGTTGGCGTAGGCGTGCCCCGGAAGAGAGCCGAGCCAGGCTTCGAGCGCGTTCACCCCTTCCGCCATGCAGGTGAAGTCGCGGCCCTGGATCACCTTATCGACCAGGCGAAGCTTCTCAGCAGCGAGGCCGGGGTCCTCGTCCCAGACGGTGACGGTCGCGGTAATATAGGCCTGGCCGACGTTGTCAGTGCCGAGTTCCTGCAAAGCGAGGTCGGCATCGGCGGCCTTGTTCGCCGCATCGCTATCGACCAGTGTCGAGGCCTCATTCGTCATCACCTCCTTGACGATGGCAGCGATTGACTTCCGCTTGGCGAACCACTGCCGGCGGATCCTGGTCAGCAGCTTCACCGCCTCGGTCTTGTCGAGGAGGATCGCGCGCGTCGACCAACGGTACGGGAAGGCAAGCCGGTTGAGCTCGTCCAGGATTCCGGGATGAGTCGCGGTCGGAAAGCCGACCACGGTGAGCGTGCGAAGGTGGTGGCTGCCGAGGCGCGGCTCGAGACCGCCGGCGAGCGGCTCGTCCGCGAGCAGCGCGTCGAGATGCATCGGCGACTCGGGAACGCGGACCCGCTGTTGCCGGGTGGAGATGGTCGAATGCAGGTAGGTCAGCGTCTCGCTGTCATCCAGCCATGCCACTTCGGGCATGAACCCTTCGACCAGTTGCAGGACGCGGTTGGTCCGATCGACGAAGCCGCGCAGCAGCTCATGAGGATCGACGCCGCCCTGCGCGCGGCCCTCATAGAGCCAGCCCTCGATGCGCGAGGCGTCCTCAGCCGGCGGGAGCCAGACGAAGGTCAGGAAATATCGGCTCTCGAAATGGGCTCCAGCCTCCTCGAAAGCGTCCCGCCGCTCCAGGTCAACCAACGCTGATGCGGCGTCGGGAAAGGTGTTGTGCGGATAAGTCTGGGCACTGATGCGCTGGGCCTCGACGAAGATCGCCCAGCCCGAGCCGAGACGACGCAGCGCGTTGTTGAGTCGGGCCGTCACGCCGACGAGTTCGGCAGGCGTCGCGCTGTCGAGATCCGGACCGCGGAAGCGGGCCGTGCGTTGGAACGCGCCGTCCTTGTTGAGGACGACGCCTTTCTCGACCAGAGCTGCCCAGGGCAAGAAGTCGGCGAGACTGTGAGGCCGGTTGCGATATTCGGCAAGATTCAGCATGGAGGCCTCACGCGCCGAGATAGGATGGATAGCGGAGGTGGCGTCGAACGACGTCCACGAACTGCGGGTCGCGCTTGGCCGCCCAGACGGCTGCGGCATGACCCGCAGCCCAAATCAGCGCTCCGGGAATCCAGAGGTGGAGGCCGAGCGCGATTGCGGCCGCCAACGTGCCGTTGGCGATCGCAACCGTCCGGGGCGCACCGCCCATCAGGATCGGGTCGGTGAGCGCGCGATGGACCGGCGCGAAGAAGCCTGGCACCTCCGGATCGACGATCGCGGCCATTACACCAAGGCTCCGCCGGAGAAGCTGAAAAAGGTCAGGAAAAAGCTCGACGCGGCGAAGGCGATCGATAGGCCGAAGACGATCTGGATCAGCCGGCGGAAGCCGCCGGAGGTATCGCCGAAGGCGAGCGTCAGGCCGGTCACGGTGATGATGATGACCGACATGATCTTGGCGACCGGACCTTGCACCGACTCCAGTATCTGATTGAGCGGCGTCTCCCACGGCATCGAGGAGCCGGAGGCGTAAGCCGCGGGGGCAAAAGCGATGGAGATGAAGGCAATTGCCGCGAGCTCGGTGAAGCGGCGGCGAACGTCACGGATCGCGGGAGGGAACTGAATCATGATGGGTCCTTGGGAAGCGAGGATTGGCCGCCCGCTCCGGCCGATTGGACGCGGTAATCGCCAGTGGCGGGATCAAGACCGGCGACGAGGGCGAGTTCGGCGAGGCGGCGTTCGCTGCCACGGCCGCGCAGCACCGCGACGAGATCGATCGTCTCGGCGATCAGCGCCTTGGGAACGGTAAGGACGGCTTCCTGGATGAGCTGCTCGAGGCGGCGAAGCGCGCCCAGCGCCGTGCCGGCGTGTATCGTTCCGACTCCACCGGGGTGACCCGTGCCCCAGGCTTTGAGGAGCTCCAGGGCCTCGCTGCCTCGGACCTCGCCGACCGGAATGCGGTCGGGGCGCAGACGCAAGGAGGAGCGAACGAGATCGGACAGCGACGCGACACCGTCCTTCGTGCGCAGCGCAACCAGATTTGGGGCGCGGCATTGCAGCTCACGCGTATCCTCGATCAGGACCACGCGATCGGTGGTCCCGGCGATCTCGGCCAGCAGCGCGTTCGTCAGCGTTGTCTTGCCGGTCGAGGTGCCGCCAGCGACCAGGATGTTCTTGCGGGCGGCGACGGCTTCGCGGAGCACGCCCGCTTGTCCCGCCGTCATGATGCCGGCAGCCGCATAGTCGTCCAACGTGAAGACAGCGACGGCGGGCTTGCGGATCGCAAAGGCCGGCGCCGCAACGACGGGCGGCAGGAGTCCCTCGAACCTCTCCCCCGTCTCGGGAAGCTCGGCCGACACGCGCGGCCTCTCGGCATGCACCTCAGCGCCGACATGGTGCGCGACCAAGCGCACGATCCGCTCGCCGTCGGCGGCGGACATCGTCCGGCCGCTATCCTCCAGCCCGCCGGACAGCCGGTCGATCCAAAGCCGTCCATCGGGGTTGAGCATTACCTCGACGATCGCCGGGTCTTCGAGGAATGTCGCGATCGCAGGGCCAAGCGCGGTGCGCAGCATGCGTGCGCCACGCGAGAACGCTGCCGAATTGATTGGTGTGCCCGCCACGACCGTCCCCCGAAAGCCAACCGCGGCAAGCGATCAGCAACGGGGATGGATAGAAAAGGCAGGAAATGGGTTAGTTCAACAAGTATTCAGCTGTCGTAGGGAGCAGGCGTGGAGCGGCGAAAAAATACTTGCTTTAGAGAGGGCTAGACCCGGTGGCAGGTCGCACTAACACCCTTGTTGGAATCGCAGCCGACGACGGACACCAAGCATCTGACCGAATTTCGGTGGTCGAGACCGCGAAAGGTCTAGCCCTATCGATAGGTAGGGATCCGCAACGGCCTTGGGCTGCGCCGTGGTCTCGACGACCGCTCGCTCCAGACCCTGAGGGCCGGTGATGCCAATCTCGTGCGACCTTCGATGCTGCGACGCGGCGAGCGTCCCCCGTAGATCCCGAAACACCGCAGGCGCGGCCGAAGCGTTGTCGCGAGTAACATTAGGTGACTGCTCCCGATGGAGCGCTAGGCCTAGCTAGGCCTAGGCATAGAGCTCATTCTGCCTACCTCGAATAGTCAATCTGAAACGGTTTCCCGGACTTCCTCGTCGTGGAAAATCCCGACGATAGCAGCTCCCCCGTCCTTCGCTTCACTGATTAGGTCCACCACAGTCGCGCTGTTCGCAGCGTCAAGGGATTCCGTAGGCTCGTCCAGCAGTAGAATCGGATACCCGAGAGAGCGGGTGGACTGCGCCGTTCCCATCGTTTCTCCGGGGCGAGAGCTGATAGCCTGCCTTGGCGTATTGGAGCCCGTGGCGCGAGTCAGCTCAGCTTAGCGGAGCTTGATCAACGCTCGACGAAACTTGAGGACAAAGACTCTAGGCGCCTCCTCATGACGTGACCGTTGTCCTCCGAAGGCTGACGTCAAGGGAATTCGGTTTGGAATGAGGTAGAAAAGGGCAATGAGTTTCCGTAGGTTGTGAGTCTGCCGGCAAGCTGCCCATTCTGGAAAATTCTTGTGCTGGAGGGTAGGCTGGCAAATTGTACAAACAAGGAACACAACTCCCACACGCCGAGGACCGAGACGAGCAAGCTGTCCCCAGCATGCCAATGAACATGTTCCCATCGGGACACCTCCCATTGACCGCGGCCGATTTCGCAAGGCCGGACCCAAAATTTCTGCCATGTATGCATCAACACAGGGTGAAAGTGCCGGTATGCCCGATGGGACTGCATCCATCACAATGCCCAGCCGCCGCAAGCCGAGAGTAAGTTGGTTCGGCTTCGATTATGAGCCTATGAACGTCGCTTCTCTCTTTTCAACAAACGCGCGTGCTCCTTCCGCTGCGTCAGCTGTCGTCATGAGGAAACGGTTGAACATTTGTTCTAACCTGAGTCCGGTTGCCAAATCGACATCCCGCCCCCTGAGTGACAACTCTTTAGATGCTTGCACTGCCAAGGGTGGGTTACGGGCCAAGCGTTCGGCTTGCTCCCAGGCTTTTTGAAACACCTGATCCGCAGGCACGACTAAATTCACCAAACCCCATCTTTCGGCGACCGCGGCACCAATCGAATCCCCGGCGAGTAACATCTGCATCGCTATCGGATAAGGAAGTTGTGCAAGCAAGCGTTGAGTTCCTCCATTACCCGCGATGATACCTCGCTTCACTTCGGGTACACCAAACTGCGCGTGTTCAGCAGCGACACGAATATCCGTTGCAAGCAGCAACGTCATTCCACCACCAAGACACCACCCATTAACTGCCGCGACAACTGGCTTCCAGATTTCAAGCCCGCGGTTGAGTAGTGGTTCGCGCTGCGTTCGCCACATCTCGGCGGGGCCTGGGGGGTTCGGGATTTCATCCTTCAGATCGGCACCAGCGCAAAATGCCTTGCAACCCGCTCCCGTGATGATGGCGGCCCGAATATTGCGATCGTCTCGAACTTGCGTCCAAGCCGATGATAGTTCGCTATAGTGCGAGCGATCGAGAGCATTCATGCGCGTCGGGCGATTAATGGTGATGATCGCAATGCTATTACGCAGCTCAAAATCAATGCTCATGATTCATTTCCTGGAGAGGCAGATCTTTCGGGACGCAGATTGAGACTCCACTCGCGTACGCTAGTACATCTCGACTCATCCGCCTGGCGGGCGCATCCGGATCACCACTTTCAACGTCTCGGACGATTTTTCGATGAATGCGAGAGACCGCGCTTCACTGCTCTATCGTATTGAAATTCGTGACATCTGTTGCCGCAAATTCGCGCTCACATGCAGACAACGCGATATGGGAGGGTAAGCAGAAGCAGGCCCCTGATCAGACCACACGTCGCCCCCTCCCAACCAAGGCATTGCGCGAGACGCGCGCTTCGAACTCACCGCGAGGGTTTCGTGTCACGACGAGCCCGAAACACTCATCAAGAAGCGCGAGTACGCGCTGCGTATGGGGTCGAAGCTTCTCTAGCCCGTACATCTTTACAACGTATTCGGCTAGCGACTGGAGAACGCTCTGCTCGTCCCTTCCGTGGAAGACGAACGGGTCCGTGATGCGCTGCACCGTTACCTCATCGAACTGCGCTACGGCGAACAAATCGAGCACCTCGCCCGCGGTAAAATGAGGATAGTCATGCGGTGTCACCGAATAACGAGACACCACGTCAGCGAACCAGCGGGCAGTGGGGGAGCCCTCCTCGAAGTCATGAAGAACAAGGATACCACCGGGCCGGAGAATTCGCGCGGCCGCCTGGACCGCGGTGGCGCGCTGAGCACGCGGGATGTGATGTGTGCCGTAAGCCATCAGCACACCATCCACCGATGCGTCTCTAATCCAGAACGGATCGGTCGCGCTTTGCCACGTCGCAAATAGGCCGTCGCGGATGCAACGGTCGACCATGAACTGAGATATATCAGAATTGATGAACGTCGGGCAGCGCGCCGTACCCAAGAGTTGTTGGGCTACCTTGTTCACGTATCCGTCGCCAGCGAGAAGATCGCAGATGATCAATGATGAACAAAGTCCGTCGCGACCATCGGGGTGCATCTTATCCAGAAGATCCATCACACCCTCCGATCGTGCCAGCAGCGACAGTTGGATGCTATCAAGGTAGTCCAACCCACGCCCTTCCGACGTAAACTCATTGCGCGAGAGATTGGCCAGGTTGGTAAAGGCGGATGATTCTCCAACTATTGTGGGCTCGATGGCCTTAAAGGCGATTGGGTTTAACTTTTTCAACTCGGCGAGGCGAAAATCTAGGCTATTTGAAAACATCGTAGTTCTCCATGGTGATCAACCGCCGGTGACTAGAGCGATAGAAGCGCCACAGTACTGGCTAAGCACGCAGCATTCCGGCGCGCCCTTCAATCTCATCCTTCGGGCAACTCGTCTAACCAACAGGCGCCTTCACGGTGCAGCCGAGAAAAGATCGTTCCGATCTTTTCTGGAGCCTTGCTTTGATGATAACGCATATACAATCGGCCATCGGCTCCAAGATCGAGGATCTCGATCTTTCCCGTGTAGTGCGACATGGCGTATTTGAATGTTTTTTGGATGCCGCTGAGACGTTGGTTGATCTTGCGTGCAATCTCGATTCCGCGGCGTAGCGAAACCTGAAAATGCGACGCGCCCCTCACCGGCCTGGCCTGAAAGAGATAATAGGGGCGAACACCCATTTGGTGGCACTTAGCGAAGGTGGCAGCCAAGATCTCAGGATCATCATTGACTTTTGCGAGAAGCACCGTTTGGTTCAGTAACTGCACACCCTGTGCACGCAAGGAGCGAATGTTCCGCTCCGCATCGACAGATATTTCGCCGATGTGATCGAAGTGCGTGACAATCACTGCGGCCTTACCCGCTTCATGGATCCGTTGGAACAATCTCGGTAGAGCAGGATCCTCGAATCGCTTGGGTTGATAGGCTAATGCTTTCGTGCCAAATCGAATCGAAGTCAGATGTGGAATTGGCAGCAGATGATCAAGTATTTTGTCCAGCTTGGCCGTGCCGAGCATGAATGCATCGCCTCCCGATAGCAGCACGTTCGTCATCTCGGGATGGCTGGCAATATATTGCGCAATTTGGTCGAAATCAGTCGCTATTTCATCGGAGTCCTTGCCGACGATGCGTTTGCGAAGGCAATATCGGCAATATGAAGCGCAACGATCCGTTACCAGCAACAACCCGGTTTGGGCATACTTATGCTGGAATCCGGGCACAATCGTGTTTTCATGCTCACCGCTGGTATCCAGATGGCCAGGACTGTCGAACTCCTTGAGTGAGGGCTCCACGATGTACTTCAGCTGGTCATAGTAGCCACTGTTGGTGATCTGCTCACGGTAGAACTTTGTCACCTGATAACGCGTTATGCTGTTGGCTTGCAGTTCGCTTTCGCTAACGACTCGCGTTTCCTCGATGAAATTCATCACCGCAGCGTGGGGGCGCGGATCCGAGTAGGTGGGTGGTGCAGGCAGATGAGCGGCTGCTGATTGTTCTCGTCTGCCAAGGGTTGGGATCGAGATAGGGTCGATACCGTGAAATTGCGACGGCGTACTCGCGGTTGTCCGCTTGTCATCTAAACGCGTGCCCCTTCCGACCTTGCATTTGATAGTATTCGACATAGCGCCCTCTTTTTCGTTCATAGAACCCGCCATCTGACCGAAGCAGCCTCGCGCACGAGCAACAGCTAGGCCCTGCTACCAGCTAAGCTCGGTCGTAAGGTGAAGAGGCCTCAAGATCCGCTGCTCAACGGCTCGAGCCCAGAAAACTCAGCCTTATGCTCCACCCGTCCGATTAGGTCGGAAGGGCTTGCCTTGAAGTACCGGTCGTTGCCTCAACGTTGTACGAAAGTTCACGAGTCCTGCATCAGCCAATTGCCAGTCCATGAACGAACACTCCGCTTCTACTGCTGTCTCAGCAATCGGCGTGCCAAAGACATCGCGCGAGCCTTGCCCTAGGAACCAGGGGCGTGTTTCGCTGCGCCAGCGAAGACTTGCACCTTTATGTCGGGTATGGAACATAAACGGCTTGAACGGATCGCGCCAAACACGTCTCGCGCAAAGCTCACCAAATTTTATGTGACGGCTCTAGCGTCGCTTGACCAATTCCGTCGTGAACGTGTGATGCGCGCGAAGGACCAGAGGGAGAATGCACGTTTCTTGCGCTGGCATAAGATCACAGACGAGTAGATCGGCCAGTTGGCTTCGCCCTCACAGATCCGGGCGGGCCGCTTTCCCGCACTCCGGATCTTCCCGCGGAGCCCGCGTCATATCCACACCTGCGCACATGTGCGATTAATGCGTGGAGTTGGCAGGCGAACGCGGTCCTCAAGGCGTCGAACTCCGGCCGGCCATGCGCCAGCTTTTCTGGCTGCGCCGTCTCACACCACGCAACCAGGTCCGACGCACTCCCCGGTAGAAGCCGCTGAGCGAAGGAGAGTTGTGCGGCCATAGTAGCCGTAGTGGCAACGGCGAGCGGCGACGAACCATTCGTGCTGTGTAACCGGTATGAGCTCCCACGTCCGCGATGATTAGCGGTCGCGGGCGTAGCGAATGGGCATCCAGTGCTGGCGCAGCGCCTCGACGACGGCTGGGATATCGAGGTAGGCGTTACGGAGGAAATCCTCGGTTTTGCGACCGCTTCGTGGCGGTCCGAGCAGCGGACGGGCCTGATCGTCGCGACAATGCAGCAGGATGGGGAGCAGCAGGCCGTGATTGACGTTGTTGACGTCGAGCAACGGCGCCCACGCCGACAGTCTGAGCCGCATCGCAGCATAGAAACCCTGGCACCAGGGATGCGCATCGATGTTGCCGCTGGGGTCGCGCCGGTGCATCGGCTCGAACCGATCGGGGGCAGTCGAGAGGGTGTTGCTGATGTCGTTGTGGGGCAGCGCGACGGCGGAGATCACTCCGGCGTGCCGCCATGGTTGAAAGCGTCGGCATCGATCGCGAGCAGCGGGCAGATCCAATCGAGCGGGCTCATCGACACCGGTCCGGCCACGATCGCGGCGGTATAGCCGTCGAGCATGGGAATGCTGGTGGCGGCAGGATGGCGATCGACGCGATCCTGGAGCCATCGCTCGAGCTCCGCAAGCGACATCGCGGCTGACGCCATCGACGATGCTGCCTTATGGCGACGTGGGCTCATGCCGCCGCCTGCGGTGTGTGCCGGCGCGCCGCCTTCCAGTTCCAGGCGAGCAGCTCGTGCAGCTGATGGCTCTTGGTTCGCCCAGACACGATGCGCTCCAGCACATCGGTCAGGTAGGCCTGCGGGTCGAGCTCATGGAGTTTTGCCGTGTTCACGAGCGACGCCAGGATCGCCCAGCTCTCGGCGCCGCCTTCGCTGCCGCTGAACAATGAGTTGCGTCTTCCCATCGCAATCGGGCGCATGGAACGCTCGACTGTGTTGCTGTCAACTTCGACACGGCCGTCGCGGAGAAACAGCGTCAACCCGTCCCAGTGATTGAGTGCGTAGTTGATGGCCTCCGCCAGCTTCGATTGGGAGAAGAGCTGGCCGACCATTGCGGTCAGGCGCGTCCTGAGCGCCTCCATCAATGGAGCGGACCTGGTGCCGCGGGTGGCCAGCCGCTGCTCGGCAGCTGCTGCCACGGATCTCTGCTTCGATGGCATAGACCGCCTGCAGGCGCTCGATCACTTCGCGCGCGAACGCCGACTGGGTCTTCTTATACACCTCGACGAATTTGCGGCGGGCGTGGGCGACACAAAAGGCGAGTTGGATCGCGCCGCCATGATCGCGGGCGAGCGCTTTGTAGGCGGCATAACCGTCGACCTGCAGAATGCCGGAAAAGCCCATCAACTGTCTGGCGATCTCCGCCGTGCCGCGGCCGTCGGCGAACACGTAGGCCACCGCCGGCGGCGAGGGACCGCCCCATGGCCGGTCATCCATGGCATGCGCCCAGAACTGGCAGATGCGCGGGCGATGTCGTCCGGGATCGAGCACCGGCATCGGCGTCTCGTCGCAGAACAGGCGCGGCGCGGTCTGGATCGTGCGCAGCTGAAGCGCATAGAGGCTCCTGAGCCACCAGGCCGCACGCTTCACCCAGCCGGCAAGCGTCGCCCGGTCGAGATGGACACCCTGGCCGGCCAGAATTTGCACCTGTCGGTACAGCGGCAGATACCAGGCGAACTTCGAGACTACCACGTGGCTCACGAGTGCGGTCGAAGCCATGCCGCTCTCGATCAGGCGCGGCAGCACCTTCGCCTGGATCACACCATCGGTGCAGCGGCGGCAGCCGTACTTGGGACGGACCGTCCGCAGCACCCGCAGGATCGCCGGGATGATGTCCAGCACCTCGCTGACGTCCTCGCCGATCTTGTGAAGCTGGCCCTTGCAACACGGGCATGCGGTCGCCTCCGGCTCCAGCACATGCTCACAGCGCGGCAGGTGCTTTGGAAGCGCGCCGATGTTGCGGCGCGCCTTCTTCCGCAGTGGCTTGCCGGGCGGCTTTGCCGCAGCTGCATCGTCGTTGGCAGCTGCAGGCGGCGTGACGTCGGTCTCAAGATCGCCAAGCTCAAGCGCGAGCTGCTCGGCCACGAGCGCGGCAAGCCGCTCCGAGCGCTTCCCGAAGATCATGTCCTTGAACGTTTGCATTGCTACGCGCAGCGTCTCGTTCTCAGCGTCAAGCGCGAGCACCATCTCGGTCAGAGCTGCCGGATCGGTCGGGAGAGTGTCGGGGCGAATCGCCATGACCAGACGATACATCCGTGCGACCCATGCTCCAGTGAAATCCTCACTTCTCAGCCGACAATGGCCGGCTGCTTCACAGGCTTGGGCGACACACGCGTCCACTCGAGCCCGTCGAGTAGCATCGCAAGCTGCGTCGCACTGAGATGCACAACGCCGTCGCGGATCGGCGGCCAGGTGAAACGCCCCTGGTGCAACCACTTCGTTACCAACACCATGCCGCTGCCGTCCCACGCCAGAAGCTTCACTCTGTCCATGCGCTTGCTGCGGAACACGAAGACGTCGCCGCAATATGGGTTCGCGCGCAGTGCTTCGCTCACCAGCGCCGACAGCGTATGCACCGACTTACGAAAGTCGACCGGCTGGGCCGCCAGCACCACCTTGAGGTCTGACCGTAGAGCAATCACCGGATCCCTCGAAGCGCCGATAGCACCACCGAAAGCGTCGCCAGTTCCACCCCCGGCTCGACCCGGATGCGCGCCCCGTTCACCTCGATCTCGACCACTCCACAGACCTTGGCCGGCGGCGTGGCAATCTCCACGGGCTTCGTCTGTACCGGCGAAATACACTCGGACTTGCCAACCCTCCCGCCATCGCTCTCGGCGCCAATTTGGATAGGCACGAAGTTCTGGGCTTTGCCGGCCAGCGCCGCCGCTACCTGGCGGCGCCACACCGTGAGCAGTCCGCGAGAAACGCCATTGCGCCGCGCCACCTCGGAGATGTTCGCCCCCTCCTCAAAGCTCTCTGCCGCGATCCGGGCCTTCTCCTCGCTCGTCCACCGTCGCCGCCGGCGCTCCCCAGTGATCACCTCAACGCGGCGATAAGAGTCACCTTCCTGCCTGGCATCAAGCATGGCATTTGCCATCGCGCCACCTCCACCGATCAGCTCTTGCCAGCCTGTATCGCAGACAAGCTTCGTCACTGCGAGGTGAGGCCCTCATGCCGGTTACCGTGCTGTGTGGCTAGTGGCGAGTGCATAAGCCGCCAAGCTCAAGCACAACGCCCTCAGCTTGCGCGTCAGGCGTTCCCCTTCCGTCTTGTGATTCACGATGAACGGGCCGTCCCAGGTCAGCCCGCAGTAATGGATGACGCCGAGAACGGCAAAGGTTTCGGGTCGCCGTTCGCCGCGCCGCTCACGCAAGAGGGCCGCGAACCGGCCACACTCGATCAGCCGCGTCTCGCCCTCATGGAGTGCCAGGCCGAAGCTGGCCAGCCCAAATAATCGGTGATCTCGGCAAGCGTGCCGGTTTCCTACTTTGCGCGAAGAATTTCTCGATCTCCAGCACGTTTGTGGCTTGGCGAACGATCATAGCGGCGCGGCGTCCTGATAGGGCTGACCGAGCATCTTCTTCGCGGCGCGAAGATGCGGCTTGTCGATCATCATGCCGTCGAGACGCAGCGTGCCGGAGTTCGGATTGCTTGCGAACGCCGCGATCACCTTCTGCGCCCAGGTACGTTCAGCCTCCGTCGGCTCGAACGCCGCATTGACGACGTCGACATGCTTGGGGTGGATCAGCGCCTTGGCCGAAAAGCCGTCCCGCCGCGCCGCGCGCGTCTCCTGCTCGAGCCCTGCAAGATTATCGATGTCAGTAAAGACGGTATCGATCGCGGCAACCTCGGCCGCGGCCGCCGCCATCAGGCAGAGATCGCGCGCCAGACGATAGGGGCTGTGGAACACGCCGCCGCTGGCCCTTTCGGTAGCGCCGAGCGAAGCTGACAGATCCTCCGCACCCCACATCAGGCCGGTGAGGCGCGGAGAGCAGCCGTTGTAGCTGCCGAGACCGAAGATCGAGCCGGCGGTCTCGGTAGCCACGCAGACGATGCGGGTTGCGCCGACCGTGATGCCGGCCGCAGCCTCCAGCGCTTCGAGCCAAGAGGCAATCCGCCGGACGTCGTCGCCGCCCTGCGACTTCGGTAGCACGATGCCGTCGGGCTTGCCTGGCATGACAGCGGCGAGATCGGCAAGTGTCATCCCGGTGTCGAGCGCGTTGACCCGGACATAGAGTTGGTGCAGGCCGCGCCTACCCGTGACCATCGCCAACGTCAGCTTGCGCGCCTCTTTTTTCTTCTCGGTGACGACGGAATCCTCGAGATCGATGATCAGCGCGTCGGCCTTGCCTTCGCTCGCCTTCTCGAATTTTCGCGGAGAATCCCCCGGCACAAACAGCATCGAACGCATTAGACGGCTCTTACGCATCATCCTTAGACGTCATCGCGGTGAACCCCGAACAGGATCTAGCGATAACTTCTTCTTTCCGAGTACCGCGGCGACAAGCCCATTCCCGCTCCCACGGCGCGAGTTCTGCTGCGCGGCGTGATTGTCAATGTCTCAGCCGCTAATCGCCCGCCAACGCCGAAACAGAAACAATATCAATACGCCCATCACTGGGACGATCAACACCACAGTCGAGATTGCCGGGAGTATGGGTGTGACTTCGAACAAGATGCCGTCCCAGAGCCGCACCGGCAGCGTCTTGTTGCGCGCACCACTTAGGAAGAACGACAAGATCACTTCATCAAAAGACACATGGAAGGCCAGTAACGCGCTACCAACCAGAGCGGTACTGATTTGCGGCAGCGTTACACGCCAGAACGTCTGCCAAGGCTTCGCTCCCAAATTGGCGGATGCCTGCGCCAGGTCGGGGCTCAGCGTTTGTAAGCGGCTTCCCATCATGACAACGACAAACGGCAAGGCGACTACAGTGTGCATCACCGCTATGCCTGTAACGGTGCCAACCATCCCGAGTTCAACAAATATGAAATACGCAGACGCCGCGATCACCACCGAAGGAACAATCTGAGGCGACATGAACACGGCCTCAGCAATCCCGCGCAGGCGTGCGGGCAAACGCCTAATCCCCATCGCCGCCAACGTCCCGAGCACGGTCGCGTTGATCATGACTATCGAGGCAACCTTTACCGAGAGCCAGAACGATTCCATCCATCTCGCGTCGGAAAAGAACAGACGGTACTGAGTCAGCGATGGATGGGAAGGAACGATCTCAAAACGAGTCGAGTCGTTGAACGACATTGGAATCACAGCGAATACCGGAAGGAGAAGGAACAGAATTGTGCCAACTCCAGCGAGCGCAAGGAGGATCCGCATTCCAGTGCTTTGGGGGCGATATTGAGACATGCCGGAAATGGTCTCGAAACCGTGGTATTCAGACTGCCTTCAACACTGTCGCTTCGGGTAAGAGCGCGCGATAGATCATGTATAGAATCAGCGTCGAGGCGAGTAGGCTCGTCGACAATGCAAATGCAAGCGACCAATTCAGCACTTCCTTGACGTTGAATGCGATGAGGTTTGCTACCATCATCTCCCGTGTCCCACCGAGCATTGCAGGCGTGATGTAGAAACCTAGGCCCATGATGAACGTCAGAAGCACGGCCACCGCGGCGCCCGGAACAGTGAGCGGCAGCGTCACGCGAATGAAGGTCCGCATTTCGCTCGCGCCCAGGCTAGAAGAAGCTGTTTTCAGTTCCCGCGGTATTGCCAAGAGCGAGCTCAAGATAGGCAATATGGCATACGGCAAGAGCATGTTCACCATCGCGACAACCACCGCAAAGCGGTTGTACATGAGCTCAAGTGGTTGAAAAATCAAACCGCTATCTACCAGGAGCCGGTTGATCAATCCTGTATCCTGCAGGATGAGCATCCACACATAGTTCCTCACCAAGACAGACAACATGAACGGAAATGAGATCAGGCCGATCGCAATCGTGCGCCACTTCGAGTCCAGTGAGGCGATGAAGTACGCACACAGGTATCCGACGATCAGACAAATCGCACAAACGATGAGCGCCACCTCGAATGTTCTCAGAAATACCGAACGGTATAGAGGAACTTCCACTAGACGACGGTAATGCGAAAAATCGAGAGCCGTCGATCCGACACTTTGGGCGATACTTCCAGCAATCGGGAGCAGGAAGAACACGCCAAGGAATGCTGCTGGAAGAGCCATCAGCGCGGCAGTGGCACCGTAGCTGCCGAGATAGCGGCTCATGCAGTCACCATACGCGCGTCGACGATGTGTGCCCCCTCCGAATTCACGATGACAGGGTTGAGGTCGAGCTCAATCAGATCATTTCTTCGATCCCAGCAGAATCGAGACACCTTCTCAATTAGCTCCACGAGCGCTTGTTGCGCCACTTTGTCGCCACCTCGGAAGCCGGACAAGAGGGGCGAGATGCGGGACGCGTTTACGATTGCGGCCGATTCCACGGCGGTCATAGGCGCTAGCCTGCAATTCACATCCTTCATGATTTCGATCCACACGCCGCCCGCACCGAAGAAGATTGCGGGCCCGAACTGCGGGTCGATCTTCGCCCCGATAAAGCATTCGATCCCCTTCCCTATCATAGGAGTGACTAAGGCCTTGGGATTCTCCTCCCCCAGCCGGGCCGCGATACCTTCGAGTTTCGTATACGCTACCGCTGCGTCTTCATCGGTAGCTATACTAAGCAATACTCCACCAACATCCGACTTATGAATTGCTCGCGACGACACTAATTTCATTGCCACTGGCACACCAGCCTTTGACATCACTTGGCGTGCTTCTGCAGAGCTGCGTACAACCCACGAGGGCGGCATTGCTATGCCTGCTTCGCTCAGGATCCGACGGCATTCATCTTCAAGCAGCACCGCGTCCACGACGTCTTCATGGGCATCAGCATGCGCTTGCACCTCAACAAGAGCCGACAAGGTTTTGCGCTGCATCAATGCAGCCATGCCTTTTGCCGAAGACTCAAGCTTTCCATAGACAGGTACGCCTGCAAGATGCAGGGGGCGCAAAGTACTCGGATGGCTGTCTGCATGATCGCTGTGGATCAATACGGGTTTACCCGAGGCAGTGGCAAGCTGACCAATGCGCTCAGCTGCAGCCGATTCAGCAGACTTCACTCCACTCAACAATTCGCCACCAGGCGCCATCAAGTGGTAGCCGCCGAAGTGACCGGCAAAGATGACACCACTCACAGCCGGATCTTCGAGACATGCTTGCAGCACCCCTGGGATGCTTTCGGGGTTCGATTCAGCCACGCCAGCGAAGTCGACTGGATTTCCGATGCCGCTGCGCACCGGCAACAGAGTCTTCAGCTTTTCATGGGTGCTAGGCGAAAAGCTAGCAAGCGTAAGCCCTAGGCGCCCAGCAGTATCGGCCACCATGGTCGCATGGCCGCCGCCATCAGACAGGATCGCAACCGCGTTGCTTCGAAGCCTCTTCCCAATTGAGAAAGCCAGGGCGACATCAAACGCCTCATCGATTTCTTGGGCTCGATACACCCCGGCCGCGCGGAGGGCGGAGTCAGCAATGATGTCATCACCGGCCAGCGATCCGGTGTGAGACTGGACTGCCCGGCGCCCCTCTTCCGATCCGCCAGGTTTGAGAATAACAACCGGCTTTCGGATTGCCGAACGCGACAGAACGTCTATCAACCTGCGCCCGTCATTGGGCGCGAAGCCTTCACAATAGATCAAGATGACATTCGTCTCGTCGTCCAACAACAGAACCTCAACCAGCTCTGAGATGGTGAGATCAGCGCTATTCCCCACGGCAAGAATGCTGGAGAAGCCGACCTGACGCGCGTGCGCATAGCGCGTAAAGCTGAGCGCAATATTCCCGCTTTGGGTAATCAGACCGATATGACCGCTTGGAATCTCCCAACCGAGCGTGTTCACCCCGCCAGCAGCGCTAAAAACGCCAGCACTGTTGGGTCCCAGCATGCGGATACCGCGATCGCGCAGGGTGGCTACCATCTCACGCTCTGCGACGCGCCCCGCCTCACCGGTCTCGCCGAAACCAGCCGAGACAACGATGACGGCCTTCGCATTCGCGGCCGCACATTCGCCGACGACGTTGGCCACGAATTCAGACGGCACCATCACGACCGCCAGATCTACCGCATCCGGCAGTTCCTTTAGAGTTCGGTAAGCGCGCTTTCCATCGAGTTGATCGGCGGAGGGATGAATCGGGTAGATAGCTCGGTCGCCGCGTGCAGTCAGGGCACTCCGCCAGCGCCGTCCGCCAGCTTTGTGTACGGCCGCAGTAGCGCCAATCATCGCGATGGAGCGCGGCCGCAGAAAACTGTCGGCCAACGATTCAACCGGAGCGCTCATGTGTCAGCGCCCCTTCCAAACGGGCTGACGCTTTTCGGCAAAGGCGAGAGGGCCCTCCTTGGCGTCTTCACTCGCATGCATCAATGCCAATCCGGCGGCAACAAAGCGCATAAATTCTTGCGGATGTTCGTGCAAACCTCGCCAGCCAAGTTCCTTGGTGATCTTGACCGCCATCGGAGCATTCTCGGCGATAGACCCGGCGAGCTGCAAAGCTGTCGGCAATAGCTCGTCAGGCGCAACAACTTGGCTAATGAGCCCGGTTTCATATGCGCGCTGCGCATTAATGTGCTTGCCTGTGAGCAACATTTCCATCGCGACGGCGAACGGAATCGTCTGCACGAGTCTCATTGCCCCATACCCATGCAGGACAGCTCGCTTCACTTCGGGACACCCGAATGACGCCTGTGTCGAGGCAATGCGTAGATCGCACGCCAATGCGAGCTCGAGGCCGCCAGCCAGACAATACCCGTTAATGGCAGCAATTACCGGCTTGCGAACTTGGATGGCCTGTCCGAGCCGATACGATCGATCATCGTCCCAAAGTTCCGCGACGCCACCGCCAAAATTTGCCCCGTGCAGGCTTTTCAGATCAGCGCCAGCACAAAAGGACTTTTCTCCGGCACCGGTGAGGATACACACTTTCAGTTCTGGGTCTCGATCGAATTCACCAAAGTATTCGCCCATGGAGGCGACCACCTCTGCATCATAGGCATTCATTGCAGCCGGGCGGTTGATGGTTAGGATGGCCACTTGACCACGACGTTCGAAGACGACCTTTTCCATAGAATCACTCATTGCCTTTAAGGTTTCGCGGCCCCTAAGTCGATTAGCTCAGTCGCCATTCGTTAAACTGCTCCGTGACACGAGCCAGGTTCGGCCCCCACCACTCACCGTTAAAGAGGAATCCCGCTTCAAAGTTTTTCGGTGCGGACGGCAGCAAATCGAGGATCGAAGGCGCTACTAGTGGAAGCGCCTTACGATTTGTTGGTCCGTATGCGATGTACTTTGTGAGCTCAGCCTGACGGTCGGGGCGAATCGCGAACTCGATAAAGCGCATCGCCTGGTCGTAGTTCTTCGATCCTTTTGGAATGACCCAGCCCTCGTATGAGATTGCGGCCCCTTCGTACGAAACGCGAATAGGCTTGCCCGCGAGTTGGGATGTGACACCTCGGGTCCATGGCGTCATTACAATCTCGCGCGAAAGAAGCATCTGCTCGACCTGTGGGAACTGGGTCCACCAGACGGCGGTTCGCTTAAATTTTTCCAAGCTTTTGAGAGCTCTTTCGACGTCGAGCGGATAGAGCTTTTCTTTCGGAACGCCGTCCGCCAGGAGTGCGAACTCCAGTAAATAAGTGACCGAAGAGAGCATGCCGCGGCGCCCCTTGAACTTGTCCGTGTCCCACACGTCACTCCACGTAGTAGGGACGGACTGAGCGCTGAATACCTCACTATTGTAGGCAAGTTGCGCAGCGAACGTGACGCAGCCACAGCAGTAGTCGGTCACCGTCTGGGGAAGCAGATCCGCGGCTGAAAATCTGCTGTAGTCCAACTTCTCAAGAAGCCCATCGAGCAGAGCCGTGTAGCGCAGGCGATCTGGCAGCGAGATCAGATCCCATTCGACATTGCGGGAGCCCACCTGCGCTTTCAGGCGCGCTAGTTCAACGCCTGTTGTCGCAACGATACGGATGCCGGTCTCCTTCTCAAATGGCTCGAACAGCGCCTTGACTTGCCCTTCTTGATAAGCGCCACCGAAGCCTGCAAAGACAAGCTCCTTGCTGCTCTGCGCGCGCGCCCGTATCGCAGGAAGAGCTAGCGCGGCGGAAGCGGTCGCCATCGTGGCAACGAAGCGACGGCGCGTGGTCATGCGGCTTTCGATTGTCATGGGTGGCTTCCTTTCGGCACTGGGGAGATGAGCACTAACTCGGAGGGATGCCAGGAAACTCGAGCGTCTTCGCCCGGCTCGGGCAGCCATCGAGAATTGCCGCCGATCGGCTTCGATAAAAGACGGGTGCCGTCCGACAATTGCAGAGTCACTCGGAACGTGTCGCCGCAGAAGATGCGCTGAAGGACTCGGCCTCGCAGTTCACGAGATGCATCTGCTGTAGGCGGGAATAGGTCGATGGCCTCAGGGCGAACGAGGCAGGTGACAGATGCACCCGAGCTAACTGAGGAGGGCTCATCCATCTGGACTCGCAGTCCTGAGCCCAACACCAGCTCAGCTCGGCCCGCATCCACTTCGACGCGCCCTTTGAGGACGTTGGATTCACCGAGGAAGCCCGCAACAAATTCATTTTGGGGTCGGTAGTAGAGGTCCGCGGGATTGCCAGTCTGTTGAACTACCCCATCGTTAATAACGACGATCACGTCCGACATCACGAGTGCTTCGGTTTGGTCGTGAGTGACAGCGATCGTGGTAATCTTCAGCTCGCGTTGAAGATTGCGGATCTCAAGCTGCATTTCCTCACGTAGCCGCTTATCAAGCGCCGCAAGCGACTCGTCCATCAGCAGCACCGGCGGACGGAATATCACGGCCCGAGCAAGCGCGACGCGCTGTTGTTGACCACCGGAGAGATCCGAAGGTCGTCGAGTTGCCAAGTGCGAGAGCCGCACCATCTCAAGCGCTTCTTTAACCGCGACTTCAATCTCGCGCTTTCGCATCCCGCGCATTTGAAGTGGGTAGGCCAGATTGCCAGCGACTGTAAGGTGCGGGAACAGCGCGTATTGCTGGAATACGAAACCGACGTTGCGCTTTTGCGGGGCTAGACCTGTGACCTCGCGGTTACCTATCAGTATTGCCCCTGTAGAGGGTTGTTCGAATCCCGCAATCATTTTGAGCAGGGTAGTTTTTCCTGAGCCGCTCGGTCCAAGCAAAGTCACGAACTGCCCCGGCTCAATCGAGAGTGACGTCGAACGCACGACTTCTAGATTACCGAAGCGCTTGCTCACGTCGCGAATCTCAAGCCTGCCGCGATCGTTCGTCCCTGATCGTTCTGCGTACATCGTCATCGAACTCGGCGATTCAGGTGATGCCAATAAACCAATCGAATTTCTCTGGCCTAAATGTAGGACCTATGGTAACGGTCCGTCAAGCAAATTGTTGGACCAATTGTTCGACGCGAGGTAAGACCGCAATGAAGCCAGATAAGCCCACCCTGGACATCGATGTCATTCAGACGCCGAAGAAGTCCGGCGTCCTCGCAGCCATGTTGCGCGAGAAAATCTTGAATGACGAACTGCGAGAGGGTGACCCTCTTCCTTCCGAGCGCGAGCTTGTAGAAAAGACTGGGATTAGTCGCACCTCGGTTCGCGAGGCGCTTAGCCTGCTAGAAGCAGACGATCTCATCACGACGCGACCCGGGCGAAACGGCGGGGCCGTTGTGCAGAAGCCTGGGCCGGCGATCATGACCCGCCCGATTCAACTCCTGATTCGCGGCCGCCGGCTCCCCTTTCAAGCGATTATTGAAACTCGAGAAGCGCTCGAACCAAACGGCGCGAGCCTAGCAGCGATCCACCGTACCGATGACGACCTTGAGCGTATGGAGCGCGCATGCCTGGAATTGGAGTCATCCTTGGATGATGTAAGCCGGTATCTCAAGGCCAACACAAAGTGGCACTTAGCTGTAATGCAGGCGAGCCACAACGACCTGTTGATCGGATTCATGCTCGCGATTTCAGACGTCATGCACGCAGCAACCGACATCGATGAATTCAATACGGCTGAATCGCGGGTCGCGGTGGCCAAAGCGCATCGGCGCGTAATGGATGCAATCTTGCGCCAAGACGCAGCGGCCGCACGCAGGCGTATGGAACGACATGTGGTCGCCTATTCGAAGCAGATCGCGCCTCATGCGCCAGCCAACATCTCACTCGAAGACTAGACAGAAGGCTAGACATGAGCATTGATCTTACCATCGACGATGGGATAGCGACGGTAACCATCAACCGTCCCGATCGCCTCAACGCGCTGAATCAAGAGCATTATCAATCGCTTTCCGCGGCGTGGATAGAGGTGCGGGACAACGCAAATATTCGTGCGGCCATCGTCACTGGTGCAGGCACAAAATCATTCTGCGCAGGCGCAGATCTGAAGGAGTTCATACCGAACCCGCCAAGCGCAAGCGAAATGTGGCTGACACAAACGGAGCAGCTTCTCAATCGAGGGTTGGAGGTTTGGAAACCGATCATCGCAGCCGTGAATGGGTGGTGCTTGGGAGGTGGAATGACGCTCCTTTTTGCAACCGACATTCGCATTGCCGCCTCTCACGCACGCTTCGGCTTACCAGAGATCAAGAGAGGGATCATCGCAGGCAATGGCGGCACACAACGGACGTTGATGAATTTGCCGTATCCGCTCGCGATGGAACTACTCCTGACCGGCGACGATGTTGATGCAGAGACGGCGAGAGGTTGGGGAATCATCAACAAGGTTGTTGCGCCCGATGAATTGATGCCTGCAGCGCTGGAATATGCACATCGGATTGCTCGCAACGCGCCGCTCGCTGTGCAGGCGTCAAAGGAACTTGCCCTTCGGAGCAGGGACGTCGACTTGGCAACGGGGCTCCGGATAGAGCAGATGTTCAATCGGTTCCTTATGAGCACACAAGATGCGTCTGAAGGGGCCCAGGCGTTCACAGTAAGCCGGCCGCCGAAATTTGTCGGAAATTGAATGGTGATTCGCTGCGCCGGCTCGACTGCGAGCCCAGCACATCGTGCTGGGCTCGCAATGGTCGTGCCTGCGATGTGCTTCGCGTTAATTGCGGAGGCAAGACGCGCACAATTCGTAAAATGTATCGATCTGTACGCAGACAGCCATAACGGTTCGACCGAATTTCGAGACCTGCGCTGGGCGACCGCCGCATTCCAGGATCGGAGCCTTCGTCAGGCGGCAGAGACGCTCAGAATTAGGCAATCAACGCTCAGTCGCTGCCTGCGAAGTCTCGAACACACGTTAGGCAGCAAGCTCTTCGAGAGCATTAGCGGTGGCACGCGACCAACCATGGACGGTCAAGAATTCCTCGATGCTGCCCGGCGCATCGTGGGCGATACGGAAGCACTGACGGCTCAACTCAAGATCCAATCGCGCGGCGAATGCGGTCGATTGATCATTGGCATCCACGCTTCTATCTCCGCCGGCAATTAGCGGGCTACTCTCCTCGACCATCGACGCCGCTTCCCGATGTCGATACGCATCTCGTCGATGGAGCGAGAGACCAACTGATCTCCGATCTCATCAGTTCGACCATTGATATCGCTTCGTAGCGGAACCGAATCCAAAGTGGAACGACAAGTCCTTATTGGTCTGGAGCGTCGTCCTCGCTCTCCCCGAAGACCAGCCGCTGACGGCCCGCAAAGTAGTTCATTGGAGCGAGTTGAGGGGCGAGACGCTCTTGTTGTCACAGCATGGCCCGGGACCGGAATTCCACAAGCTGCTTGTCAGCAAAATGGGAGGCTCCGATCCATGTCCAGTGCTTCGCCATGATGTGGCGCTCGAGCGACTGCTCACCTTGGTCGGCGCAGGCTGGGGTGTCTTGCTGGCCCTTGAAGGTGCGACCGGCGCTGCTTATCCAGGTGCTTCCTTCCGAGAGGTTCGCGATGCCGACGGTCCGACACGAATGAGCTTCCGCGCGTACTGGCGGCATGCCAACAGCGATCCATCGCTGCGGCCATTTCTTGATCTGCTTCGTGAACGCTATCCGGATCTTTCCGCTGCTACTGGGATAGGCTGATCAGCATCCGCCGAGCCTTACCAGACGAGCTATTAGCCGGATGGAAAAGTGCGCGCCCTGTTTCCTTTCCGCTGCAGGGTAGATGAGGCCGACCCAGAGAAGGGGTCAATTGCTCGGCAGGTTTTCGGGTGCGACGGCAAGAGTTTCAGTTAATCCGGTTTACCGTTGTCCAACAGAAGATGCAGGAGCTGTAAATCGGCTACTTGGCATACACGAGCCGCTCATCAGTCAAACACGGCAGGCCTATGCGCATCGGCCGAGAACGCAAATGCAGCTTCGATATCGCTTTCTAGCACCCTTGCATGTGATAGGGGTGGCAGTTCATTGCGCCGGAAGAACCCCACTTCGCTCGTCTCTCCACCAGAGGCAGGTTCGCCGCAGCCGACGCGATCGCAAAGGAGAACATCTTGTAGAAATCCCGG
The DNA here is from genome assembly GCF_020194195.1 of Bradyrhizobium sp. BRP19. Classification (NCBI taxonomy): domain Bacteria; kingdom Pseudomonadati; phylum Pseudomonadota; class Alphaproteobacteria; order Hyphomicrobiales; family Nitrobacteraceae; genus Bradyrhizobium; species Bradyrhizobium sp. BRP19. The sequence goes on along the minus strand of NZ_JADYVZ010000016.1, from coordinate 39,918 downwards.
ACATCTGCCGAATAAGAACCGCTCGCCTTGTATCGAACGGCGTAAAGACGCCGTGCAGTAAATCGCAAGCCAGCTTCTTCGAGCATCTCTTTCTCGATGTTCTGCGCAACAGATCGTCCGACGTCGGCGAAGCCGCCTGGGAGCGTCCAGCGGCTGTCGCTTCGCTCACGCACAAGCAAGATCGCATCATCCTCAATGATTGCTCCTCGCACGTCGACCCTGGGTGTGGCGTAACCGCGAGCGAAGTCGGAAACGAGAGCTTCGATCCTTTCGATCGGAACATGACCAAGAGTCGCCAGCATCTCATTGGCGATGGTGGCGATTTCGTCGAACCGTTCCCGATCGTATGGGTCCTTTGAGAAATGCAGACCAGTCGAAGCAATCGCCTGGAGACGTTTTGCGTAGGTAAGCCATTGGGGTTCCATTTCAGACCTCTGCTGAGTGACTATCTGTGCGACGGTCCCCAAGTCCATAATCTAGTATGGCCCAGGACGTGGATCAGTACGAGCAAGCACTCAACAATCCGCGAGCGAATGGATTAGAGCATAGCTGGCGCTACTTGAATTCTTATTTGCCGTCTGACTCTGCTCGTTCATGACGAGCAGAGGGCTGAATGCCATCCATGTCATCCGGGATCTCCTGCCGCAGCTTCGGCCCTTGACTGAGCCGGCGGCCGAGCACCGCAACGAAATTGTCCCACCGCGCGCCCCCCTGCGCCTTGGCCGCTTTTGCAGCCGGTTCGGGGAGTGGCGGTGTTGTCGCAAGCCAAAAGCGGATGAAGAGAGCGACGGTCTCGACCGAAATCCCGACATCCCGCTCAAGACGCGCGACCCGGCGATCGATTTGGTCGAGGCGCTTGGTAACTGCGGCCTCCCGCCGCTCGTCAGCATCTGGCGACAGGAAGGACGCAATGGCGGCTTCGGCGATGAGCGAGAGCGATTGCTCGCGCCGGGCGGCATAGGCCGACAGCGCCTTCATGACATCAGGATCGAGATAGACCGACATCTGCGCCTTCTTCTTCGCTGCGGTCATGCTTGCCTCACAATCCGAGATCATCGCCAGGATCGAGCGAGGCTTGGCGCGCGACGCCCCGCATCATGTCGTTCATGCGCCTGATCCGCGGGGGATCTTCATCGAACTCGTCGGCCACGTCAGACGCGAACTCGTTGTCGAGCGGTTCCTTCTTTTCCGCGGTATCGCAATCCAATTCCGGATGCCGCCGCCGATCCGCGGTCTTGGGGTCTTCGTCATCCGTCGGGTCGTCGGTCGATGCCTGCAATGCCATTGGGCGCGGCGGCAGAGGCCGCGAGCTCCAATCGTCTGGCCGCCTGTTCTTGGCCTTGGTCAGCGCCGGCGGCGCCAGGATGCGCTCCTGCAAGCGCCCGTCCTCGTAATAGCGCGCCTTCCTGGCGCGGATCGGATGGAGGCCCGACATCATCACGATCTCATCGGATGGTGGCAACTGCATCATCTCGCCGGGCGTCAGCAGCGGACGGGCGGTCTCTGACCGCGACACCATCAGATGACCGAGCCAGGGCGCCAGCCGGCTGCCGGCATAGTTCTTCATCGCTTTCATCTCGGTCGCCATGCCGAGGGCGTCGCTCACCCGCTTCGCAGTCCGTTCGTCGTTGGTCGCGAAGCTGACCCGGACGTGACAGTTGTCGAGAATGGAGTTGTTGGGCCCATAGGCTTTCTCGATCTGGTTCAGGGACTGGGCGATCAAGAAGCTCTTGATGCCGTAACCCGCCATGAAGGCCAACGCTGACTCGAAGAAGTCGAGCCGGCCGAGCGCCGGAAACTCGTCGAGCATCAAGAGGAGCCGGCGCCGGCCCCCCTTAGCCTGCAGATCCTCGGTCAAGCGACGGCCGATCTGATTGAGGATCAGGCGGATCAGCGGCTTGGTGCGGTTGATATCCGATGGCGGCACGACAAGGTAAAGTGTGGTCGCTCGCTCTCCGCCGACGATGTCGGTGATCCGCCAGTCGCAACGTCGCGTCACCTCCGCCACCACCGGATCGCGGTAGAGGCCCAGAAACGACATCGCGGTGCTCAAGACACCGGAGCGTTCGTTGCCGGACTTATTCAGCAGCTCGCGCGCGGCGGACGCGACAACGGGATGGACACCGGCCTCACCGAGATGCGCGGTCCGCATCATTGCGGCAAGCGTCGTCTCGATCGGCCGCTTTGGATCGGACAGGAACGCAGCAACACCGGCAAGCGTCTTGTCTTCCTCCGCGTAGAGCACGTGGAGAATGGCACCGACGAGCAGGGCGTGACTTGTCTTCTCCCAATGGTTCCGCTTCTCGAGACTACCCTCGGGGTCGACCAGGATGTCGGCGATATTCTGGACGTCGCGCACCTCCCACTCGCCGCGGCGGACCTCGAGCAACGGGTTATAGGCCGACGACTTTGCATTGGTCGGATCGAACAGAAGGACGCGACCGTGCTGGCCGCGGAAGCCGGCAGTGAGCTGCCAGTTCTCGCCTTTGATGTCGTGAACGATCGCCGAGCCCGGCCAAGTCAGGAGGGACGGGATGACCAGGCCGACGCCCTTGCCCGATCTTGTGGGAGCAAAGCACAGGACATGCTCCGGCCCATCATGGCGAAGATAGGTGCGCTCAAATAGGCCGAGCACGACGCCGTCGGGGCCGAGCAGGCCAGCCTGCTCGATCTCCTTTGCCTCAGCCCAGCGCGCAGACCCGTAGGTCTCAGCATTCTTCGCTTCACGAGCGCGCCAGACCGACATGCCGATCGCAACGGCTGCGGCGATGATGCCGCCGGATGCCGCGATGTAGGCGCCCTCGGTGAAGATTGAGGGCGCATAGGCATCGTAAGCGTACCACCACCAGAAGAAGGCCGGCGGGAGATAGAACGGAAAATGGAGCAGTTCGAACCAGGGCTGCCCGAGCTGGGGCTGGAAGCCAAGCCGCCAGGCCGTCCACTCCGTCGCGGCCCAGATCATCAGCACGACGATTGCGAAGACCGTGATGACCTGCCCCCAGAGAATCTTGGTCGCGGACATGGCGGCGGCCCTCTCCTGACGTCGGTGACTGGAAGGATCGCTCACAAGCCGAGCCCCCGGTTGCGCGCAAAACCCCAATCGATGCCGCCATCCGCGCGAGCGACGCCGGAGACATGCCGGCCGAGCTGCTTTTCGAGCGAGGGCGTCCAGGGCACGAGTTGGAAGCCGAGACCATCGTCGATCATGGCGAAGCGGCCGGAAGCGAGCGCGAAGCGCCGCCGATAGGTGCCCGCCACATACTCGCCACCAGCCGACGGGTTGAGTGGCTGGCCGGTCTCGGCGGCGAGCTGCTTGCCGAGATCCTCCAATTCTCGGCGCCGCAGCGTGCCGATGAGATTCTTCTCGAACACCAGCCCATGCGCCTGGCGCTCAGCGAGCCCCTGTTCGATGAGCTGCTCGGCCCGCTGCTGCATGGCGCTGCGGACCTCGGCGCCGAAGCCGACCTGGCCAAGCGGCACCGGATCGCGGGCGACCGCCTGCCGGTCGAGCCACGTCGCGCCGCTCGCCCTCACCTGCGCTTCGATCGAGAGATCGGAGCGCACCGCCAATGCCACGCGCCGTTGCCTTCTCGCGTCATCGAATTTGCGGAGCTCGACGATCGAGCCCGGTGCGCTGTCACCGGCGGCGTCGAGATCGGGCAGCCTGATGTGGTGGGTGCGGCCATCGACGCCGTCGACCACGGCATAGGCGGTTCCCTTGAGCTCGTCGTCAAGGCCGCGATCGACGAGGCGGCCGATGACAGGAACGTCGAGGCTTTCGCCTGCCAGCACATAGTTGGCGCTCCCACGCTCAATGCCGCGTTCGCTCAAGCTGCGGTGGATGCGCTTGATGATGTCGCCGCGCTCGCCGAGCTCGCGCAACGTCGTCTCGGCGGCTTCGTCCATGGACCATTGGCCGGGCCCGAGTTGATGAGCTAGGCCAAGGCTCTCCAAGCGCCGCAGCCGGCCCACCTTCAACGCATGGAACTGATCGGGCTGCCGCCCCGGCTCGGGAGCAAGCTCGATGACACCATGCCGGTCTGCATCCCGGACAAGCTGGCGGTCGAGCTGGGTCCAGTGCTCGGCTTCGACCTGGCGCTCGAGCGAGCGGTGGATGTCGAGATCGGAGCGTAGTCCAAGCTCCTGTGTGACCAGGTCCTGGGCACGGGCTCGCATACCCTCCTTGATGTAGTCGCGAGAAATGACGAGGTCCTGACCATCATCGGCGACCCCCCGCACGATGATGTGGACGTGGGGGTGCTGGGTGTTCCAGTGGTCGACACCCACCCAGTCGAGCTTGGTGCCGAGGTCCGTCTCCATCCGGCCAATCAAATCGCGGGCGAAACCTTTGAGGTTGGCCATATCGGCTGCGTCTTCGGGCGAGACGATGAAGCGGAAATGGTGGCGGTCATTCTGACAGCGTTCGGCAAAGGCCTTGGGATCGGCATCCTCGGTGTCGGGGCCGAACAGGTGGGCCTTCTCCCCGTCCCGGGTCACGCCCTCACGCCGGAGGTAGCTGAGATGGGCGGCGAGCGGCGCCGATCTCGCTCTATGCCGGACAACGCGGGTCTTGATCGTCACCAGCCGCGAACGGCCGGTGAGCAGCCGGTTTGCCCGTTCGCTGGCGACCCGGCCGCGGCCGAAGCGCGAATGACGGTGGCTGACGAGATGGCCAGTTCGCGAAATGCCGCCGCCGGCGCGCTGAGCGGCAGCGAGCGCCTGGGCGATGAAAGGTTTTGCCCGCTGGGCCCGCGAGGAGCGGATGCGGCCGGGCCGAGGCTGAAATTCGTTCTCTTCAGCCATGGCCAGCCTCGGCAATGTGCGAAATCGAGAATCCGTACAATGAGTTGATGGTGGGTCGCACATTGCGCGCCGAAGCCGCACATTGCCGGATCAGCAAAAAAAGAAAGCAACAACAACCAACCAACCGAGCCGCACATTGCGGCCTTTTATCTCGCCATCGTCCGGTCGGTACTTGCGGCGATTTGCGACAGGTTCGGGTCATTGCGGTAGATCCTTCAATAGCGCCCGCCCGAACACGTTGGCTGGTGGCCGATTCATTGGAAAAGATCCGCCGCGACTTGGCAGTTGACCGAGCGTTTGCGATAGCGATCGTTACCCGAAGGGCCGAGACACCCGTAGGGTGGCTCGGTGAGGAGCGAAGCGACGAGTAGAGCGCGGGCCGAAGGCATCGCCCGTATGACTGTGTTGCAGCGTTTCGAATGCAAACCGAATGTCCGTCACGGGGCGCCAGCGAACCTGGAAACTGACGGCTGATATCACGAGCTGCCCGATGTGCAGCCGCCGCGACAAGGGTGCGTGCAGACGTACCGCGATCCGCGCATTGACGTTGAAGATGCCGTGCAGTCATTGCGATCGCCCCGTGGCCGAAAGCGCGACGAACAGGCCCTCCGACTGCGGCGCTATCGCAGAGAGATCGTGCACGGGAACGGCAGCCGATCTGTCGAGCGCTGGCCGATCGAATGCTGCCGGGGCGGCAGACGACGGACCGTCAACGTGGTCGAAAAACAGCGGCGCCCGCGTCCAGGATGAACGAGAAGAGGCCGCGAGGAGAAGAGGCCCTGGCGCCCCCTCCGCATCGACAAAAGGGACGATGGCTGCGACATAGGCTGTCGTCTCCGCGGGCAGTGGACGGCGTTTATCGCGAAACTCCTCATAGCGGCCGGGACCTGCATTATAGGCCGCGAGAAAGCCCGGCGAGCCGTAGCGGTCGTGCAGTTCGCGAAGGAAGGCGGCGCCGGCGAGGATATTGTCACGGGGATCGAAGGGATCGCGTCCGAGACCGTAGCGGACTCGCATGTCCGTCCAGGTCTTGGGCATGAGTTGCATCAGGCCGAGTGCACCTTTCGGTGAGACGGCACGCCGATCGCCGTTGCTCTCGACCCGCATGACGGCGCGTATCCATGCTGCCGGAATGCCAAAGCGCTGCGCGGCCTCCGCCACATGAGCTGCGTAGTGATCGCTCGCCGGTTGACTTTGCGCCGGCGCTCTCTGCCCGGAGACTGCTGCCGTTGTCCCGCTAATCACCAGCAGGCCGGTAAGGAGTAGAACGGCAAAGCCCGCCGTGGCTCCGCCATCATGGCGAGGCGTCGTGCTGCCTACCGGCGGTGCGCACGGACCGCCGGTTTGACCGCCGCTGTGCGCGGCAGCCGCCCGACCGTTGCGCGAACCCGAGGGATGAGACGGCTTTCCCCCGAACAAGGAGGTGGACCGTTGATGCGCCTGGTTGCCGGCACGCGTGACGGGACCCTGCATGCAATCAGTCCCGCTCGGCGCGCTGGGGCAGACGATTCCAGTTCAGCGTCCAAGCCGACTTGTCGTCGGTCGATTGAAAGAGATTTGCTCGGATCGGCCGCGGAAGCGTCGGATCGTCGATGACGAGCGAAACGTATTCGCCGGCCTTCTCGCCGGTACGCTTCCAGCCTGCCCCGATCTCCGGGCCGTCGGCATCGCCGAGGCGGACACGGTAGTCCGGCGCGTTCTCGGCATCGGAGGATTCGGCCGGGACGAGGGTGAGAATCCGCTCGAAGAACAGCGTTTCAACGCGTCCGGTGAAGCCGGACTTGTCGCGGGTGAACTGGCCGATTTGTGCCATGGGAAAGCTCCTGGGTTGCTCGGTTGGAAACGGGTCAATGGGTGGCTGCACGCCAGACGAAGCGGCCGTCGGCGGCTTCGTCGGTCCAAAGCGGGACCGCACGAGCGACAATCGAGGTGACGGGGAGCGCGCCGAAATAGCGGCCGTCCAGGCTGTCGGGGACGGTCGGGTTCATGAGGAAGACCTCGCCCGGCTCGAGGGTATGGCAACCGCTCCAACGCGGCAGCGGACGGCCGCGATGATCGCGATCGTGCGCGGTACCGGCATCGACATGATCGACGGAAACGGTGTCGCCTGACCGGCAAACAGTCTGCCCGGGCAGCGCCATCACCCGCTTCAGCAGCGGCAGACCTTTTGGAAGAAAGCCGCCATCGGCAAGGAAGCTCGCGATCGGCTCCGGTAGTCGTACCGCGACCAGTTCCAAGTCGTGCAGCTCTCCAAGCGGATGTAACACGTAGAGCCCTATTGGCGTGCTCGCGGTGGCGTTCCAGATCAGCCGCGGCGCAGGATGAACGAGCACCAGGGCGCCAGCGACCAGGGCCGCAATGTAGGTCAACATGAGATAGCCGAAGCGGGTCATGGCGTGACGCTCCGACGCTTGAGCCAGGCGACATGCTGCTCGCGCGTGTAGGCGCGCGGCACATGGTCGGCAGCGAGACGGTTGTGGAGATGCCGCCAATATTCCGGCGCAGCGTCAGCCGGATCGATGGAGAGCGCCTCAATGGCGTCGACGGCCTGCAACACGCGCTCGACCTTCGGCCAGCTATCGACACGCAGCAGGATTTCGCCGCCGGGGCGGACGAACGGCAGCGTCTGATAGCGCTGGCCCGCTTCCACGGCGCGCACGATGTCCATGCGCGACACCACGGTGCCATAGTCGTTCGAGGCCCAGCGGACGAAGCCGAAGATGCTGCCCGGCGTAAAGCTCGACAGGCTGCGGCGGCGGTCAAGGATCCTCTCTTCAGTGCGACGGCCAAAGCGCAGCCAGTGCTCGATCCGCTTCTCGATCCAGGTTAGCTCGACATGGGTCAGCGCGACACCCTGTCGATGCGACGACGGCACGGCGCGCGGCGACAGGGCCTCATTGTCATTCATGACGGCTCTCCGGCGTCAGTGGGGAACTCTCGCGCGAGCAATTCGCGGAGCATGTCGGCGACGGTCACGCCGCGCTGGAACGCGGCGACCTTGATGCGGCCGCGAAGCGCCGGCGTGACGTCGATGGTCAGGCGCGCGGTGAATGCGGCCGCGTCGTCCACGCGGCGTGGCGGTGCGTCGCTGGACTTGATCCAACTCTCGGCATCGCCTGGACGCGAGGCAAAGCCGCGCTTGGTGGAACGCTCGCTCATGGCGCGAACCTCGCGACTTCGGCAGCGAGAGCTGTGATCTCGCGGGCAGCAGCGCTCTGCTCGACAAACTCGAAGACGAGCCGACCGGACTGCGCGGCGTCAGCGAAGACGACGCGTTGGCCGACCGTGCTGGCGAGCACCGGCGGATCGTGATCGGCGAGCGTTTCAGCCGTCTCGCGGGCGATGATCGTGCGCGCACCGCAGCGGTTGAGCACAAAGCGAGCGGCGAGCTGTGGCCGGTAGATGCGGGCCTCTCGCAGCAGAGCGAGCATCTCGGCCGACGCCCAGCCGTCGAATGGCGACGGCTGCACGGGGATCAGGACCAGATCCGCCGCCAGCAGCGCCGAACGCATCAATCCAGCGACGCGCGGCGGCCCGTCAATGACGACATGATCGGCGGTGCGTGCGATCTCCGGCGCCTCGCGGTGGAGCGTATCGCGTGCGAGACCAACGACGCCGAACAACCGTGCGACGTTCTCCCTCGCGCGCTGCTGCGACCAGTCCAATGCCGAACCCTGGGGGTCAGCATCGATCAGCGTCACCCGTTTTCCGCGCAGCGCCCATTCACCGGCGAGGTGCAGGGCGAGCGTGGTCTTGCCGACACCGCCTTTCTGGTTGAGTACGGCGACGATCATCGCTTGCCTCCCGTCTTGCGACCTGGAAGCGGCAGAGATGATTGGCTTGGGTGCTTGGTTGGTGGCTCAGCACGAGCGTCGTCTTTATCCGCAAGACGCGCGGGCCCACTACAACAGTTAGATTCTAAGTTAGACTCTAAGTTAAGACCGGGAATCGCGGTTTCCGGCCAAAGCGTTAGTTGCGGTTCACGCGTGCGAAGTCCCGATAGGGCTGCGTGCGGAATCCCGATATGGTTTGCGTGCGAAGTCCCGAGCGCTTCCACAGCGCCGTCCACAGGGGCAGTGGATAGTTTGGCCGGAACAATGCGCAGCAATTCGCGACGCGCTTCACGCTCGATGCGCAAGCGGTAGCCGGGAAGCGGCTGACGCGCGGCGATGCGCCGGATCTGCAGCGCAAAATCAGAGACACGCGCCAGACTGCCCGACTTTGCATGGAGGTGTGCGACCTCGAACAGCCATCCTCTTGGCTGGCGGCCGGCGTGCTTGCGCGCGACGCGGGAGAGCCAGCGCTCGATCCCGCCGGTCAGGCTGAAGTAGGCCGGATCGATCGTGAGAACGAGCGAGCGATCGATGACGCCGCGATAGAACCAGTCGGGGAGGACAAATTCCATGCCTTCGACGCGGCCGTCACGCCGCGTGCATTCCTCCCATTCGTTGATCCAGGAGAACTGGTGGCGCCGCCAATGCTCGCCCTGGCGGATGCTGGTGCGGATCACGGTCGCCTGCAGGCGTGTCAGTGCTCCCTTCAAGAGCTTGTAGTCGCGGGCTCCGGTCTGTCGGCCGACGGCGGTTAGAAGCTGGTACGGTGTGAAGCGCAGGAAACGTGAAGTCTTCAGGCCAACGTTCTCAGCCTCGACAATCTGGCTGGCCGCCCAAATCAGCACGTCGGCATCCCAAATGGTCGCCATCCCGTGCTCGGGAACCGCATAAACCTCGACGCAGATGTCGCCGGCCTGGTAAAGGATCGGCGTCGTCCGCTTGGCCTTGGCGAGCGAAAAGAACGGGCGCTCCATCAGGTCGCGCTGATCGCGCGGGCTGGCATCGCCGGTGGCGACAACGAATGGGTCGAGCTTGCTTCGCTCGCTTGATGTGATGAGGCGACGCGACATGGCAGGCGTTGCCTTAGCGATGCGCGTTGCCGGCGGCGCGGGCCTCGAGATAGCGAGGATCCGACGTTGAGCTGCAGGCGGCCTGATCGGCCCAGGCTTCGAGATCGCCGACGGCGTAGACGACGCGGCCGCCGAGCTTACGAAAAGTCGGGCCATTGCCATGGCAGCGATATTTTTCCAGCGTGCGCGGCGAGATGCCGAGCAGGCGCGCGGCCTCGGGGGTGCGCACGTAGCGGGTGGCGAGTTGCGCGAGCCTATCGAGCATGGGAGATCTCCGTCTTGCCTCGAAGCGCCGCGGCCAAGTCGCGGCGTGTCCGGGCCAGAGTGGCGGAGAGTTCAGGCGTTGGGGGTGGACGAAAATTGACGTACGTTTGTGTCCCCCCATCGTCGCAACCGGGCGAAGCCAGGCATTGCCACGAGGCGCGGATTAACTCAGGGATGGATGGCTTTGAGGGATCGGGCCGATCAGAGGCCGCGCAGGAGTCTCAGATAGTCGCGCTCGACCAGGGCGATCGAATCGTGAATGAGCCGGTTCGCCTTGCGGCGGGCATGCGAATCCTTCCACTCGACCGAACGACGCTGGGCGTGATCGGAGGCCAGCACCTTCGCCGCCACGTCTCGCGGACCGCCGCCCAGGTCGTGGACGTCGAAGGCGTGAAGAAGCTGTGTCAGTCGCCGTTTCTGAAACGACGTCAGCCGCAGCGCCGCCGGCAGAAGACCTGTGCGCTGGCCGGCAAGGCGGCGGGCGAAGTGTAGCGCCACGTCGGCGCGCAGTTCGCCCATACTGTCGAGCGGCACAAGCACCGCAGGGCGGCGCGCGGCCTGCTCGTCGCGCAAATGGACATGGAGTTCACCCGACGCGTCCGCAATCACCAGCTCGCGACCGTCAGCATCTGTCCGCTCGACGAGCGGCAGTCCGAAAGCATTGCGATCAATCGAATGGACGGTCTCGAAGTCCGGCGGCGCAGGCGTCAGGATTAATGTTCCCGGTGATGCCTCGGGCAGCCAAATGGCTGTCTCGGGCCCAACCGGAGAAGCGGGATCATGGGCGACACCGCAACCTCCATCGATGTGCGAAACTGGTTCGGACAGCTTCGGGATCAGCGCCGTCGCGCGCGATCTGGCGCTCAGTACGGGCGAAGTCGCGGCGGTAGTCAGCGTTGCGGCGAAGGAATTCAAGGGCAAAACCCGGGCGCTCAAGGCGATTGAGGCGTTCGATGGTCTCCGGCGAGCGCCAGTACTGGGTCGGCATGGTCTGTCTTCTCGTCTCTGTGCCCCATGCTACGATCCGAAAAGACGGCACGAGAGACTAGACCCTTAGGTTGCATCACGCGAGATCGCAATTTGCGTTACGTGGGCGCAGTTCACTGCATCCGCGGCTCCAAAAGGTCCTGATAACCGGCTTTCGACATCCATCGCGCACGGGCGAGGTGGCTGTTATGGACGAGTCTGGCACGATCCGGTTCGCGCGCGGGATCGAGGCCGAAGATCACACTGACCACCTCACGCCAGTCAGCGCCCTCCTCTTCGGCCATCAACAACCGAACGTAGATGGCAAGATGTTTCTCGTCGTAGGCGTTGACGCGATCAGTTATTGGCGGCTGGTCCTGAAATGGCGCGTCGTTCATTGCAATTGCCCCTCAGCATCGATGCAGCGGTTAGAATTCATCTAAAGCTCCAGAACTTTGCAAGCTGGGAAATCGTCGCACGCGATTTGTGCCGTGATGCGCAAATCGCATCGCGGCGCTCCCCGCAAGCGGCAAACTCGGCCCAAGCCAGACGATATGAATAGCACGGCTCGGTACGAATCGGAACGATCGTTCCTGGAACGATCGTTCCGATGTGAGTTCCCTTGTCGCCATGGATCTCAAGGAGGTCATGGCGATCAATTTGCGTCGGATACGCCATAAGAAGGAGATGACGCAGGAAGAGTTGGCCGATGGCGCCGGACTAAGTGTCCGTTACGTCGGCGCAATTGAACGCGCCGATGTGTCGGCCAGCGTAACCGTGCTCGGCCGAATCGCGGAGGCGCTAGGGGTCGAAGCAACCGATCTGATCAAACGAACGGCGGTTCATCCTCATCGCGCTCGATGAGGCAACAAACTTGTGCTCCATCGCAGCCTTGTCACGTTATGTATCAACTGGGCATTACCTCACGCACAAGTTGATAGGCAACTTTGCGTAAATCTGGTCTGTCTCAAAAACGCGCATACCAGTCCAGGGGCGGAAGGGCGTGCTGAGCGAGATAGAGTGAGCCTTATGACCACCCTGTACGAGCACTTGCCAGCCGACATCCGCAAAGTCGTGGACGCTTACGTCGCGGACCTCAGGCCCCAAACTTGGCGAATTCGCTTCCTCTTGCTGATTGATCTCCTTCAAGAAAGGTTGGAGAGCGGACCCGCGGCTGAGCACTGGCGCCTACTTCAACAATGGACCGGCATAGTGACGGCAATCTTGGAACACTTGCCGCCTGACAGTACGGTTGTCGAATGTGTGGGGTTGATGAGCATCAGCTTCAACGACCAATGGCGTGCTCAGGCGCTCGGGCAGATCGAGCGCGATCCTACGGTTCTGGATCGTCTCATCGCAATCTGCCCCGACTGGGGAGACATCGTCGAAACGATATCGGAGGCCGATCAGAGACGGCCAATCAAGGCCCGTCAGGTTCGCCGTCGCTGATCGGAATCGATCCGCCACCTGTGCCTGACTGCGGAACTCTGCACGGCTTCTTGAGCTTAGCGATGCCCCGCCCGGGCCAAGCCGGGCGAGGCATTGCGGATCGGATCAGTCGCCGTTCCGACGGTTGGGACGAGACCAGATCAGGCTGAAGCCCTCGCCCTCTTCATCGGCGAAGAGGTTGGCGAAGATCGGTGCGGTGAAGCTCGGGTCGTCGAGCTTGAGGCCGAGATAGTCGCGGCCCTCGTTGGAGCGCTTGGACCAGGCGGCCCCGATCTCAACCCGGCCGACATAGATCCGGTGGCTGGGGGCGTTGTCGCCCGAGCGGCTGCTTTCGGGGACGATGCGGACGTTCCTCGCCTGCAGCGAGAGGGTAACGATTTCGCCGTTGAACTCGTTGTTGCCGGTCTTCTTGAAGGTGCCGATGGTCGCCATGGTAGTTCTCCTTGATCTCTGTTCTCCGAGCCCGCACCTTGCGGCCTCGATGGTGATCGACAGGCCGGAGGCGATCGACGGCGCACCCCGAAGGGGCCGAAGCGTCAGCGGAGGATGGCAGCCAGGCGACTTTCTTGTTTCGCGAGGAATGACGGCGCAGCCGGCAGGGGAAGAAAGTCGATCGGCGCCATTGCGCCATAGGCGGTCGAGGCGTCAGCCGTCCTTCGGCCAGATCCACCCATCGAAGAGGCCGTTCGGTGCGCTCGGTCCGAACAGAGCTGACATCAAGGAGAGCGTGACGATCTGCGAGTCTACTGAAAGACTGGCGCAACCGAATCCAATGGTGATGAGCTCTCTTTATTGCAGGTAGGCGGATCTCCGCTTGCGCGATCGCGGGTCGGCTGGACGCCCCGTTGACGAGAGCGGCTGGCCGTATCTGTGATCCGTCGCCGTTTGGTCGATGCCGCATACGACCGCCACGAAACTGCCACTCTGCGATGATCGGTCGAGCCTCGACGCTTGGGCCCGCTCTGAGTGTAGCTCAAAGACAAGAATCGCGAGCACGCTGGATGCCTGATCCGCCCTTTCAATGTGACGCTATCGGCCGTCGCCAGGCCCTTCGTCGGACGGCGCAGAGGTCACGACATGTGAGCCGCGCAGCCCACGGAGGATCTCGTGCAGGACGATGCCCGTTAACAGCTCAAGGAAGAAGAGAATCGGATGAGCGACAATAGCAACCTCGAAGACAGAACCATCGAAGCGATACGGTACTATCGCGAGACCCTCGCCGTGGTCGACGGCCTGGAGCGAAAAGAACGTTCCGCGCATCGAGCGCTGACCAGGATACTGCCTGAATTGGGGCGCGCCTTACGCAGCCAAGACCCGCGGTGTCTTAAGAATAGCATCAAGATCGGCTTGGCAGCTGTCTCGCGGCAGGACGAAGCGTGGGCCAACCTAACCGAGGCGACCGCACGTTTGGATTCAGCCCGCTCGACTTTGGCCGCCCTTGAGCGCCAACTGGGATATGTTCCAAATGTCTCAAGAGCGCGAGATTCGGACTAGCTCAAAGAACGCCAGGACGTCGAGCCTCGCCTCATCCTAGGCGGAGATTTTCTGCGGCTTGTTTGCCGCTGCGGTTCGTCACCAGCTCGTAGCTGACCTTCGCGCCTTCAACGAGCGAGGTATAGCCCGCCTTCTCCACAGCCGAGATGTGCACGAAAACATCTTTGCCACCATCATCCGGCGCAATGAATCCATAGCCTTTCGTCGGGTTGAACCACTTAACAGTCCCTAACGCCACGTCATTTGCTCCAAAAAGGAAAAACACGTTCATATCTAAATCAATCAACGATCCGGTCGCAAGTCTCCGCGCGAATCGTAGCTTGAAGGGATCCGTTGTCTCGCGCGGTCGCAGGTCTTGGACAGAGGAAATAAAATGCCCGACGTGCTGGTCGTACAAGCACCTTGAAATGGGCCGACGTTCAAGAACGCGGACGCGAAGGTCACATTTTCTTCGAAAACCGCGTGCTAACTGTTGCCTGGTTGTCGCGGCCGGATGTACGCCGTGGCATCACGGGAGCCCCGGCCTTCATGCCGGGGTTTTTCGTTTTTGGCGCGAGAAGCCCGCCGATTCAAGATGCCTTTTGTGCAGCTGATTTGAGTAGGATCATGACGCGTCGTAGACTGCGACAATTCTGCTTGGATCTGCAGGAACTGTCCGGGGCAGAGCGAAAAGCCGAACAGCAGGCAGACATGGCGCAGAATATTTACGACAATCCCGATTTCTTCGCTGGCTACAGCCAGTTGCCCCGACAGGTACATGGGCTGGACGGCGCCCCTGAATGGCCCGCGATCCGAGCTATGCTGCCCGATCTAGGCGGGAAACGTGTCGTCGATCTGGGATGTGGCTTCGGCTGGGCCTCGCGCTGGATGCGCGAGCAGGGCGCGGCCTCGGTCCTGGGTCTGGATCTGTCGCAGAACATGATCGAGCGTGCCAGGAGAGACACAGCGGATACGGCCATCGAGTATCGCATCGCCGATCTGGACACACTGGACCTACCTGAGACGGCTTTCGAACTCGCCTACAGCGCACTGACCTTTCACTATGTTCAGGATTTTGGCCGCCTCGTGCAGGTGATCCGCAAGGCACTGGTTCCTGATGGGCATTTCGTCTTTACGATTGAGCATCCGATCTTCATGGCAGCGGCACATGCGCACTGGATTTCCGATGAGGAGGGCCGCAAAACCTGGCCGGTCAATCGATATTCCGTCGAGGGTGAACGTCGGACGGACTGGTTCGCCAAGGGCGTTCTGAAATACCACAGGACGCTTGGCACTACCCTGAACGCGCTGATCGGCGCGGGCTTTCAAATTCGACGGGTCGAGGAGTTTACCCCGACACGCGACCAGATCCAGCAGATGCCGCAATTGGCCGAAGAATTGGAGCGCCCCATGATGCTGATTGTGTCTGCGTCCACATCGATGGCCGGTAGAGCTTTGAAGCCGTCGTGAGATCCGGCCTGACTGGGTTCCTGCCGGGCCCGCCCCCAGTGCTGACGTCAGCTCCGCGCCACGCGTTGTCTCGCTGGTTCGTCTGCGGCCATCCCGGTGAAGCGAACCAAGGCCGTCATGCTAACGGCAACAGCCCCGACGACTGCGAAAACCATCTGCCACGCGGGTGAAGATATCCCCATCTGGACGATTCCGTGCGTCGCGCTGTAACCGGCGAAGGTAGCAGGCGCGACATAGATGAGGATGATCAAGAGTCGAAGCCAAGTCCATGGCACGAAGGCGAGCGCGAGTTGGCCAATGCAAATCGTTGCACCGCCCGCCACGAGCCCTGCTGCGATGCCGCCGAACACCCCGGCGCCGGTGTGGAAGGCCCAGATGCCGATCGTCAGGCCGACGAAGAAGGGCAGTGCGAAGACAGCGAGCGTGAACAGCAGCCAGCAGAAAAAGCCGATGCCAACTAGGATAAGCAGTGGTCCAAAGATGATCATGGTGGTGGTCTCCGTGAGATAAAGGTCTGACGGTCGCGCCTTCCACCACCACCACGGCGCGAACGCTGTATAGCAGCAAACGCCAGGAATCGGAATCATCACAAATCCGGTTGCGCGCGACCGACAAAGTCACCATATTGAGCGTCAGGAGCCGATCGCCTGGGCTGCAAGCGACCCAAAAGGCGGCATCTCGATTTCCCAATCGAACACCCGAACGGCAACCATTCTGCCGGCGCGCGGTGGTCATGAAGCGCTTGTGACTGCCACTAAGACGCCGGTGTGAATAGGATTTGCCATGTCTACCATCCAAAAGGACTGCGCAGACTTTCTGCGTATGACGTTCAACAATCCGACCGGCGGCAAGCTCGGGTCAGGTCACGCCCACGAGATCGTGGCTGCGTATTTTGGCTATTGCACCGCAGCGGCTTTAAGGGCCGAACCCAAATACCAGCTTTCTGCTTTGGACGAAGCCGCGATCCTAATACCTGATCTTCGCTTGATGGACCACCGGATGCAGCAGCTCAACGGTCTCCCCGTGGGCCTACCCAATGTTGACGAACTGGCGTCGCAGCTCTCCGGCTTTCTCAGTAAAAACGGCTACCTTTCAGGTGAGGTTTGGTACACCCGAGATCTCGAAGAGTATATCGAGGTGTCCTTCATTCAAGAAGATCCCATGATGATTGAGGACGCTCTCTCGGGTGAGATGGCAACGACGAATGCTTTTTTTGACGAGCTTTACATCGACAAAGTAAGCCTGAACGTCGGAGACGATGTGCTTGTGGCAAATGTCTCAGGTGCTCTCAATGGAGAGAACGATCCGGATAAGCCGTTCCACGGGGATTCGATCGCTTTTACGACAATGATGACATTTGAGCGCGTGGCCGGTCGAATCGGCTATAGGCGGCCGGAGCTGGAGACATCGGGCGCCGTTGATGACTCGTACTATTATGATGAGGACGCCTGAAGGCCGTTAGCTATTTCATGGCGCGATTGGACCCTGAGCTCACGCGTAATTCTGCACGACAACGTACGGCGGCGCTCACGCGCCGCCGAATTTCCAGACCGGGATGCCTAGCTTCTTGGCCTTGTCGGCGAGATTGTCCTGGATCCCGGTGCCGGGAAAGTGCATCACGCCGATCGGCAGCTCGTTGAGCATCGCATCGTTGCGCTTGAACGGAGCGGCTTTGGCGTGCTTGGCCCAGTCGGGCTTGAAGGCGATCTGCGGGACCTTGCGGCTATCGGCCCATTTGGCGGCGATCAACTCGGCGCCCTTGGGGGATCCGCCGTGCAGCAGCACCATGTCCGGGTGCTTGGCGTGCACCTGGTCGAGCTTAGCCCAGATTAGCCGGTGGTTGCTGAAGTCGAGACCGCCTGTCAGCGCGACCTTCGGGCCGGGCGGCACGAGCACCTGGTTGTCGGCGCGCTTCTTCGCGGCCAGGAAATCGCGGCTATCGATCATCGCGGCGGTCAGATTGCGGTGGTTGACCTTCGACCCGTTGCGCGGCCACCAACTCGAGTGGGTGTGGCGTTCGAACTCATCGGCGGCGTGGTCGCGCATCAGCTCGAAGGCGCCTCGTCGCTCGATCAGCGTCTGCCCTTCTGCCGTCAGTCGCTCCAGCTCGACGGATTTGATCTCGCTGCCGTCCTGCTCCCGCTGCGAGCGCTGCTGCGCCAGCTCGTTGACGTCGAGCTCGCGCTCGACCCTGTCGATGGCACGGTGGAAGACGTTCACTGTCGACCAGAGCAGGTCTTCGAGGTCTGGCTCGAGACGGGTATCGGACAGCGCCGCCACCAAGGCCTCGAAGATGTCCGCGACGCTGCCAGCGAGGATGTGACCTTCGGGGAGCGGCCTCGGATCAGGCTCGTCCTGGAAGGCACGGTAGCCATAGAGCTGGAGTTCCTGGAGAACCTGGTCGGTCGGGGATGAGCTGTGGTGCGGCTCGAAGTCGTTGTCGCGGTCGGTGGTCATTGCGGCTTCCCTCGTCGGATCGACCGCGCCCATCGCGGCCTTCATGGCGACGAAGGCGGCAGGCGGAACGGACTTGCACCCGCAGCGAAGCGAAAGGCCGAAGCGGAGCGGAGGACCGAAGGGGGCCGACTATTTTGCCTCGCGATGTAAAGGCGGCTCTGCCGCCGACGGAAAATAGTCGGCCCACGAGGTTGCCGGTCCGGGCCGCTTGCCGCCCGATCGCCCTCTCAGAAGGCCGTGGGTGCGGTTCTCTCCGGCCGCCGAGTAGAAGCATGACCACCGACCTCGCTGAGACGAAGCGGCCGCATCGCCCCTCCTCCCGCTTCGGCTATGTCGCCAGCTCCATAAAGCGCGCGAGGTCCTGCGCCGCGATCTGCATGCGGCTCGCGGCCCGAAGGGCGTCAAATCCGAGCAGGCGAAGATCCTCGTTGAAGTCGCCAAGCCGTGGCGAGATCACGATTGCCTCGATCCCGGCCTCCTGCGCCCGATCGATCAAGGTCGCCATGGCGCCGTCACCGGCAGGATCGTCATCGCGGGCGATGTAGAGCCGGCGAAGCGTGTCCGGGAGAAGGATGGCGGAGAGATGCGCCGCCGAGAGGGCCGCGACCATCGGCATGGTCGGCAGGACGCTGCGGAGCGAGAGCATCGTCTCGATTCCCTCGCCGGCTGCCATGACTTCACCAGCGACGCCAAATCGAACAGCGTGACCAAGCAGGTCGCCCATCGCCCGCTTCGGCGTGTCGATCCGCGCCTTGCCGAGCGTCGTCTCGCTGAAGCCTTCGGGGTCAAGCCAGGTGCGATGCGCGCCGGTCAGGCGGCCGGAGAGATCGGTGACGGCGGCGATCATCGCCGGCCAGGTCTCGGTCGGGCTGTGGTCGTCGGGCCGGTAGTAGCAACGTGGGTGAAAGCGCAGACTTCCAGTTTCGTGCAAAGCCGCAATGCCGCGATTGCGGAGATACGTTTCTGCGAGTGTCCCTGTGATCGACCGCGACATGCCGAAGAGCCGCCGCGCCGCCTCTGGCGATCCGAGGGGTACAGGCGATTTTCGCGACCGGCGGTGATTTGGCTCGGGCTCCTGTTCTGAACGCGGCAGACTCAGAAAGCGTCGCGCCTCATTGGCGACATCACGAAAACTGGTGAAACCGCAGCTCTCGCGGATCACGTCGAGGAGATCGCCATGTTCGGCCGAGGCGGCATCGGTCCATTTGCCCGCGGGTCCCTTCACCGATTCCTTGAGTCGCACGAACATTGAGCGACCAGGCGTATTACGGACGTCACCTACCATCCAGTAACGACCCTGGCGGCGCCCGTTGGACAAATAATGGCGGCACACCGCCTCCGCCTCACGCGCGAGACGGTGAGCCAGTTCGGAGGCGTTGTCGCGAGCCATCAGGCGGCTTCCCGCTCACTGACGCGCGCGACCGGATAATGGTCGAGCACCTTTGCCAGCACCACGGCACCGGTCTCGTTAGTCGGCACGAACATGCGCAGCTTCCACGAGATGATCTCGCTGAAGAGGCCGTACGCGCGCAGCCGCTCACGCATCGCATCGGTGAAGCCGGACAGCTCGATACGATGGGCGCCCATCACGCGGACGCGACGGAGTTGCAGGTCCTCGGCGAGGTTAAGGACGGTGCGTCCCTCCATCAGCGCCGAGAACGCCTCGTGTGGGGTCAAACTGCAGGTCGCGGTCGCGCAAGCATTCGCCGCCCAGACCGGCGAGACCCTGCGACCGATGATGCGTTCGCCCTCGTCGGTCTGAAGCCGATAAACCCGGGTCGATTCGTTCGGAAGGCGCTTCCAGATCGGTAGCAGCAAGCCAGCGACGATGTGGAGGGTGCTCTCAGCGAACTCGGGGACGTCGACGACTTCAGCGTTCCAGCTTGCGGCGAATGTCTCGCGATCCGCGGGTTGCCAGTGGCTCTCGTCCATCATCTTCATCGAAGCATGATGGTGCTCCATGGGGCGGATCAGCCGGACACGGCGTTCGATCTCGCCGTCATCGAGCATGAAGCTCGGCGCC
The DNA here is from genome assembly GCF_020194195.1 of Bradyrhizobium sp. BRP19. NCBI lineage: Bacteria > Pseudomonadati > Pseudomonadota > Alphaproteobacteria > Hyphomicrobiales > Nitrobacteraceae > Bradyrhizobium > Bradyrhizobium sp. BRP19. Next base: position 20,110 of record NZ_JADYVZ010000016.1, on the reverse strand, counting down.
GGAATCTGCACGGCGGCACGCCCCGAGCGCTCGTTGACCAGCGGCACCGCGCGAGCATCGGCGAGATGATCGAGCGCTTGATCCAGCGTCATGGGGCGATTGCGCCGGCGTTCCGTGATCGTGAGCAGCCGGGTTTCTGCCCCGGTCGCGGGATGCGTGTAGATCGGGTGCCGATCGGCGACGACGAAGCTGTCGGCCTGCAGTGTCTCCAGGCCGACGTCGTAGACGCCGCTGGCGATGGCGCCCTCGACCTTGGCGTTCAGCAACTGCTCGAAGGCCGTGAACAGCAGACCTTGCAGGTCGATGGTGAGCGCGAGCAGGCGGTTGAGGAACGTCGTGATCGGCGGCAGCTCGTCCTTGATGCCGTTGTCGTCCACTAGCTTTAAGCCCGTGGCGTCCTCGAAGGTCTGGAGCGAGCAGTCTTCTAGCTTGCCGCGCGCGAGCAGCAGGTAGAGCTGGCGCAGCGCATCGCGGGCGTAGTGGCTCTCAAGATTGTCTTCGGGCCGGAACAGACCTTGGCCGCCGGTCTGGCGCTGGCCGCGCGTGATGGCACCGAGCGTGTCGAGCCGGCGGGCAATGGTCGAGAGGAACCGCTTCTCCGCCTTCACGTTGGTCGCGATGGGGCGGAATAGAGGCGGCTGCGCCTGGTTGGTGCGGTTGGTTCGACCGAGCCCCTGGATCGCGGCATCGGCCTTCCAGCCCGGCTCGAGCAAATAATGGACGCGAAGCCGGCGATTACGCGCCGAGAGTTCGGCGTGGTAGCTGCGACCCGTACCGCCAGCCTCCGAGAAGACAAGCACGCGCTTCACGTCATCCATGAAGGCAGCGGTCTCGGCGAGATTGGCGGAGGCTGAACGGTTCTCGACGGCAAGGCGGTCACCCCTGCGCACCACGCGCCGCGAGCGTCCGGTCACCTCCGCCACGATGTCCGTGCCGAAACGCTGCACGATCTGGTCGAGCGCGCCGGGAACGGGCGGAAGCGAAGCGAGGTGCTCGATCAGCTCATTGCGGCGGGCGACGGCCTCGCGGCTCTCGACGGGTTGGCCGGCGCGGAAGACAGGCCGGGATGAGAGATTGCCCTCGCTGTCGGTGAAGGGCTCATAGAGCTGAACCGGGAAGGAATGGGCGAGGTAATCCAGCACGTACTCGCGCGGGGTGATGTCCACGCGCACGTCATTCCACTCATCGGTCGGGATCTCGGCAAGCCGCCGCTCCATCAGCGCCTCGCCGGTCGAGACAATCTGGATGACCGCGGCATGGCCCTGGGCCAAGTCCCGCTCGATAGAGCGGACCAGGGTCGGCGTCTTCATGCTGGTGAGCAGATGGCCGAAGAAGCGCTGCTTGGCCGATTCGAAGGCCGAGCGCGCGGCGGACTTCGCCTGACGATTGAGCGTGCCGGTCTCGCCGGTGATGTTGGCGGCCTGCATTGCCGCGTCGAGGTGATTGTGGATGACGCTGAAGGCTCCGGCATAGGCGTCGTAGATGCGCCGCTGCTCGTCGGTGAGCTGGTGCTCGACGAGCTCGTACTCGACGCCGTCGTAGGAAAGCGAGCGAGCAGTGTAGAGGCCGAGCGAGCGAAGGTCGCGCGAGAGCACCTCCATCGCCGCGACGCCGCCCTCCTCGATCGCCTCGACGAATTCCGCACGCGTGGCGAACGGAAAATCCTCGCCGCCCCAGAGGCCAAGGCGCTGGGCGTAGGCGAGATTGTGGACCGTGGTGGCGCCGGTCGCCGAGACATAGACGACGCGGGCATTGGGCAGCGCATGCTGCAGGCGCAAGCCCGCACGCCCCTGCTGCGAGGGTGCGACGTCGCCCCGCTCGCCCTTGCCGCCGCCGGCATTCTGCATGGCATGGCTCTCGTCGAAAATGATGACGCCGTCGAAGTCGGAGCCCAACCATTGAACAATCTGCCGGACGCGCGAAAGCTTCTCGCCGCGGTCGTCGGACCGCAGCGTAGCGTAGGTTAAAAATAGGATACCTTCGGCCAAGGGGATGTCGCGCCCTTGAGGGAAGCGCGAGAGCGGCGTGACCAGCAGACGCTCCATGCCGAGCGCGGACCAGTCGCGCTGCGCGTCCTCGAGCAGCTTGTCGGACTTCGAGATCCAGACCGCCTTGCGCCGACCCTGCAGCCAGTTGTCCAGGATAATGCCGCCGGACTGGCGACCCTTGCCGGCACCGGTCCCGTCGCCGAGCATGAAACCTCGACGGAAGCGAACGGCGTTCGGCGCATCATCGCGGGCGGCCGTGACAAGGTCGAAGGTCTCGTCAACCGTCCAGGCGCCGGCGAGATAGTCACCATGCGCCTCGCCGGCATAGATGACCGTCTCAAGCTGGGCGTCGGAGAGAATGCTGTCGCTGACGAGGTTGGCCGGCAGCTGGGGCCTGTAGCTCGGCCTCGGCGGTGCGACCGAGGCCATCGCGGCCGACTGCACCAGCTTGGTCGGGTGCGCCTGCGCGCCGGGGATCCGGATGGATTGGAGACGGTATTCCTCGTAGATAGCGTCGCTGAGGCGCGCGCCCTCGGGCGGCGCCCAATCTGTCGTCTCATAGACGAGGTCAACCGCTTCGGGGTCGGCGACCGACGGCTTGGCCGTCTGCCCGGCCGCCCGTGCCAGATAGCCGCGCACGGTGCGAGGCGCTGACGCGGTTGATACGGGGAGCAGACCGGTTGATGCGACGCTCAGGCGAGGTGGAACGTGTTCGCCGATCCAACGGAGCAGCGTCGCGACGTCGGGCGCGATTCCCGGCGACTCCGGGAAACCGTTCGGGTCATCGGCAGGCACCTTGTCGATGACGGTGAGGCGCGTCTCGATCGTGGTGCCGTGCCTGGCATAGACCGCGCCGGCGATCGCGGCGGTGAACACCACCCGGCCACGTTCCTGCAATCGGGCGAAGGCGTCGCGCCAGGCTGAGGCTTCGGGTGAGAAGTTTGCGCCAGTGATCGTGACCAGCCGGCCGCCTTCGGCGAGACGCGCCAGGGCCGAGGCGATGTGACGGTACGCCGTGTCGGCCATGCGGCCGGAGACGTTTGCCATCGCCGAGAAGGGCGGGTTCATCAGCACGACACTCGGGACCACCGTGGGATCGAGGTGATCGTCGATTTGAGCCGCGTCGAAGCGCGTGACGGAAATGGCCGGAAAGAGGGAGGAGAGCAACATGGCGCGGGTCTCGGCCAGTTCGTTCAGCACGAGCTTGCTGCCGGCGATCTCGACTAGGATGGCGAGCAGCCCTGTGCCTGCGGACGGCTCCAGCACGCGATCCGCCGGCGTAATGGCGGCCGCGGTCAGCGCAGCCAGGCCGAGCGGAATCGGAGTCGAGAATTGCTGGAAAGTCTCGCTCTCGGCAGAGCGGCGCGTGTGGGTCGGCAGAAGCTCCGCGATCTTGCCCAAGGCGGAAAGTCGTGAAGCCGGAGAAGCGGCTTTGCGGAAGAGCGCCTTTCCGTATTTGCGCAGGAACAGGACGGTGGCGACCTCACAAACGTCATAGGCCGTCTTCCAATCCCACGCGCCCGTCGCATCGGATGCGCCGAAGGCCGCTTCCATGACGGCGCGCAGGATTGCGGCGTCGATGCGTCGACCATGCTCAAGATGAGGGAGAAGCTGCTCAGCCGCAGCGATGATGACGCTGACGCCCTCGGGCGCGCGCGCAGGCGAGATCGGGGCGGCCTCGTCGGCCGCGATCGAGAAAAGGTGGTTCATGAGGGGAAGCCTTAAGGAGAGCGAGAGGGAGCGAGCCGGCGGCGCTCTCCTCTCGGACCGGACCGGCTCAAATCCTTCCCGGCCCCTCTCTCACTCTCTGCCCGATGCCTTGAAACGTTGCGGCCAGGAACTTATCTCTGCTGCGTCAGGGTCGCTGCGCGTTCGCGCAGCAAGAACCGCTTGTGGTGCGAGCCTCAAGAGCTGAACGGCCTGGTCAACAGGCTGCCGCTGACCTGCCCCCGCGCGTTTGCGCAGGGCGCGGGTCTCGGCATGCGGTTCACGGGCCCCGACAAGACCATCGAACCGCTTCACACAACGAAGGAGGATTTGATGGCTCTAATCTTGAGGTTTCCCACCAAGAAGATCGAACCGGTCACCGTTCGCAGCGGGAGCAAGCACCGCATCAGCGTCGAAGTGCTCGATGATGTTCGGCCGCGACGCACGCGCTGGAGGGTTCAGTTCGAGATTCAGGAAGCGGCAGGGTTTGCTGCTTTGAAAGGCTTTACCGATCGCGCCGTAACCCAAGGCTATCGACATCGCTTCGAAGTCAGCAGCACGCGGGCGGTACGGCGCTTCGTGGCGGAAACCTCCGGCCTCGTGGCCGTCGGCCGGATCGCGATCTGGATCGACGGCTTGCGGGTGCAGCCACGGGTGGCTCGCAGCGCATAAAAATAGGCTGGGGCGAACCTCGTCGCCCCAGCCAGTGCTTCTACTCGGCGGCGAGCATGCGCGACTCGTCCGCTTGATCGGCCGGAGTTTCCTCGTCGTCCCCGGCGAGGAATTCCGGAAGCGCTTCGTCATCGCCCTCGGACTCCGCGGCGTCGCCGGGCGCCGCCTGGTCGGCATCGGCCATTCGCAGGGGCTCGGGCAGCCAGCCGGTCTCGGCCAGGAGGCGTTCGGCCTCCTTGGCCATGTCGCCCTTCTTCAGATGGTCGATGAGCTGGGCGGCCCGCTCGCCGGCACCCTCGCGCACCGCCTCGAGGATGCGGCGTTTCGGCACCCGGCCGAGATAGTTTTCGACGGTCGGTCGCCAACCGGACGCCACCATGTCGAGGTCGACGGCGAGGGCGATGCGATCGGCATCCGCGATCCGCTGCTCGACGGCGTGCGGGGTGGCGCCGCCGCCGTAGCGGTCGCCCTTCTCGTAGAGCGCGTTGACGCCGAATGAGGCGCAGTGCGCAAAGAGCGCCGCCTGCTCGTCGCCCGTCAGCCTGGTGAGCCAGTCCCAAAGACCGGCTTTGTCCTTGGGCAGGCGCTCCTCCCACGTCTTGTGGCGCGCGTCGATGGCCTTGGCCGCCGGTGTGTCCTTCAGGCCCTGCGCTTGCACGGGGAAGCTGACGCTGCGCACGGAGACCTCCATCGCCGTCCCAAAGGAGGAATAGCGGGAGAACACGTCCAGGCAGAATTTGTGCAGCACCGCCTGGAAAGCGACCGAAGGCGTGATCGCCAGCTTGTCGCGTAGCGCCAGCGTCCGCTCTGCCGTGAGCTCGGTCAGCAGGCGGTCCGGCAGCGGCTTCACCGCATCGTCGTCCTCGTCCTCGGGATCCGCGACCTGCCCGCCGATGGTGATGACGGCGCGCTGGACAACGGGCGCTGATGGTTCGTCGCCGTCCAGGGCCGCGGCATCGGGTTCGCTGCCCCTGCCCTGCTCTGGTTCGGACACGGGCACTTCATCCTCGGGTCGGACGTAGCCGCGATCAACCAAGAGCTTGCCTTCGGCGTCGATGCCGACGAACACGCCCGCGCGGGCGATGTCGGCGGGCTGATAGATGACGGGTCGATCGTTCAAAACAGCGAGAGCCGTCTCAATTTCGCCAAGTCGCTGGTCAACCTCGTCGGGAAGCTCATCCGCGCCGTCATGCTCGGCTTCGAGCTTGGCATATTCGGCTTTGAGCGCCTCGATGGCCGCCTGCTCTTCGGCGGTGAGATCGGCGGGTACGCCGTCCAGCTCGCGCAAGCCCCGAGTATGGCCGTAGGGGAAGTCGATCGCGAGCTGGATCCACTTCCAACCTTCGGCGGCGATTGTTTGCGCCTCTGCCTGCAGCTTCTCAGCGACCAGGCGGTCGAGCAGAGCGACGTCCTCGAGCCAGCCGCCGTCGTCGGACTGGAACAGGTCGCGCAGCACCACGCCACCGGCCGCCTCGTAGGCGTCGAGGCCAACAAACATGGCGCGACGATCAAAGGCGCGCACCGTCTTCTCCGTCAGCATGCGGCGGATCTGATAGGGCTCCTTCTGCCAAGCGCCGGAGATGGCCTGCCAGACCTGCTCCTGGCGTCCATGATCTGCGCTGACGGTGAAAGCCATCAACTGCTCGAGCGACATGCCGTCCTCGGCATAGGCGTCGAGCAGCGCGGGTGAGACCGAGGCCAGGCGCAAGCGCTGCTTCACGACGTTGACGGAGGTGAAGAAGGCAGCGGCGATGTCCTCCTCGGACTGCCCCTTCTCGCGCAAAGCCAGGAATGCCCGGAACTGGTCGAGCGGATGGAGTGGCGCGCGCTGAATATTCTCCGCAAGCGAGTCGTCTTCGGCGAGAATGGTGGTTGCCGGGTCGCGTACGACACAAGGCACCGGCGCGGTCTTGGCCAGGCGCTTCTGCTTTACCAGCAGCTCCAGCGCACGGTAGCGCCGTCCGCCGGCCGGGATCTCGAACATCCCGGTCTCGGTGCCCTCGGGGTTTAGGACCGGCCGGACATTGAGGCTTTGGAGCAGGGTACGCCGGGCGATGTCCTCGGCCAGCTCCTCGATGGAGATGCCGGCCTTCACGCGCCGGACGTTCGATTGGCTGAGTACCAGCTTATTGAAGGGAATGTCGCGCGAGGACGACAGGGTGATTTTCTGAACGACGTTAGCCATAGGTGATACTCCGCGACGGGCGGCCCAAAGACTCTCTTTGGTCCTCCAACCCGTCACGAAGCGCAGCGCGGCCCTCTTCCTCTCAAGGGCCGCGCCGCAAATGGACGATCAGTACGAACGGAAAGGCACGAAGCTGCCAGACACGCCGTTCCGTATCTCCGGCTTTCCGGGTATCAGCCTGCGCGATCGAGCAACTTCTTCGCGCGCGTCTCGAGATCGAGTCGTGCGTCCTGATGGGTCTTGCCGCGCGCAACCGCTGTGATGCCCTGCACGAAATCGAACACGCTTTCGGGCTTGCGCCCTTCCTCAGACAACACCCGTTCGATGATCCTCGCTGTCTCGGCCTTAGAGAACCCGCGCTTGCGCAGGAACTCGCTGCGGTCGTCGTCGGTGCGGGCGACGACCTTCTCCCGGGCCGCCTTGATGCCGTTGATGAAGGGCATCGGTGAGGAATTGGCAAAGCTGGCCAGCGCCGGCGCTGCCTCCTGGGCAAAGCGTGAGGCCGCGTATTTGGAGTGGCGGATGGTGATCTCCTCGAAATCTTCCACGCCCCATAAATTGCGGTTCTGGCAGACGGCGCGGAGATAGAAGCTCGCCATGCCGAGCGTCTTCGCGCCCACCTCGGAATTCCAGCAGTAGAATCCACGGAAGTAGAGATCGGGCGAACCGTCGGGAAGCCGCCCGGCCTCGATTGGGTTGAGGTCGTCGACCAGGAAGAGGAAAACGTCTCGATCGGAAGCGTAGAGGGTCGTTGTGTCCTGGGTGATGTCGACGCGCGGGTTATAGACGCCGGTTGTCCAGTTGAGGACACCCGGCACCTTCCAGCGCGTGTCGCCTGTGCCGTTGCCCGCGATGCGCTGAACGGCCGCCACAAGTTCGTCGTCAAAGATTCGCCCGTATTCGGGGCCCGTAACGGCGCGAAGCTCAACGCGACCGTCTTCGATCTCGAGCGTCTTCACCTGCTCGGCGGAATGGGAGGTCAGCCCGTACTGCAGATTGATGCCGGCCAGCGGTGCCGGAAGCTGCCGGAGGTAGGCCGCTGGCGCTCCGACCAGGCTGGCGAGTTGGCCGAAACTCCAGTGGGTCGGTGCAATCGGCGTGTCAGAGCCGGGCAAGATAAGAGACAACCGCTCCGGGTCGGTCCGGCTCGCCTCGACATGGATGAGCGCGGTTTCCACCACGCGCGTCCGGCTGCGCTCCGACCGACCGCGTACCGAGTCCGCCAGTTCGGAGAGCGAGAGGTAACGCTCGTCGGCCGGACGCGAAAACCACTCGGAGGAAACGCGGCCGATCCGGTCGCCGCGGCTGACATCCACCTTGTATCCGCCGCTCATGTCACGGCGGGCATCGAGAACCTTCATGTTCATGGGGTTAGACTCCATGACGGGCGCCGTGAGCCTCTCTCTCGGCACTCAACCCGTCACGGAAATCCCTTCCAAACTCTCACTCTGCGGGGGCGTTGCGGGGTCTCCCCGCAGAAGGGGTCGGCCGAGACCTCGGCTCGGCCGCAGGGGAAAGCTTTCCCCATAAAGGCACGTAGTTTCAAGGGAAGCGTCATTCACCTTTGGTTAGTCGCGGTGTATTGTCAGAAGCAAACAACTGGGGGCTACATGCGTGGAAGGTGAAGCAGAGCCGGCGGATTCGCCGGAGGCATTTCTTACGACATTGGGAGAAAGCCTGAAGCAAAGAGAAGGTGTCGATGCCGGCCTAGCGGAGATCCTGAAGACGTACATCCTGAAGGCGGCGCCCGCTCAGAACGCCGTCGCTCAGGCCAAGGATGCCATCCTGAAACTCGCAGGCGAACGTGCCAATCCTCCAAAACCGGAGGTGGCCAATGGCTGACCCTTACTTCCTCCAGTCCCTGGGACTTTCTGGATTCCGCGCGTATCTCCAACCAAAGACATTCGATTTCAGCAAGAAGCGTTGCCTAGCGATCTTCGCGCCGAATGGCAGCGGCAAGTCCAGTGTCATCGATGCGCTGGAATTCATGTTCTCCAAGGATGGCACACTCGAAAGGCTCGGGCAGCGCACTATCAACAACCAGGCCGGCCCCGTCGCAATGGCGCACAATCTGTCGGAGGAAGCGAAGATCGCTCCGGCGGTCACGATTGGCGTCGTTTCGGGCAAGGATGCCACCAACGGTAGCCGAGCGGCGGCGGGGGCGAAGCGACCGATACCGTGCGACTTTGAACGCCTGCTTCGCGGTGCCGCCGATCATCCGCGGGCATGCGCTGCGCACGTTCGTCGAAATCCATACGCCCGAACAGCGCTACACGGATGTCGCCAATTGGCTGCAGCTTGGCCCGCTGGTCGAGGTGCAGAAGAATATTCGCGCGCTGCGCACGCAGGTGAAGGCTGCCTCAGAGGACGGCACGGCACTACAGCGTGCAGACACCCAGCTTGCTCGGGAGACGGCCCAGGTGGTGAAAGCTTGGGATTCGGTGGAGATCCTCGCTTACGCCAACACGTCGGTCCTGGCCCCGCTCGACGCGGCGCTAGTGCTGGTGGCGCTGACGGCTGGTGATCCGGCCTATATCGAGCTGAAAGTGCGAGCCAAGGCCGAAGAGAACAAGATAGGGCTTGCAGGCCTGCGTCAGATCAGCAATGCGGCGGCCGCTTTGTGGTCGGAGGTAACGGACGCGGAGAGCGGCAAGACCGTCGTCAGCGGCGCGATTCCGACCTTTGATGCGGCCTTGGGGGCGCTGTCGGCCGCCGTCGCGGAGGAAGCGGAGGAGCGCGGCAAGGCGGCGAGCACCATGTTTCAGGCTTTGTGGAAAGCCGCAGAGCCGCTTTTCGCCGAAGGTGTACCGGCGCCTGCTGTATGCCCAGTCTGTGAAACGCCCGTAGCCGACACGGCGGCGGGCAGTGCCGGGGCCATCCGAGGACATATCGCCAAGCATCTGGAAGAGCTGGCCGATTATGCCGCCGCCAAGAAGGTGCTCGACACAGCCAAGACCGCGGCGACCAAAGCTCATACCCAATTGGTGGCGGCGTTACCGGGGCTTATTGGCCTCCTTGGCGACGATGAAGCGAAACTGAAAGCCAATCTCATCGCATATCAAACTGGCATCGCCGGCTGGCCTCAGGCTGCCGTGCCGGCCTCGGCCGATATCGTTACCTCGATCGCCAAGCTGCTCGCTATGCTCGATCAGGCCATCGTCGACATCGAGTCGAAGCAAGGCGACCACACCTATATCAAAGCCAAGACGAAGATCGATCGGCTGCTGGAGCTACAGAGCGAGCGGGACCTCGCCCTGCGGACGCGAACTCAGCTGGGGAAACTCTCTGACGCGTTGACGGCGCAGGCGACGATAATCTCGGCCGAGATCCGCAAGAAGGTGCAAGCTCTGCTCGACAAGCTTCAGAGGCCGATGAACGACATCTACAAGCGGATCCAGGGCGCGAGCGCCGCGTCAATCCGGTTGGAGCTGCCGGCGGAAGATGACACGAACCAACAGCGGCTCAACCTGCTGATCGATTTCGCCAAGAACCGCACGGGCGTGCAGCCGGGTGGCTATTTGAGCGACTCCCAGATCCATTCGGTGGCGCTGGCGTTGCGCATGGCGGCAATCAAGCAATTTAATGCAGGCGCGCCCATCATCGCGCTCGACGACATCGTTACCTCCTACGATGCGGATCATAGGCGCACCATTGCCGGACTCATCGCCACCATGTTCGGAGACTGCCAGATCCTGATCACCACGCACGACGAGCGGTTCTTCAATTATTTGAAGGATCAGCTCGAGGCGAAAGCGTGGCACTTCACCCGGATCATTGGCCTCGATCCGGCCTACGGGCCGCGTTTCGCTGATCACAAGGTCAGCGATGAGATGATCGAGGCGCGTTGGGCAGCGGGCCAGTCGGCGGCCAACGAGATGCGCCAGGCGGAGGAGGAGTGGCTTCTCGGCATCTGTCGGGATTTCGGGGTCAGCGTCCGCATCCGACCGCTGGAGAGGGCCTATTCCTACGAACGCAGCGAATTGGCCTCTGCGCTCGCCGGCCTGCTTAAGGATGCCAAGCTGGTGCCAGCGCTGGTGCCGGGCGTCAACAATCGCTTCCTCGACAGTTTGGTGAAGGGCGAGATCGAAAATTTCGGCAGCCACTTCCAGGACGGGCCCTATGGCGACGGTTCGATTGGTGACGAGAAAGCGCGCTGGGAGGAGTTTAAGACTTTCCGCAGCCAGTTTGCCTGCAAGAAGTGCAGTCGAACGAAATTCCAGCGACCCTTTACTCTCAAAAAGCCGGTATGTGCGCATAATGGCTGCGAGGCGCAGTTCGAGTTTGCGGCAGCACCAGCAGGGGCGGCTTGAATGGCGGGGCGTTCGAAACCCGTCGAGCTGGCGACACGCAGCTTCGAGAAGCAAGGCGACGCAACGGCGTTCTTCAAGGCCATGCTGAACCGCTACCAGCCCGGTGAGCGAGTGAGCGATGAGGATGGCCTCGACGTTGCCGCTCTTCTCGAACGCCACACCGAATATGTTGCCAAGGTGGGCTGTGGCGTCAGCCATTTTCAGGTCATGATGACCGAGCATGGGACGCAATGCTTCCGGATCATCCGCACCGACGGCAGCGGCACGGATTTCTCCTATCCGCACTGCATCTCCCAGCGACCACCCAGCCATAAGCAGGAGGTCGCCCAAGCCTTTCGACGTGCGGTGCGCTTCGATCTCTACAAGGCCCGCGATAACTTCTTCGCCATCCACAGCGGTTCTGACGGTCTGGTTTCTTGCGCCGTGACAGGCGAACGCATCGCGCGGGACGAGGCGCATATGGATCACCGTCCACCGATGACCTTCGAGGTCATCGTGAGGACGTTTCTTTGCGGGCGCGGGCTATCACTCGACGATGTGCCGCTCACGACAGGCAAGGATGATCAAGTCTCGCCTGAGGTGACGGATAATGCCCTGAGCGAGGCGTTTCGAGCCTACCACGCTGGGATTGCGCGGCTCGAATTCGTGCGGAATACGGTCAATCTGGCACAAGCCAGTCGGCATCGGCTGAAGGATGGCCGGATTACCCTGACAGGATAGCGACTGCCGGTCATGAGAGCTTCGCCGCGCGTTCCCGTCTCATCGGGCACTAAGAAAATATTAGGTCGGCGACCATGTCGTCGTCCGACACCTCTCGGTCAAGCTTCGAATAAGGACGGGGATGGCCGAGGATTCGGGCATTCCCAAGCCAACCACCTTGTGATAAAACCTCTGCTATATATTTCCAGATCAGAGGAAACGTCACACTCCATGCCGTCCACCAGCGCCCAGCGACTTCGTGCGCTCGACCTCCTGAAGACCCGAGGAATGCTCCGGCTGAAGGATTTCGTCGCCGAAGGCATCGGCCCGGAGACGCTTGCCCGTCTTGTTCGGGAGGAGGCAGTCGTCCGCCCAGCGCGTGGCCTCTATCAACTCCCCGACGCCCACCTCGAGGCTGCCCATACCCTCGCTGAGGCAGCAGTCCTGGTTCCAAAGGGTGTGGTCTGCCTTACCTCGGCCCTCCAATACCACGAACTGACGCTGCAGATGCCGTCGGCTGTATGGATGGCGATCGATCGCGCCGCCTGGCGACCCAAGATCGATTATCCACCTATCCGGTTCGTGCGATTCACCGGATCGGCGCTTACCGAAGGGGTCGAGCGTCACCGCATTGAGAATGTCGACGTTCCTATCACGGATCCGGCGAGGACAATTGTCGATTGCTTTCGCTACCGGACCAAGATCGGCCTTGACGTCGCGATGGAGGGTCTGCGCGAAGGCCTCCGCCGTCGCCGATGCAAGCCGGATCAACTCTGGCATTACGCACGCAAGGTGCGGGTCTGGTCGGTCATGAGTCCCTACGTCGAAGCAATGGTGTCCGATGGCGCGTGAGCCTCGCAACATCGGCGCATCAGTGCGAGCGCGGCTCCTCGATCGGGCACGTGCCGAGCGATCGGATTTCCAGATCCTCCTGACGCGATATGCGCTCGAGCGTCTGCTCTACCGGCTAAGCGCGTCGACGCACCGCGACCGCTTCATCCTCAAAGGTGCGATGCTCTTCGTGACCTGGATAGCCGATCCGTTTCGGCCTACGCGCGATCTGGATCTGCTTGGCCACGGCGACCGCGACTCCGAAGCCATTGCCGAAACCTTCCGGGCCATTTGTGCGCAGCCGGTTGTCGATGACGGTGTGACGTTTGATGTCGCAGCGCTGATGGCGACCCCGATTCGTGAGGAGCTGGAATATGGTGGCGTGCGGGTCCGCACAACGGCAACTATCGCCGGGGCGCGAATTCCGATCCAGGTCGACATCGGTTTCGGCGACGCCATTACACCCGCGGCCGTCGAGATCGACTATCCCACCCTGCTGGACGCCCCAACGCCGCACCTTCGCGCATATCCGGTCGAAACAGTGGTGGCTGAGAAATTCGAAGCGCTCGTGACGCTCGGCGTCGCCAACAGTCGGCTCAAGGACTTCTATGATCTCTGGGTAATCTCCCGAACATTCGAACTTCGCCGGGCCGCTGTTGCCGAGGCAATTCAGCGGACCTTCGAGCGTCGCGGAACGGTCCTCCCATCCGTTGTCCCGATCGGTCTGACCGATGAATTTGCGGAAGCATGGGCTGCTCAGTGGCACGCCTTCCTCGGGCGCGATCGGATGGCAGCCGCACCGAATGCTTTTGCCGTTACCGTCGCCGATCTCCGCCTCTTCTTGATGCCGCTGGTTGTCGGATCGAAAGAAGAACGAATTTGGCCGCCGAGCGGGCCATGGTCGCCGGGAGCAGCAATCGATGAGGCATAGCGGGATGATAATTTACTTCGTTCCGCATGGCGCGATTGATGGAGAAAAGAGCCGCGATCGCGGTTGGGGGAAGTATGGATAAGAAGCACTTTTATCGCGTAGGCAGTCACTCAGGCGCCTGGCACGATCTGCCCACTGACCCAGATGAACTAGACACCCTGACCAATAGTGCTCGAAAGCATATCGAGCCGTGGCTCTCTGCTGTCTTCCAAGCAGAGCACCTCAACCTGCTGCTCGGCAGCGGGTTCACCACAGCGGTTGGTTACCTGGCGGGCGTAGGGACCACAGGCATGGCCAAGGTTACATTTGGCACGTCATATGACGCCGCGATCGATGCGCACGCCCAGGCCGGAGCAACGGCGATGAAAAGAGGTGCGGCAAACATCGAAGATCAGTTTCGAAGTGCGCTTGCTCTGCTTGAGGGGCTGGGAGTCATCGACAAGGGAGCAGAACAAACCCTCAAGAAGGGCATCGACGCCCAGATGTCTGGCTTTCTCACTTCATTATTGAAGACGGAAAGCGGGATTGTTGCTGGAAAGGATCCCGCATCGAAAGATGCTGCCCAAGGTGCTCTGCAATCATTCCTGCTGAGTTTTGCGAGCCGCGCTGCATCTCGTGAACGTTTGCACATCTTCACAACAAACTACGACCGCCTGATCGAACATGGTTGCGATTTTGCAGGTCTTCGGATCATAGATAGATTCGTCGGTGCCCTGAACCCGGTCTTCCGAGCATCGCGCGTTGAAGTTGATGTCCACTACAATCCACCCGGCATTCGGGGAGAGCCGCGGTTCATGGAGGGCGTCATTCGCCTGACTAAGCTCCATGGTTCACTGGACTGGTTTTTTGATAAGGACGAACGGCGAATCTATCGCAAGGGCATCCCATTCGGAGCGCCTGCGGATCATACCGACATTCCCAAAGAACCCGTCGATACGGTCATGATCTACCCCAATCCTGCGAAGGACGTCGAAACAACGCAATATCCATATGCGGAGCTCTTTCGCGATTTTGCGGCCGCAGCTTGCCGACCTAACGTCGTTGTCGTGACCTACGGCTATGGGTTCGGCGACGATCATGTCAATCGAGTGCTGCTCGATATGCTCACGATCCCGTCGACCCATTTGGTGATTATGGCCTATTCGGCCGACGATCGCCTCAAAGCATTCGTAGAAAAGACGCGCAATGCGCAGGTCTCGTTGATGATCGGGCCTCATTTCTCTGACCTTCAAACACTAGTCGCAAACTATCTGCCAAAACCGGCGCTCGACTACATATCCGGCCGCATGACCGAACTGTTGAAGCATCGTCCGGGCGATCCGAAAGCCAGCGATCCGCCAGCGGTACCGCCTCCGGCGTCCTCAATTGGCGTGGCGTGAGGCGATCATGACGACTCCAATCGAACGTTTGTCAGGTCTTGTGGTAGGTGTGGTCGAGTCGGTCGCGCCTGATGAGGTTCGGGCGCTTCTCGAGCTGGATGCTCCGCACTCCACGGCATTGAATACCGGCGTACCGGCCGGGTTTCCACGTCTGAACGGATACGTACTTATCCCTAACGAAGCTGGAGCGACGGTTGCCTACATCACTTGGATTGGCATCGAGCGCTCTCCCTATCCGAAGCGCGCTGGGCTCAAAGATTTCGGCCTGATCGATCTGCCGTTTCCGCTTCGGAAAATGTCGCTATCCCCGGTCGGAACCCTCACCTTCCGGCGCGAACGCAGCTCGGGAACGACCAAATACGAACTCACCCGCGGCGTCGTCGCATTTCCATCGGTCGGGGATCAGGTCTTAATACCGACGTCGGCACAGATCGAAGCCATTGTCGGAGCGCGAGCCGACGACAAGAGAGTTAGAATTGGCTCGTCGCCAATGGCAGCAAATGCGGCGATCATGGTGGACCCAGATAAGTTGTTTGGGCGCCACCTCGCCGTCTTGGGCAACACCGGCAGTGGAAAGTCCTGCACGGTTGCCGGACTCATTCGGTGGTCGATGGAAGCAGCTAGCAAGGCAATTGGTGATTCGACCAAAATGCCGAACATGCGTTTCATCGTGTTAGATCCCAATGGTGAATATGCTCGGGCGTTTACCGATCTGCCCGATAGGGTGCGTGTCTTCAAGCCTGGAGACCAGCACAACCCACTAACACTGCCGGCGTGGATGTGGAACAGCCATGAATGGGGCGCAGTCACCCAAGCCCAGCCGGGAGCGCAGCGACCGCTGCTTATGCAAGCTCTGAGAAATTTGCGTGCAGGGCGAACACTCCGGGAGCCCATCCACGTTGGTATAGTAAGGCAAGTTCGTCTCTATCGGTCTCGCATTCTCGCATATATCGCCGATGGTACGGGCGCATCTTACACAGATTATGTTGGGCTGCTCGGCTGCTGCCAAGCGTACAAGAACCTATCGGAAGTGATGCGGGACTTTCATGGGCGTATCCCGGCCGCAGATTTGGCAAGCGCACATCTTGATACCTTGGCGACCGCCGCAAAGGCCTTCTTCGACGCACACGCGGTTTGGAATAATCAAAACCAACGCTTCTATTACAACGCGCCAAATGCCGCGGAATTTGGCGCTTTTCTTCCGTTATTTGATCTTATCGAGCAGGCTCTGCCACCGGTAGCGGCTGAAGAAGAAATCAGCGAAGACGCTCCCTCGCCATTTGATGTTCGGAAAATTGCCGACCATGTCGAAGCCCTTTCGGCAGACACTTCAGCAAACCCGAACGTCGCGAACTTTATTGCTACACTAACATTGCGAATACGCTCAATGCTGGCCGATCGGCAGCTCGCGCAAGTGATAGCGCCCGAGAACCCGCCGACTCTCGAGAATTGGCTCTCGGGCTTGCTCGGAATGTCTAACGCTGAAAACGGTCAAGTTGCGATTGTGGATCTGTCGCTGGTACCCTCGGAAACCACTCACATCGTAATTGCCGTCCTCGCGAGACTGGTTTTTGAGGCATCTCAGAGATATCGAAAGCAACATGCTCAGGGCAAGGCACTTCCAACGGTTTTAGTGCTTGAAGAGGCGCACACGTTCGTGCGCGGCGGGGGTGGTGGGGATGACGCAAATATTGTTTCAGCATCCCGGCTCTGCCGCGAAGCGTTCGAGCGGATCGCTCGCGAAGGTCGAAAATTTGGATTGGGCTTAGTCCTGTCGTCGCAGCGACCGTCGGAGCTTTCTCCAACGGTTCTCGCGCAGTGCAACACATTTCTGTTGCATCGAATCGTCAACGATTCCGACCAGAACCTCGTAGCCCGTCTTGTCCCAGACAACGTCGGGGGACTGCTGCGCGAACTGCCGAGTCTTCCGTCCCGCCAGGCGGTTCTCTTGGGCTGGGCAGCGCCGATCCCGGTGCTAGTTGAGGTCGATGAATTGCCCGATGCGCAGCGACCGCAGTCGGCGGACCCGGATTTCTGGAAGGTGTGGACGCTGACCGAGGAGCGTGGCGTCGGTTGGGGCGCAATCTCTGAAGAATGGTCGGGCGCTCCTCCGGTGCAAGATCCGGCGGAATAAAGACAATGATCCGTATCCTTCACACGGCTGATTGGCATATCGGTCAAACTCTACGCGGGTTCTCTCGGGAGCACGAGCACCGCAGGGTGTTCGAGCGGCTCGAAGAGATCGTTGTGGAGCGGGATGTCGATGCCCTCGTCATCGCCGGCGACGTGTTTGACAGCCAAAACCCCTCCGGGGAAGCGCAACAGCTCTTCTACAATACGCTCGTGCGGCTCAGCCGCGCGCATCCGCGCATGGCTATGGTGATCGCTGCTGGCAACCATGATGCAGCTGGTCGGTTGGAAGCGCCGCGGCCTCTGTTGGAGACATTCAACATCCGTGTCGTGGGCAATGTGCGGCGGCGCGAAGGGCGAGTCGAGGCGGCCCGTCATCTCGTTCCCATCGCTGATGCAAGCGGTTCGGTAGCTGCTCATGTGCTTGCAGTCTCCTACCCAACCGCAGCCTGCCTTCCGAATTTGACGCGGCTCGATGGTGAAGTAGGCTCGCCCGTCATCGCTGGCGTGCGGAGCCTCTATGCCGAATTGGTCGACACGTTACGGGGACCTATGGATGGTCTACCGTTCGTCCTGACGGGACACCTCCATGTTGCGGGCGGCATTGAGTCGGAAGGCGCGGAGCGCAGAATTCTAGTTGGTGGCCAGCATGCTGTGCCGCACGACGTGTTCCCGGCGGAAGCGAGCTACGTGGCGCTTGGCCACTTGCATAAGGCTCAGGCCATCGGTCGTGATACCGTCCGCTATTCTGGTTCACTGATCCCCTTGTCGGCGACGGAGATGCCTTACGCGCACGGGGTCACTCTTGTGAGCCTCGACGGAACAACGGTTCTATCCGAACATATCCCGATCGACCGGCCAGTTGCCTTCGTCCGCCTTCCTGAGGCGGAAGATATGCGCTTGAGCGAACTTGGTGATCATCTGACGGCAATGAACCTCTCATCGGACCTGCCGCTTCATGAACAGCCATTCGTCCAGATCAGGCTTGCCAGAGAAGGGTTATCGCCCGGGTTCAGAGAGGAGGTCGACCGCATTGCGGAGAGCTTTCCGGCGCGCATCGTCGACACCCGTGTCGCGGCAATACCCGAGGCGTCAAACGACGTGACTTCCGCCGATCCTATGATCCGCCTTGCGGAAAGAGATCCGGAGGATCTGTTCAAGCTCGCATTTGAGCGCACCTTCGGCGTAGCCCCGGATGCCACGCATCTCGATGTCTTCCACCGCGCACAGGCGGAGACATAGCCATGCGGATCTTGGTTATCCGCGGCGAGAATCTGGCAAGTCTTGGTGCTCCTTTCGAGATCGATCTTGCCGCAGAACCTCTTGCAGGTTCCGGCCTCTTTGCCATCACTGGCGAGACCGGCGCCGGAAAATCGACCATCCTCGACGCGCTCTGCCTCGCGCTCTATGGCGAGTATCCACGAGTCTCCGTCGGTCGACGGGAGAATGCGCCCGATCCCAGTGGGGAGGCGATTTCAATTCATGATGGCCGGGCGATCCTGCGCCGAGACGCCGGCAGCGGATATGCCGAGGTGGATTTCGTTGGGCAGGACGGCGAGCGCTATCGCGTCCGCTGGGAGGCCAATCGGGCTCGAGGGCGTGCAAATGGGCGGCTGCAGAATGAGCAGCGTTCGTTGTATCGACTCGACGACGGCAGCGCGGTGGCGACTGGTAAGACTCAGGTCCGTGAGGCGGTGGAGAGGAGAACCGACCTCACATTCGACCAGTTCCGGCGAACGGTGCTCCTCGCACAGGGCGAGTTCGACGCTTTCCTGCTCGCCGCCGAGAGCGAGCGCGCAGAATTGCTGGAGAAGATCACCGGTACTGAAATCTACGCAGCGATCTCGGTCCACGTTCACGATGGAACGGACGCACGACGAAGAATTGTCGAGCAATTGGAGCGGCGTCGAGACGACATCGGGCTTCTTGATGACGAAGCCAGGCAGGCGCTGCTGGACGAGCAGAGGCAGCTTGCTTCAACCATTGCACAGAAAGGCGCGGAGCGCGATCAACACAGCGGGCGGTTAGATCATTTCAAGCGCGTCGCCGCCGCCCGCAGCGACCTCGCACGGGCTGAGGCTCAAGCGGTCGCAGCGCACGCGGCGCGCGAGGCAGCCGCTGATGAGTATCAATCTCTTGCCGAACTCGATCTTGTCGAGCCGCTTCGTTCCCTAGCAGGCGACTTGCAAAATGCACGGCGGACGGCAGCGGAGGCCCAAACCCGCCTCGACGGTTTGCTTGTTGCACGCGAGGAAGCGCAGAAACTACACTCGGACTCTACAACGCAACTGGCGGACGCGATAACCGCCAACGCAGCGGCAGAACAGGTCCTCAAGAATTTTGGTCCCCTTTGGAGCGAAGCCGAAAGGCTCGACACTGAGCTGGCGGCAGCTCGGACTGAGTTTATTGATACGCTGGAAAAATCACAGCAGGCGGAAGCGACACTGCGCGAGAAGGCCGATGCGCTGGCAACGATTGATGAGACTCTCGGTCGAACATCAGAATCGTACCGCACCACTGCGGCGCAATTAAACAGCCGATCGGATCGCGTTCTTCTTGCTGATCGTCTTGGCGATGCGATGGACTTGTTAGCGAAGCGAGGAGCGCTCCAACAGGAGCACGCTGCAGCCAGGCAGGCGGCCGCTGCAACGGAAGAAACAGCTACGCTGTCGCAAAATGAAATAACTGCGCTGCTGGAGAAGCTCACCCAGGATCGCGAGCGAAAGGATGGCTTAAGTCGTGAAATCGGTGATCGTAGAGCCAGTCTCGCCGGCATCGATGAGGCGACGCTCCACGAACGAGACATCGACCTGCAACGCGCGCTCGAGGCTCTGCGCGAGGCTAGTACCGTCTCCGACCAGTATACTCGGGCATCGGCAGATCTAGCACGACGAGCATCGGAACACACGCTGGCGGCGCAGGCGGTAAGTACAGCAAAAGGGCAGATCGTTGAAGCTGAAGCGGACCAGCTCCGCGATCGGACCGCGCGTACGGAAATTGTTCCGATCGCAGAGCTCGCCGACGAGGCGGTCTCATCTGAGGCCATTCATCTGCGCAGCCTGCTGGCTCCAAATTTGGCCTGCCCGGTGTGCGGCAGCACCGACCATCCCCATCTTGCGCATCCAAGCGCGCTGAACGAAATAGCTGCTAGCATTACAGTTGCATCTTCCTGAAGGTTCTGAATCCATGGGCGACCATGATTCGGGATCTGATGATTGGTGGCGCGTCAGTTGAAGATACGCTGACGCTGTGGGCTTCGGCGTTGCGAGATATCAAGC